>CAZDZB010000322.1:0-1502 GCA_964509795.1 uncultured Christensenellaceae bacterium | reverse complement strand
AGCTTTCAGATCCATGGCACCATCCTAATATAGTGCCAACTGTTAAACAATCACCATATTTTTAATAAAAATAATGTTCTTCGACATGGATAGCTCAAGCGGATGGTACAGAATATTACTTCAAAAATGCTCACTCAAACTTTGCGGGAACTGGAAGAGGACGGTTTGGTTAATAGAAAAGCGCATGCAGTAGTCCTTCCTAAAGTGGAGTACTCTCTTACTTATACAGGAAAAGAATTAATACCATTTATAGACCATGTAATAGGAGTCTGGGCAGAAAAACAGATTAAAAAGAAAAATATCAAACTCGCCAAAGATCAATAAGGCGAATGGAATTATATTAGATTTATGTTAAATAAGCTTTACGGCTTCTTTAACAGTCATTTTTTCTTTGATGTTTTGGGCCTTTGCCAGTTGATTGCAGACTGTGATAATACCATTATCAAGCATATCCTGCCCGTTAAAAATCTCAGCACTCATACAGTCTACTGCGCAGGCAGGAATTCCTGCTTCACTTAAAGATTCAAGACTTTTTACACCTGCGTTATTTTTACCGATTCCGGCATCATTAAAAAAGACCGCTTTAACTTGACGTCTCTGCGCATAACCGCCTGCACTTAAACCGCCATGTGACCCGCACACAACAATATCTCCGGCATTGCTTTCATTTA
Organism: uncultured Christensenellaceae bacterium; assembly: GCA_964509795.1. Lineage (GTDB taxonomy): Bacteria > Bacillota > Clostridia > Christensenellales > UMGS416 > JAFGUF01. Next base: position 831 of record CAZDZB010000322.1, on the reverse strand, counting down.
AAAAAGTTATGCTGTCGGTTACGGTAATATTTACTCCATCGATCTGTGTTCGCAGCTGTTTTTTTAATTCACTCTTACTTCCGGAATCCTTCTCGTCATTTTTAGCTGGGGATTCCTTTGCACGGTTAGAATATGTTGTAAGCTGTTTGATATTATTGATTATCTTAGCAACAGCTTCCTGTACTGAATCACCGATCTGGATTCCGGCTGTTTCAGCCTGAGTATTGATATGACTTACGATTCCGGTTGCCCAGGTGTCGCTGGAAATTCCAATCTCCGCGCTATCGTGATGAACAGCACAAGCTAGAACATTTTCGGCCTCGTAATAAGCAAGGCCCTTAATTCCTGCATGATTTTTTCCTACACCGGCATTGTTGAGAAACACAGCTTTTACATGACAATTTTTTACGTATGCAGCAAGCTCCCTGCTTCCTCCGCAATGGGAGGCACAGACAAGTATAGAATTTGTATTATCCGGCTGCAGATCACCCAAACTATCCAACAATACTACACCTTCAGGTAAAATCATGTCATTCTCCTTTTCACTAATTGTTTGCAATTGATTATATAGCTGTGAGCTCACTGCGGTCAATCGTTGTTCCCAGTTCGTATGCTTTTATATTTCCTTCAATAGATTTTTCAGGAACGTTTTCTTTAACAAGCTGAAGCATGTTATCAGGAGAATACCCCCGAAATTCGGTGTAGTACCCAAGCATGACAATATTCATCATTTTGCTGATATCAAAATCCGGGTTTTTGTATTCATCCGGATCAATAATTAAGGTAATTACTCAACATCTGGCACAAAGTCACAGAGGAATCTGGAGAGAA
>CAZDZB010000321.1:0-1505 GCA_964509795.1 uncultured Christensenellaceae bacterium | reverse complement strand
AAACACAGCTTTTCCGTTCATCTTTTCTGCAAGCGCTGCGGCAGCGGCAGCACTTTTATCATATGCATTCACCATGTCACCTGCCGCTATTACAACATTAGGATTTTCATTTAATATGGCACGGGCAAGCTTATCTTGTCCTTCCCCTATGTATCTTCCGTGCAAATCAGAAAGCAGAACTATTCTAAAGCCCTTTACTTTTTGAGCGCTTTCGCCTTTTATATTAAAACGCCTGACTCTTAAATTTCTGCTCAAGAAAACACCTAGAGCAAAAATAAATAAAATTACGCATAGTAAAAATATAAAAATATACAATTAGCCTGCTCCTTAAATCAGCGGATATTTTTGCCAAAAAACTGATAATAAAATGTCTGAATTTTTCCGTTATAAAGTTTTCTTTTCTTGTCCGCTTTGCGTCCAAAAATGCTTTGCGTTGGCTCATAGGATGTGATTACGTGGCAAGAATAGCCAGGATAATTTCTGTACGCCGCGGCAAAATCGCTGTATGTTGTATGCAACGCTTCCTTAGTGCTCATTCTTTCGCCGTAAGGAGGATTTGTGATAATATGTCCCCTGTCGCCTTCCAGTGCCATATGCTTAACATTTTCATTTCTTACTATAACATCACCTGATGTTTTTGATTTTTTTATGTGGGTTTTCGCCATCAAAAGCACTCTGTCATCGACGTCCCCACCCGTTATCGGCGGAATTTCACCTCGGAATTCTTCGTCCTTTGACCTTTCGTAAGCATTCTCATATGCTTCCTTCGGCCACCAAGGAATTGCCTGATATAAAAACCTTCTGTTTATCCCAGGGCCTATATTCCTGGCTAAAAGCGCAGCCTCAATCAAAATAGTACCTGAACCGCAGAAAGGGTCATACACAGGCCTGTCGAATTTCCATCCGCTCAAAAGCACCAAAGACGCCGCCAAAGTTTCCCTTAGGGCAGCCTCCGGGTTAAGCACCCTGTACCCCCTCATATGAAGCGGCTTGCCAACCAAATCTATCGCTATGCTTACAACGTTTTTGTGCACCAGCACATCCACATGGTATTTTATCTCTCCCTGCACAAACCGGACTCTTCGCTTGTCGCATATACGCTTAAATATCGCTTTTTGCACAATTGACTGGATTGTCCTTTGGGAAAAAAGGGCAGAATTTACGCTTCTGGCGTTGACTGCCGCAGAAACTCCTTCTTCGATTATTCTTTCCCATTGTATTTTATAAGTCCCGTCAAAAAGCTCATCAAAAGTCATAGCCGTAAATTCGCCAACCTGCAGCAAAATACGGCCGGCAGAGCGCAGCATTATGCTGGCCCTGCAGCCGTCCACATGATCACCTTCAAATGTTACTCTTGACGTTGCAACATCAAGCACATTCATTCCAAGTGATTTAAGTTCTCTGTTTAGTACTCCCTCTAGTGAGTAACCGGTAGTTGCGATGAACTTCACTTGTTGCCTCAAATCTATATTATATATTTATCTAGATTATCCTCTTTGACAAGC
>CAZDZB010000320.1:0-1510 GCA_964509795.1 uncultured Christensenellaceae bacterium | reverse complement strand
CCGTCAGCGTCAACAGTCACCACAAGTTCATACTCCCTGCCGTCCGCATTTATTGTAACAGTATAAGTCCCCTCAACAGTACCGTCTGCGGGCTTAACCGTAATGCTGCCGGTCTCGTCATCAACCTTTACTGTGCATGTATTTCCATTTTCATCAACAGCACATATCACCGCATCAGTGGAGGATTTATAGTTTTGCGAATCAAGCTCTTCACCATTGACGATGAGTTTCCCATTATCAGCTGTGATGAGAAGAACATAATCCCCAGAATCATCGTTAAATCCGCTGTTTGCCCCGGAATCTTCATCCGCAGGTATGTCCGGGTCGGAAATTACACTCACACCAGGAGCATTCTTTCCGGAGCCGTCGCTGCCGCATGATGACAGAAAAATGGGCGCCAGAAATACAAATGCCAAAAACAGTAATCGCGCTTTTTTTATCATTATATACCTCTATGTTTGAGTTTTGCTTAATAACTTTTTGCATCCTGACTGCTTCGACTTTAAATGCATAAAAATCTGAGGATTATACGGAATCCATACTTTAAAGCAAATTTAAAAAAACAGACTCTATCTTAATAATATTTATATAAAATAAAAAAGCCCCGTTGTGTCAAACAAAAAAGCCCGTCCGGGCTAAAAAAAATGACTATTCAGTTTTTATGGAAAACCGCTGAAAATAGATTATTATAAGATAAAAAAAGGGGGGAATTATGAATAACCTGATGCAATTAAAAAACTTTCAGCATACTGTTACTGCGACTCATCCTCAAACATAATCAGAATATTCTCTACCAGCTTGACAATTTGATCGGAAAAACTGTCAATATTGTACTTGCTGTAACTCTCTCTTTTCAGCACAAAATAAAAATATGCAAGACGCATGATACCGCCCAGAATAGCGTTAGCCGTGAGTTCAACATTAAAGTCTTTTTTTATATGACCGAACTTCTGGCCCATTTTAATATCATCCATAATTGTTCTCATGACTTTTTCTTCAAAAAGATGGACAACCTGTTCAATAACCTCGTTTACTCCCATGCCCATTCTGAGTGCTATATTTGTCCTGTCCTCATTTTTAACGAAGAAGGCCACTGTCTTTTCCAGCCTGTGCCTGATATATGCCTTGGCATAATCCCTTGGCCTGCCGTCTCCGAAAAAGTCATTCAGGTTAAGCTCAACTTCCTTTTCCCATTCATTAACATATTTTTCAATGAGGGAAATAAAGAGGCTCTCCTTGTTTTTAAAATACTGGTATATTGTACCTTTGGCTACCTGGGCCATATTTGAAATATCAGAAACCTGGGCCAGGTAATAGCCTTTTTGTGAAAATACTTTTTCAGCACAATAAAGAATATGCCTCCTGGTCTGTTCTCCTTTCTTAAGCATTTTACACCTGCGCTATATTTTATATTTAAGACTGTACAAACTGAAAATATAAACTATAACAGTAATAAGTTGCAACAGAAAAAATTAAAAAAATTCATGTCATGCCGCTGAAGCTTTAAAAA
>CAZDZB010000319.1:0-1525 GCA_964509795.1 uncultured Christensenellaceae bacterium | reverse complement strand
TTAAGCATGAGAACGGGGAATTGCCAAATAGTAAATCTAAAAACGAAAACATTTGAGCTTTGACATTTGACAGTGGAGTTTTTCCAAAACCTGGAACCTGAAACCTGTTTTTTTACATTGCTTCACCATTTATGGAGTTCTTTTCAGCATTAATAGACAGATACTACAAAATATGTGGTAGAAATATCGAATCCGAGCGGTATTGTACAGCAGATGTCGTTCCTTCACTCTTCCTTTTATACGCTTTCCAATGCTTGATGTCGTGTCACTCAAAAGCAGTAACCCTACTTTCTCTTCAGTTCACCGTACCATATGCTCAAAAATACATTTACTCGTCTTTTCTAAGTAAGTGGTGATTCTATACCTGTAAAAAAAGGAAGGAGGTCTTTTAATTACACAATACATCAATTTATACAGACAGTTATACTTATGCTTTTCATTGTTATGTTTCTTCAGGATAGAGCAGCACGTACCATCACACTCCACGAATCCATACTACATATTATGTGGCTTCACTTTATGGTACTTCAAACAGCAGAGGACGTTACCCCTACACATAACGATGAACCACTTTTTTGTGCAACATAATAGGTAAATCTCATGGTCACAGGTTCGACACAACCAATGACGTTTCACTTATGTAGATAAATACACATCCAACAGAATTATATATGTATGATATTATTACACAATAAAGATTATCTTCGCTGAACGATTGTAACTTTTCAAAATGGCACAGGAACTGCAATGAATAACATTAAGTAACCGGCACGGCCATTAATGAGCACAGTTATTTAAAAGTTCGCTACACCATAAACAAGGATTATTCACTACGGGGAGCAGAGTAACATGGAACCACATCAGCTTCGATCAAAAGATAATATCATTAAATTAAGTGCCTGGGCAGATGCAGGCAATCACTTTTACAGTGAACAGATTTTTCAGGATACCCTGTGCAGGGAGCGGAAGCGGGCAGAACGTTCGGGCCGTCCCTTTCTTCTCATGCTCATCGATGTTGAAAAAATAATTCAGAGAAGCAATGGACCGGTAATATGTAAGAAAATTTTATCACAGCTCAACATTCAAACACGAGAAATCGATATCAAAGGATGGTTCTCCGAAAAAGCAGTCATTGGAGTTATCTTTACTGAAATGGGCGAACACGATCGTGACTTCATTATTGACCGTATTACCCAGAGAGTTCGAAACAGCTTATTTTACGTTATCGAATCGCAGTATTTTCACACCATGAAAATCGAATTAAAATGGTTCCCCGATGAGAATAATGAGGATGAAACGGCATACGAACCGAATCCCCTCTTCTACCCTGATCTCCTTGAGAAGGCAGTGCATAAGTTTTTCGCTCGCTATATTAAAAGAATTATAGACATCGTAGGAGGCATGACCGGTCTCATCATCTTCTCACCACTCTTTCTCATCATACCGATCCTGATTAAATTGACGTCTCGAGGCCCTGTTTTCTTCAAACAGGAACGGCTGGGACTGTTCGGAAAAACGTTTACGT
>CAZDZB010000318.1:0-1528 GCA_964509795.1 uncultured Christensenellaceae bacterium | reverse complement strand
GAGCGTCGGACTTCGAATCCGCAGGCCGTAGGTTCGAATCCTACCGGGCGTGCATAAAACGCGGTTCTTACCATGGACCGCGTTTTTTTGTACTCTTTACCAGGAAAGATTGTTCGTGCGTAACATCATTATACTTTCTTGGAAAATAAACCTAAAAAAAATCATGTACTCATACAAACGCTGCGCCTCTGTGTCTCCGTGGCACACTCTTTCTCAAAATACCGAAAGGAGTGAATAATGTACATGAGAAATGAATTAAAAACAAATAAAGATGCATTACATACAATATACCCTTGACGTTTACACATATTTTTATTAAATTCATCAGATTTGTTTTATGCTGATAAAGTTTTTTATGTAAGAAATATTTAGTAACTTTTTGTATTCAGCGGCCGGAGACAAAATGCCCCACATTTTTGAGTTACAATATTTATGAACAAAAATATTAAATTGTTGTTGAATTATAAGAGCATTAATGTAGAGTTGAAAAGCAGCTGGACAAATCCTCAGGTAACTAAAAAATTAAAATAACAGTATGTAAACAAACCGACATGAAAACAGTAAAACCAGCCCTTAGCGTTCTTGCAGTATTGTTTCTTATCGCATTTCCCATGAATGCGTTTGCTGAAAAAACGACCTTAACATGGGATGAACTGGACGGAGTACGCAGTTATAAAGTAGAAATAAAAGACATGGAGGGCGACATTGTACTGAGGAAAAATGTATCACGGGGGCAGGTCAACTTTTCTCTTCCTGCAGGTTCCTATCGTATCAACATAAAATCCATCGATTACAGCGGGCAGGTCAGTTCTGAATCAGGATGGCAGTATTTTCGTGTTGAAAAAAAAGAGCCCTTAAAGATAAGGAAACAAAAGAAAAAGAAAGCAGTCAAGAAACAGAAACCAAAAAAGGAACGAAAAGAAAAAAGAAAAGAGAAAAGTGCGCGCAAAGACTATGTTAAAAACCTTGCAGGAGCAGGGCTCAAGCTATCGGCAGGGTATATGTATACAATGCCTCTTGAGAGCTGGCGTGACTATAATAACGATAGTTACATAGGCGCACTTTTCAGGATGACCCTTATTCTTGGAGATATTCGATCACTGCGCAAATACAGGTTTCTCAGAAGCTTTGGACTTGAGATTGATTCCTCATATATACAGTTTGACGGCAAGACGCGCACTGATATAATCCCCTTTGACTCCCGTGTTATTCCTGTGAGCGGTAATATCGTCTTTACCAGCGGCATAAATTTTCCCCTTAACCTGTTTGTACGTTTTGGAGGAGGTCTGGCATTTACCAGTTTTGAATATTTTAATACAAACCCGGGAGAGAATTATGACTCCTGGTCAACGGATCCCTATTATACATGCGGTCTTTCACTGGAAATAACCTTTGCGAAGTGCATGTTTTTTGAGATAGGGGCAGACTTTATGTATATAGATTATAAGGGAGATGCCTTTATGGGGCTTCGGTATGTTGGAATGATCGGCATACGGATTTAATGCTTCACAACCTTCTCATCAACAGA
>CAZDZB010000317.1:0-1529 GCA_964509795.1 uncultured Christensenellaceae bacterium | reverse complement strand
TCTTTAATAATTTAAATTCTGTAATTGTATTTGTTGAAGAGAATGGATGATGATTACTGAAAAATAAAATAATTGTGCGAGCTTAAAAGATTTCCAGGAGTATTTAATATCACATAACGTTCCCAGGGCGATCCGATGTTGCCCAATTGACAGAGTAAATTTTATTTCTACAGTAGATAATTTCAAGCATTAATTTTTTTGACTACAATTAAAGTGGGCAATATTGGATGCCCCGTGTTATATGAAGGCGGCGCGCTTTTCAGCAACCAGTCGCAGAAATACACGGACGTATTGCTGCGTTTTCACGGAAAAAGAACCCCCTCTGTATATAAATTACACCCTATAGTGATTACTATTTCATATGGTGAAAAAACCCAATAAAAACCTTGACTTTTTGAAAATAAAGAGCGATTTTCTAATAATCAATGAAATATTTGGTGAAAATTCATTCATTAATTGGAAAAAATTATCTAATTTGGAGGATATTATGTTTAAGCTTAAATTTACAGCAATACTATTGCTTGTTATGGGAACTTTTGCATTTACCGGATGTGGCGATGATGGAGGAACTGGCGGTGGAACCTCAGGAGATATAGATGTAGTATTCCAGAGTGCAGTCCAGGTGGGCGGTACTTCTGCGACACTAGAATCAACGGGCCTTACATTAACCTTTGATACAGACCCGGATACCCTTACAGCAGACAATATTACGGTAACCGGTGCCAGAAAGGTATCTCTGTCAGGAACAGGAACCACCAGAACCCTTACCATTGCCGATATAAATGTCGCAAATGAAGGGTCTGTCTCCGTCAGCATAACCAGCCCTTCAGGATATTCGATTACAGGCTCACCGCAGACAGCGACTGTGTACAGAATAACAGAAGCTAACATGACAATCGGAATGGGTTACAGAGGCGGAAAATTGGCCTATATTTTGCAGTCTGGTGACACGGGCTATGACGCTACTGTACCTCATGGTATCATAGCCGCAGAAGAAGACCAGGATGGTGGTTCAGGTATTCAATGGGGCGGTTATGGAGCTGATATGGCTGGAACCGGTTACACTACAGGAACAGCGCTGGGCGATGGCCAAAGCAACACAGAAACCATAGTCGATTTTTTTGATACTATTTATCAGTCAGGTAGTCCATCAGTAACCTATTATACCTATGACTGGGTTTCATTAACAACGGGTACAGAAAATTTTTCCGATGGAACCAGCACCTATGCAATGGACTATAGAAATGATGGTAATGTTGCTGCAAAACTATGTGCAGATTATGAGGTAACGGTTAGTGGAGTAATCTATGCTGACTGGTATCTGCCGTCTAAAGATGAGTTGGACAAACTATACACTAATAGAGCTTCTGTTGGGGGTTTCGCTACTGTATTCTACTGGAGTTCTTCAGAGCTCAATGCTCTCCTCGCGTGGGTCCAGTATTTCCTCCTTGGCTCCTCAACCTTGAGCACAGCACAGGCAGGGTTCGGGCTGTCCGGGCTTTTTAACAATTTAACTATTTAACAATTTT
>CAZDZB010000316.1:0-1545 GCA_964509795.1 uncultured Christensenellaceae bacterium | reverse complement strand
GACCCGAAACGATCTGCATGACGCACAGCTCCCACTTTTATTCCCAGGGAACAAATCTGTACTTCATCTTCATAATGAAGGACCGGGGAACTGCTGATTATATAAAATTCCAGGAAGGGGTAATCCAGGCTATTTATGCCAGCGGCGGTTCCCTGAGTCACCACCACGGTGTGGGTAAAATGATTTCGCCATGGATTGAACAGCATCTCGGCAGGGAACAGATGAGTGTTCTGCGGACTTTAAAGAAGCATTTTGACCCGAAGAATATCATGAATCCCGGCGGGCAGCTCGGTCTTGATGTTGCCTCGAATAAATGGCGCAGTATAAAATAGAACAGCCAGTGCGCCAGCAGAGACAAAAAGATAAATTCCGGCTATAGGCTGACCAAAAGTTATCCCCGCGTTTGCGGGGATAACTTTTGGTCAGCAACTTTTTTATGCAAAAACTTCCTTTACTCACTATCAGGCCTGCAGTTTATAATATAATATCAGATGGAGATTAACATGTATGCCGGCTGAGTTTAAATTTATATTTTTCTGGGCAATTATAATACTGCCCTTTATATCGGGCGCGCTGCTGAATTCCAGGCTGCTGCATCCTCAAAAAACTGCAAAAATACTTATTAACATAAACCTCTTTACACTTGAACCTGTAATTCTGCTCTGGACTATCTGGGGGCTCACTCTTAACCGGGAGCTTATAATACTTCCGACAGCAGGACTTCTTACTGTTCTGACAGGTTTTGTACTTGGAAGAATAGCCATAGTTTTTCTTAAACCCGGTAATAAAAGTCGTGTTTCGTATATAATCAGTTCGTCCCTGTCAAACCAGGGTATAACAATGGGCGGACTTCTGTGCTACATGGTTGCGGGGGAAAAGGGTCTTGCTCTTGCCTCAATATATATAATATATTATCTGCCCTTTATATTCGCGGTTATATTCCCGTACGCAAAGGTCTCATCTGCCGCGAATTCAGGATCCGGATCAGCAAAACCGCTTTTTACATTCAGACATGTCCGGTCATTCTTTTTAAACTTTCAGAACCTGCCCCTTGCCGGCATATTCATTGCAGTTTTTCTGCAGAGTGCCGGTATACAAAGACCAGAAATATATTTCCCGCTCGATATTCTTCTGGCCTCAGTAATAGCGTTATACTATCTTACGCTTGGCATAAATTTTACAATAAGCGACCTGACCTCTTTTATGCCTGAGCTTACAGCAATATCATTAAGTAAATTCATCATTATTCCCGCCTTAACCTTTACTGTTCTTCAATTCGTCAGCCTTGATAACAGCATAGAGTTAGTAATTCTGCTGCAGTCATTTGCGCCTGTTGCTATCTATTCGGTAATCAGTTCCATTTTATTTGAGCTTGATTCGAGGATGACTTCGGGGATTTTTGTAATGAATTCGCTTATTTTTCTCTTTGTAATTATGCCGCTGCTTACAGTCTTCAACAGGGCGCCTGTTATTTAGCGCCCCGTGAATTTTTATCTGTTATAAAGCGCGCATTTTCCGGTCATCAGATACTTTACTCCTTCATCA
>CAZDZB010000315.1:0-1549 GCA_964509795.1 uncultured Christensenellaceae bacterium | reverse complement strand
ATATTCCTTTAAGTGCGTAAAGCGCAAGATTAAGCGGCAATAATAACGCCTTCATTATGACTTTTCCGATGACTATAAACGCATTTTTGACTCCACCGGCTTTTTGTACTAATAGAACAAACCCGGCGACGAGTGCAGCTATGCCAATTACTACAAGTGCGATTGGATTAGCGTACATAACAAGATTTAATATTCCCTGCGCTTTGGCTGCCGCCATAATCGAGCCACGCATCATCCAGAGGTATTTTATCCAACCAAGAGCGAGCTGTACTTTTTCGATTATTATTGTTGCCGCTAAAATTCCTTTATATGTCGCAAAACCGGCCGCGATACCTCCGATTATTGGTATTAGTTCTGAAAATATGCTTTTAGCAGTAGACATTATTCCATTTTGATTTTCAAAAAGTGAATTCAACAAACGCAATCCATCTGTAAGAACAGGTAAAACATTTTCTGCTAATTTTGCTAAAAATTGATCGAATTGAACACCGAGAACGCGCTTCTGGTTTGCGTAGCTCGTCATCAATGTTTTATTAAAATCGCCCTGTGCGTCTTTTGAAACTTTCATTAAATAATTATAACGCAAAGTCACCTGTTCTGCCTGACTCATTGCTTTCCATTTTTTTGTTATCCCTTTTGACAGCGCGTAAGCCTCTAAGTTTGCAACAGACATATTTATACCGAGCTGCTTTAATGGTTCAGTCTCGCCTGATATGCCAGCTCTTATTTTATTAAATGCCTCTTCGATTGGCAAATTATAAAATGACGCAAAGTCGCCAGAGAGTCCTGTCATTTTTGTAGACATTTCAACAAGTTTGCTCTCTGCAAGACCTGAGCTTTTCATCATCGCACCGAGAGAGCCTGTAAATTTTTTCGCCTGTAGCTCAGAGAGTCCAAAACTATTTATAGCAGTTGTTGCCCATTTATCAATCTGCTTTGCCGATTGTCCGAAAGTAGTATCAACAACGTTCTGCACCTCTGTTAAATCACTTGCAAGTTCTACTGCATCACTCCCAACTTTCAAAAGCGCGCCTACTCCAAAAACAGGCAATAAGCTTTTCATGGTGCCGAGAAGAGCTGAACTCGCCTTTGACGTTTTTGAAAACGCACGACTACCAGACCTGCCGAATTTATCAGCGGACCGGCTCATCTTATTAAAAGCAGGGCTGACTTTATCAGTTGCCTTAAATGCTGTTGTTACTGCAAAATCAGGCATTATTATTCACCGCATGCTGGACATTTTTTGTATTTTCGTATATCATATGTATTTCCACATTTGTGACATTTCATTTTTGCCTCTTCATTAGCCATTAACTCATGCCACTCATTCCACATTTTAGCTTGTGAAAAAGTCAGTCTGGTAATTTCTGATATGGGTTGCCTGCGGTAAAACAGGTTTCCCATATACTGCCATAACCGACCTACACCGATAAAAAAATGAGTCCGAGAACTTCAGCAAGAGATAAGTCCACTCCCTTTAAAGATTTAATCGCTGATTCTCCCCAGCCGGAAAGAGAGCCCATGAGAGCATAAGACTTTCCGTAATGGT
>CAZDZB010000314.1:0-1567 GCA_964509795.1 uncultured Christensenellaceae bacterium | reverse complement strand
TATTTTCTTTTATAATCATACCTGCTGGTGCTGTATTTGACCCTGCCCTGCTCGTCGGTGAGTACTATCTTAACAATATCACTGTTATAGGTCTTAAAATTCGTGCATTCACGCCTTATTGTTTCAAGTTTAAAGCGCAGTTCCTCCTGCGTGGTCTCGATGTTCTTATCCAGGTAGTATTCTGCAGGACCGCTGAGTATCCTTGTCAGACTGCGGGCCTTCTCATTATTTTGCTCTTCCAAAAGCTCCTTCTGATTTAAAAACATAATCAGTGTCAAGACCGCAATAACTATAGCAATAACCGCTGTCAGCAGCATAAGTATACGAATACGGATCCCAAAATACACCTCGCGGATACCGGCCCTGTGTTCGAGATATTTTTTTTGCCTGAAAACTACACGCGCCATGCGGCGCAGTAAACTTACTTTTTCATTATTGCTCATTGAACTATCTACTATTCCTTTCTAAAAACGTATCCTTTCTTATTTATCTTTATTCCTTTCAAGACATAAACGCAGGCATTTTACTCTTTCAACGCCTTCGTAAACCGAGCATATCTCTTCACATTCCTGCATTCTCTGAGATACTTTTTTTGCCCCTCTAAGCTGGTTTTTTTTCATTGTTCTTACACAGGTTTCAATACACTGATAATAGGCCTGGCCGCTAAAACCTGAACAGCGATCCTGGCACACTGAGCTAATATCATCATTTGAAGATGATAAAAGGGGAGTATAAAAAAAGGGATAAAACAAAACAAAAAGCAGTATCATCAAAAGAAGTCGAAAATTGTATCCTGATCTAAAATCCATAACGCATAATGCTACAATACCATATCCGAAAGGCAATACTTTTTTTCAATTATTACATATGCATTAAAAAATTGAACAGCTCCAATAACTGTTGACAAGGCACTGTGATTTGTTTATAATTACGTCAAAACCAAATAAAAGGGGTATACTTATGAGCTCACGATCATCATTGTTAGAACCACTTTCACTCATGCAGCTCGCTCTGGGACTTTTCTTTGGCCTCGCAGGCCTTTTCTATCTTACGAACACTGGCGGACTCGGCGGCGGAGAAGTCATGAGTGGCATGAAACAACTCTTAGGTAATGAGACCCTGAGAGTTATAGTAGCCTTGATAATGCTCGCTGCCGGCGCAGTCTTGATTGTCGGCCTCTTTGGTCTTATTCCCGGGAACATCCTGCATTATGCATGCCTTGCCATATTAATACTCTGGATCATAAAAATTATCATGTCGCTTTTTGTCAATAATCTCTTAAAGCCTGATTTTCTCGGCTGGTTAGCACTTCTGTCATCCGACCTTATCGTGCTTGCCGGGGCCTGGGGCGTTAGCACAACATCGTCCTGATAACACTAAAGACATAAATTTTTATAAGGGCTCTGGGCCTCTGTTTTAAGCCCAAACAGAGGCTCAGAGCCTCAATTTAGCAATCTAACCATAAACCATACCCCGAATATGGGCTCCGAGCCTTAATTTCATTCTAAATCACATCACTGCCCTTTTTAATCAACCACAACCCCCCTACCAGACGGTAAAATTCTTC
>CAZDZB010000313.1:0-1585 GCA_964509795.1 uncultured Christensenellaceae bacterium | reverse complement strand
CTCATGAAGCCGGGCTGCTGGCCCTGCATGCGCCGCATCATGAAGGCCCAGATGCCCACGAAAAGGATGATGGGCACCACCCACGAGAGCACATAGGGATTTACATGCACTTTCTGGTCTACGGGGATATTCAGAAAAAAAAGTGTGGTTTTAACATCAAAGGCCATGTTCACGACATCATTTAACCTGAACTGATAATTGAAGCCTATAGAGGGCATGCATTTATTGGTGGCCAGTTGATTAAACTGTGAAAAAAATACCGGATCAAAGTTATTATACCCATCGCCGGGACTGGTTAACAAATGAGGATACACCCTTTCGTCAAGGAGCCCTATATCATAGTTTTGATTCAGGTAGAGATTGGTAATGCCCAGATTTAAGCGAAAGGAATAACTCCACAGAAAACTGATATATATATCATTCAACCATGCATTGATATTTATGGGATTTTCCATGTATGCGTCCATATACTTAAAGCATAAGCCGGCACTGTCCCTCCGCTCCTGTGATTCCGGATCAGCATTGACATAACTTTCAAAATTTACGTAAAATATCCTTATGCTTTTTTGTGCAATATTTTCGCCGCTGGCAGGATCCACGAGGGAAACATGGGCCAGAAAACTGTCATCACTCCTTTCCACAAAGCCTGTAACATAGAGATGTCTTTGGGAATGAAGGGGATTACGAAAAGCCCTTTGATCCTGAGTCTCTGTATATTGTTCTGCACGGTCATCTCCACATCCGCATTCCGTGTTTACGGTTTTAAAAAGCTGACTATTATTAAAGCTTTCGCTCAGTTTTTTATTAAGTAGCTTACATATTTCTATTTCATCCGAGCTTCCTGAGCTGGTAAAGGGCAATATGGCGATATATCGTTCACCAGCGATTGACGGATGCATGCTGGTATACTCCCTTGACAGATTGGAGACCAGAGACTGAGAAAGAATATCAATATGATTAGAAAATGCGGATTCGACAAATATCAGGGAAGAGAATACGATTGTCACATAGATGTAGATTTTCATGGCATACAGTCCTGTGGATTTTATCACAGTCAATTACCAGGCTACGAATCTCATTCAGGAATGTCAATCACTTCATAGATGGGAACCATATCATGCCTTCTCAAAAAGGGGAAGGCGGTGCCGCGTCCTCTATTCAAGAACGCGCCAATAATCACAATGACGTTTCCAGTATAGGCCAGAGATATTTTATTATCAAGGCATTTTCCTCATTCAGTAAAAAAACAGCATACACCTCCTCCGTTCAAACTTTTTTAGCGCTCCTGCTGTATACAAAGGGGCATCATCCTTTGATATTGCCGCATCAGTTTTTACTTTTTTGCCGCTTTACGGTTTCCTATCAGGTTAAAAATATTGTGCCCCAAAAAATGGGGGCATTGTGCCTCCCCCCGCCGTAGGCGGGCGGGAATCGTTCTCGCACCCTGAAAATGAAGCTATAAAATATTTTTCCATTATTCATGAAAACTGTTTGTATTATAACAGGGTGATTATTAATGTTGTATTTTTTAATAAACAGGTTTTTTAGAGCATGAAATTTTCACAATTAGATATCGACCCGTTAA
>CAZDZB010000312.1:0-1598 GCA_964509795.1 uncultured Christensenellaceae bacterium | reverse complement strand
GCACACGCAATGGTGAATCTGGGTGAAGCTGCAGGCATAGAAACAAGGGCAGTGATAAGCGACATGAACCAGCCACTGGGTAAAGCCATAGGCAATTCTCTTGAAGTTCTGGAAGCCATTGATGTGCTTAACGGTTCCGAGGAATCGGACAGGCTTAAAGCTGTGGCATTAACGCTGGGCTCGCTGATGCTTGAACTTGCAGGAATTGCTGATAGGGAAAAAGCATATACTATGCTGGAAAACGCAATAAAAGACGGCAGCGGCATCAAAAAGCTCAAAGAAATGGTGGCTGCGCAGGGCGGCAATGTTGAAGTGATAGATAATCCTTCACTTTTGCCCGCTGCTAAAAATAAAATTGAGCTTAAATCAGATGTATCAGGATATATAAACTCAATGGATACAAAATCCTTAGGCAGGGCTGCCAGCCTTCTTGGCGCGGGCAGAGAAGAGGTTACTGACACCATTGACCACGCCGTAGGATACATTATGAAATGCGAACTGGGTGATAAAATCCAAAAAGACGATGTGCTTTGCGTAATTCACTACAATAATGACGAAAACCTCAATGACACTATGGAACTTATCAAAAAAAGCATTCATATAGAAAAAGAAAAGCTTTCAGAATACGGCTCGTTGATTTACGAGATAATATAGCAGTTAAGTCATTGAATATAATAAACATGAAAAACAGGCTGCCTGCAAAGGACAGCCTGTTTTTATCTGAAAATACTTGATTTTTTATTCTTTCTTTTCTTTATTGCGTTTAGCTTTTTGTTTTCTGCTTAACTTAACAATCAGAATAATGATAGGAACGACTATCAGCGCCGGGATAAACAATGCCGCAACAACCCTTACAAGGAATGAGAAGAAATTAGCGATAAACTTTAAAGAATTCACAAAGGCTCTTGCTATGCCTCGGCCGGTTTCTCCCAGAGTTATCAGCCTGATTTCATTACCGTTCTCGTCTAATGTTGGAGTTGCGCTTATACTAATGTCAATGGTTGAATAATCAACAAGTGAGTCCCACATTCTTATGCGGCCTTCATAAATTTCAATTGTCTCCTGCACTCTTGAAAGCTCCTGGCGCACAGTCAGTATGTCCTCTATTGTTTCGGCCTGCTCCATCAAATCTTCCAGCTGCTCTTCCTGAAGTTTTTCATGCTCCAGCCTGGTTACTGTGTCATAATAACTCTCTGTTATGTTGTCAGTATACATATTGTCGTATTCCACATCAGAAATTGAGTAAATGTAATCCGACATGTCGTTTAACCCCTTTGCGGGAACCCGAATCTGCATATTTACATAGCTTGAGTTATCGTCATATTTTGTAGAATATGATGAACTGACATACCCACCCATTGAGGAAACCTGTTCTTTTATCTGCTTTGATGTTTCAATAGGGTCATCTACAACAATTCCCATGTTAACATTGTAAATAATCTTTTCAGAGTAATCTGAAATTGCATCAGTGTTTACACTGGTTGATTTTGTTGCCTCGTCGTCTCCATAGTAAATTGCGCCCTCTTCTGTCATCTCCCATGCCGTTTGAGGCGCTTCTGCCATGTCATATGCAACAGATTCTGACGCTCTTTGAGCAC
>CAZDZB010000311.1:0-1600 GCA_964509795.1 uncultured Christensenellaceae bacterium | reverse complement strand
CCTTTATTAATGGTTAAGGATTATAATTTAAAAAACAAATTGAGAACAGATTGGAGAATGATGAGCAACGCAGATGCTTCTTCAATAATTTTTGATGAAAATAATCCAACAAAAAACGAACCCCCATTGGTTAGAACCTTGCGAGCAACATCAGTATGGTGGGTAAAGAGTATTTGGTTGAAAAATAAAATAGAACCAAGGGCTAAATATGAAGTAAGTAATAGTGTGTTTGATTCAAAGAATTGGGTAAAAGTTAAATAGCATGGATTTTTTCGAAATAATAATAGCACCATTCATTTTTATCATTGAGCAATTGTTTTTGCTCAGCTACAAGCTTACCGGCAATTACGGAATCTCGATTGTACTTTTGAGTTTTGCAGTTTCCCTGCTTTTGCTCCCCATTTTTATCCTCATCGAAAAGGTAAAAAAGAAGAACGATGCGATAAAACAAAAAATGAAGCCCCTTGCAGACGAAATCAAACGCTGCTACAAAGGGCAGGAACGCTATTATTACCTGCGCACGCTGAACAGGCAGCACAACTACAGCCCGATGAAAGCGCTGGTGCCCGTGCTGACCTTGTTGCTCCAGATACCATTCTTCATAGCGGCATATCAATTCCTCGAGCATTATGAGCCACTTAAGGGAGTAAGCTTTCTTTTTATTGAAAACCTCGCAGCGCCTGACAATCTCTTCGGGAATGTGAATTTCCTCCCCATTTTAATGACAGTGGTTAACCTGGTTACAGCATACTTCTATACCCGGAACGGGAGCATTGCAGAGCGGCGGCAGATGGTCGTTGTGGCTGTTCTATTCTTGGTGCTTCTGTTCAATCTCCCCTCTGGCTTGGTGCTGTATTGGACCATGAATAATGTGTTCAGTTTTTTCCGGCTTTTTATTACCAACAGGGAGGCATTCAAAAGGGGCGAGTCTTCGGAAAGGAGGAGCATGCCCGATGTTAGCGGGGCGGCGGCCAGGTTCAGGAAGCTGCTGCCGAAATTTGCCCTGACATTTTATGCGCTGGCAATCATTGCGGTGCTTTCGCAGCTCAACTGGGCATTTGCCAATGATTTCGGCGACATTTTCCAGAGGCTGCTCTATGCCTTGGGGGCAGGCCTGGCTGCAAGCATGCTAATTGCCCTCATTGCCGCAGCATACAATTTCGAGAGCGGAGAAGCTTTTGCAAGCCTGAAAGATTTTGCCAGAAGAGCCTGGCTCAATTTCAGGAACACTTTTTTCTTGCTAGCTATTTTGGGCATATTGTCGCAGGTAAACTGGGCAATACAATTCGACAATTTTGACGACATAGCCCTGAGGCTGGCTTCTGCTGTTGCCGGAGCTGCTGCAGCCACCCTGCTTATAGCCTTTGTCGCTGCTGCCTACCAAGGGAAGATTAAAATAAATACAGGCAATTTCAGCTTCAGGCTCTCTCGTTTCAGCAAATGGTTTGCCATCGCTTTCATTGCCATTGCAAGCGCATTAATATACACACAGGTAAACTGGGCCCTGCACTTCTATTTCGATGATATTGTTATTAGGATCTCCGCGGTAATAATAGGTAGCTGGGTCTTTATTATTATACTGGCAAATTTAATCCTAGCT
>CAZDZB010000310.1:0-1602 GCA_964509795.1 uncultured Christensenellaceae bacterium | reverse complement strand
AATTCCCTGACACTTGTAGTAATAGGAATTTTTATTTTTAATGAATCTGTGGAAAGGTTCCTTAACCCGCAGCAGGTTGACCTGGCGATTATGCTTCCCGTCGCTTTTATAGGACTTGCGGGAAATTTATTGTCAATTCTGGTGCTGAACCATGGGGGTGATCTGAATCTGAATCTGCGGGCCGCATCAATGCATCTTTT
Source organism: uncultured Christensenellaceae bacterium (assembly GCA_964509795.1). Classification (GTDB taxonomy): domain Bacteria; phylum Bacillota; class Clostridia; order Christensenellales; family UMGS416; genus JAFGUF01. The sequence continues at coordinate 1,402 of CAZDZB010000310.1, read as the reverse complement.
TTTTGACGCCGTATCTTCTGTGGCTGTAATCGCTGCGGCAGTTATAATATGGTTTACGTCGAATTACTGGGCCGATATTATTATAAGCTGTTTTATTGGTATTATGATTTTCTGGAGCGCCCTGGGAATACTCAGGGAGTCTATGCGTATTTTTCTGCAGGGTGTTCCCGGGCATATAAAAACAGATGAAGTTTATAAGGCGATCCTTGCGGTTGACGGTGTCGCAAGCCTCCACGGCCTGCACATCTGGTCAATTAATTCAAAAGAGGTTTTTCTTTCATGTCACATCTGCCTTGATGAAAGCTCCGGTTCTTCTGATGTGATAATAAGGGAAATCAATGAACTGCTTGATAAACGGTTCGGCATTAATCACTCGGCTGTTCAGGCTGAATTCAGTAAATTCTGCGGAATTAATGAAGATAACTGCTGCAGGTAAAAAAAAGCCCGGCTAATGCCGGACTTTTTTTTAGTTATTCTGCCTTTGGTTCATCGGACTTGCACTGGCAGTTCCCGCCGCATGTACAGATGCCAAGGGGTTTGTACGCCGGACAAAATCCTGTCCAGGAAGTGACCCACATCAGGCCGCCAAGGACAAGCAGAATTATTGTGCCGGCTACACCCGGCTCAAGAATAATGATGTTCACTAAAAATGCTGTTCCGGTCATAAACCTTATAAATCTGTCTGCGCTCCCCATATTTATTTGCATGGCAAACTCCTTTGGAATACTTGTATTCTTAATAAACCGGTTTTTGCCGGCTTATTCATGGTATAAATCTTTATATATAATAATGCCTTACTATTCAAGAAAATTTTTTATTGACACCAATTTTTGTTATCAACCAATAACAGGCAGTTACTGTGGATTAATGATAAATGCGCTTTATTCTGCCGCTTTTTTAAATTATCAATACAGGAAACAGGATTAAAGAATCAGACAGCGGGGGTTTTTATGGCCAGGGTGCTTTCAGGAATACAGCCTTCAGGCGCTCTTCATATAGGGAATTATTTTGCAATGATGAAGAGAATGATCGAGATGCAGGATAAGAGCGAACTGTTCTGCTTTATAGTTAATTACCATGCCATGACAAGTCTGCAGGACGGCGCTGAATTAAAGCGCAATACGCTTAACGCGGCAATGGATTTTCTGGCGCTTGGGCTCGATCCTGATAAATCTTATTTCTGGGTACAGTCTGACGTCCCTGAGGTTACAGAGCTTACATGGATACTGTCATGCCATACTTCTCTGGGGCTGCTTGAAAGAAGTCACAGTTACAAAGACAAGATTGCCAAAGGGCTTGTGCCCAATACCGGTTTATACACATACCCGGTACTTATGGCTGCCGATATTCTTCTTTATGACGCAGACATAGTTCCTGTTGGAAAAGACCAGAAGCAGCATAT
>CAZDZB010000309.1:0-1605 GCA_964509795.1 uncultured Christensenellaceae bacterium | reverse complement strand
GCGAACTCATCATATCGATCATGTAGATTTTTTTTTCTTTCAGCAAGTCTCTGATCTCATTTGCGACATCTTTATTTGACTGCATGATGTCTTTTAGAATTTGTATTTCCATAAATCCCTCCAGTTTGTTTAAAGTATAACAAGAAACAGTTTCACTCTGCATTTTCATAGTATATAAAACTTATTAAGTATATGATGAAAAGTTACCGTGTGAAACTGTGTATACTCTTTTTTTCATCGTTTTATCATTGTAATAAATGTGTATTGAATACTGTGTTACTTTTTATGAATGAGTGTTAAAGTGTCAATATTTTTATGATAATATCGTAAATTATTGGTTTTTTATTCTCCTGTGTAACAGGAGCACGTTGTTGATACGTGGTGTAGCGTTTAAAAAAAGAGCAATAATGTAATCCGCCAGTTTTGAGAAGTTATAAGTGTTAAAAATGTGTTGCGGTAATGCTGTTGACAAAAACAATAAGTGAAGCACATAAGCAGTTAGTAATAATAATGGGTAAAAATATTTTGTTCTATAGAGGGACATGTAATTCAGTAAAGAAATAGAAAGACGAATCTCAAGAGGATAGATATAATGAGAAGATATTACCAGATACGGGTAAAAGGGATTGTACAGGGCGTCGGCTTTCGTCCTTTTATATATCAGCTTGCCCATGAACATGATATAAATGGCAGTGTTATTAATGATACTGCCGGAGTTTTTATTGAAGCAGAAGGTGATGAGCAAAATCTCAATTCTTTTATAAGAGATATTGAGTTACAAGCTCCTCCTCTTTCGCATATTACAAGTTTGGAAAAGCAGGAAGGAGAGCGCAAAGGTTTTCACCGTTTTAGCATTGATAAAAGCCGGGATGCAGGAGAACGAATGGTTTTTTATTCTCCTGATATTGCTGTTTGCACTCAGTGTCTTGATGAATTTTTTGATACTCATGACAGGAGGTACCATTACCCTTTTATAACCTGCATTAACTGCGGTCCGCGATTCAGCATCGTACGTGACATACCGTATGACAGGCCCTTTACCGCAATGGATGTCTTTCCCATGTGTGAACAATGTAATGAAGAGTATCAAAACCCACAGGACAGGCGATTCCATACTCAACCGAATGCCTGCCATGATTGCGGGCCTCACATGGCTCTTTACAGCGTTGACGGCGCGGTGTTAAGTGAAGATATAGAAACAGTAGCCGGGAAAACAGTGGAACTACTGAAACAGGGGCGAATAGGGGCTCTCAAGGGAGTAGGAGGATACCACCTTGCGGTTGATGCATTAAACAGTAATGCGGTTACAGAACTTCGCAGAAGGAAAAAGCGTCCTTTTAAACCATTCGCGTTGATGGCAGGCAGCCTGGAAGTTGTAGAGGAATTTCTGGAGGTCTCAGAGCATGAAAAGGACCTTCTCATATCGAAAGAACGCCCCATTGTTCTGCTCAAAGAGAAGAGCAGAAAGGTCTCTCGTGAAGTTGCTCCGGGGATAAGCTGGCATGGTATAATGCTCCCCTATACCCCCTTTCACCATCTGTTATTCTCTCTGGAACCAAATATGATTCTTGTCATGACAAGCGGTAACCTTTCCGATGAGCCGAT
>CAZDZB010000308.1:0-1605 GCA_964509795.1 uncultured Christensenellaceae bacterium | reverse complement strand
CGTTGTGTGGAAATAAGAACGGGATCAACAAGTGAATTGGCCTAACTTGCTGTGTCAGGTTTGAGGGTCTTCATGGTTTTAGCAGGTTCACTAATAATGGTAATTCACATAAGAGAAATTCACAAAACAAAAAAAATCATCTCGCGAACTAAACGGAGGATTTATGACGAAAAAAATGATGCTGTTCTTGACAGGGCTTGCATTACTGTTTTTTTTATCAGGCTGCGTAGGTATGAGCCCACTCAGTCAGGCGGCAGTAGATAATGATATTGGAAAAATCAAAACATTGGTTGCTGAAGGCACCGATGTCAATGAATTAGATAAAACCGCATACATCTATTTTACTCCCCTGTGGTGCGCCGTCGATAGCCGTAACCAGGAAGCAGTCAAAGCCCTGCTCGAATTGGGAGCGGATCCAAATCGCAACAGCAGCTACTATGGGTATAGCCGGAGCAGCAACTCCTACGGTTACACTTCAGCAGGATCGTACCGGTTTGTTGGTGGTCCACTTATGGCAGCAGTGCTGGAGGAAGATACAATTATTGTTGAGATGTTGTTAAAGGCCGGCGCTGACCCGAAAGCAATAGCTGAAGAAGCACCAGTTGAAAGTTCTCCCGGTATGGATCCTCTCGGTTACGGTGCAATGAATGGAAATTTGGACGTCGCTAAATTGTTACTGAGCTACGGAGCGGACGCGAATCTAAAATATCCAAACAATGCTAAAGCTGCTTACGAAGCCATGGCTAGAGGTTATCTGGACTATGCTGTTCTCCTGATTAAAAACGGCCTTAAAATAGAATCCGACCCCGAGTATATACATTACAATGCCGAATTAGCCCATCTCGCTGCAGGTTTCTACGTTCAAACGGATGAAAAAAAATCGCTTCAATTTTATAAACAGGCGGTAGAACTTTACCCTGGAGCTGTAAAAACCTATGAATCAATGGCTAATAGTAAAAGGCTAAAGGAAATTGGGAAAACATTGTTCGCTTCCGCAGCAACAGCATACTATGCTTACGCAGCAATAGAAGGAGTTGCCACAAGCCAGCCTCCTCTCGGAAACGCTGGGTCAGGTCAATATTCATATTTATATGACCCCTTTTATAACCTTTCATTTGTAGTTTATAATCCAAACTGGACAGAAGAAAAATATTTCCGTCAAAAAGCTATACAGAGTGTGAGGAATCAAACCATCTGCCAGAAGATAGTGTCTTGCTACGAAGAAAACAAACCGAATGTAGCACTGGCTAAATGCGTCAAGGAAACATACCAGAAAGAAGGTGAAAAGGATCCTGGGGGTGATTTTTGGCGGTGACACAGAGGTGGTCAGCCTTGTTTGATTCTAAATATAGTCCAAATTAGTGCTGGGGTGGGTTGACGTCAGACAAGCTATCTGCATGATATATAACAAATATCACACAACAAAAGGATGAACTTGACTGGGTGAGGCTCTGCCGTTTTCTCTGCTGGCACGGGGCCGGCAAGTTACCCAATATGTTATATTTCAAGAATCAAAGAGGAGTCATTCAATATGGAACTACATGTATATATTGCATTTGTAATTGCCACTGTGATCATGATAGCACTTCCCGGCCCAAGTGTGCT
>CAZDZB010000307.1:0-1630 GCA_964509795.1 uncultured Christensenellaceae bacterium | reverse complement strand
AGCTTATTGAACTAAGAAAGAAAATGGGTTTGTCCCAGGAAGAGCTGGGATATAATCTTAACGTTTCCCGCCAGACAGTTTCCAAATGGGAGCTGGGAGAGACAACGCCGGAGATGAGCAAACTCATTGCTATGTCCGAGCTTTTCGGCGTGACTATAGACAGCCTGGCAAAGGACACCCCGGCGGCGGACAAGATAAGAAACACAGGCGGAAACTTTGAATACAAAAGCAAGGCGCAAATCGACGGCGTACCGGTCATCCACATAAACATAGGGCAGGGCTTAAGGCGGGCAAAAGGCGTAATCGCAGTGGGCAATGTGGCAACGGGAGTTGTGGCTGTCGGCGGCGTTGCATTCGGTGTGGTGGCAGTGGGGGGCCTGGCAGTGGGAATAGTTGCGCTGGGCGGGTTTGCCCTGGGCATTCTGGCATTCGGCGGGCTTTCGGCGGGATACATAGCAGTGGGCGGCCTGGCGTTGGGATATTTGGCGGCAGGCGGCGTGGCGTTCGGCGCAAATGCTTTGGGCGGAGTCTCCATAGCAAAAGACATTGCGGTGGGCGGATACGCCAAGGGCACAGTGGCAGTGGGGGATGAAGCCTACGGATTGGCGGCCTTTAACAAGCTGAATGTGACATCCGAAAGCTTCCGTCAGGCGCTGCAAACTCACCTGCCCAATGTGAAAAGCTGGATAGTGAGGTTCTTTGAGAGGATTTTGTTCAGGTGAGAGTGTTTTAGATTGATGCTGTATAATGCGAATGGTGAGAGCTCCGGTGGGAGCTCTTTTAGTATGCGTAGATTTGTCGGATGATGTCTTTTTTTGGCGAAAAGCAATTGATAAATACAAAATATAGTAAAATAAGTATATATTATGGCATTGCTATATACAAAGTATTTATGACTATCGTTAACATACTAATTATAATAAGGAGGTGAATATTTTGGAATACCGCAGAAGAAAAGGCAATGACACATGGCATTTTTGCAGAAATTGCAGCAACTGGCCTACATCCGGCTATGACAGCAGGAGCACAAAGCCTACAACCGGCGAATTTTGCAATGAATGCCGAAGCAAGCGCAATAATCAAAACTGCAATTCTTAACTGTCACAGTGCTGATACAGGAACAAAATGATGCATCGTATTTTGTTTAATGTATACATTAATTGACTGTTGATACGATGCATTTTTGGAACAGTATCGGCACAAGCCTTTCTTCATAAATTCTCTGATAACTTGCGTTTGTTTTACATACAGCCAGACTTATTGTATTAAAGGTGCTTTTTGTTTTTTAGTAGGTTATGTCCAAAAGGCATAAAAAGATAAAAGCGTATTAAAATATTCTGAACCCACCCACCGTCCTTTTATTCAAAGGGGCTGCGCCCCTTTGGAACCCTGCAGATATATTAAGATATAAATGTTATTTACATTTTTAGCTATTTATTATTTCGGTTCACATTGCTTTTTATAATGGCACACTTTACTTACGCAATTGCATTTGATGTGAGAACACATTGCTTCTTATAAAGGCACACTTTACTTACACTATATTTTCTATAAAGTGCTTTTAAAATGTATAGTTTTCTCGGAAAATATGGTTATCGTGGTTCGCTCGGCGAAAAATTAAAATGCGCCG
>CAZDZB010000306.1:0-1650 GCA_964509795.1 uncultured Christensenellaceae bacterium | reverse complement strand
CGCTCCTGGTAATATTTTTCAACAAGTTTTTGAAATGCTATAGAGACGCAATATGCCGAAGGCCGAGCACGCCGGAGAGTAACGGAGGCGCGCTTAAGCTGAGTTGTGCGAAGGCGGTGCGCCCAGACAGATTAAGTCGGTAAAACACACGGACGTGTTTTAACGGTCTTTGGAGAAAGTTATCTTTTTCAAAAAATAGTTCATTTTCTTTTTAAAAATACGCCTCCCAAGCGTATTAATTATGTGTATATATGTTCAGAAAACAAAGAAAAACCACCATATCGGCCAGGGCTTGAACGCTGGAGTGCCTATAAAACCATATGGACTCGCCATTGGATAAAATTTCAGAAGATTTATCCATACAGATTCCAGAAAATATATGGTCCTTTGACTGAAGAAAAGAAAGATCAGGTCAGAAAACTGATACGTTGCGGGAAATTTCAAAATGGTTTCCAGAGGCATACCTGTCCAAACTGTGGAACGGTTCTTGTTGTGCCCTTTAGTCGATGCGTTTTTGACATCCTGTCCGCATCGACACTAAGGCCCTCCTGGCCTGTCGCCATAAATCACGGCTTTGCCTTTCATGTGCCAGAAAACGGCTCTTTGGCTGGTCATTAAATCTTTCTAAGATAATGAATACCTCATTAAGACATACCCATGTGACGTTCACAATTCCGGGGCAATTATGCAGATTACTATTTGAAATAAACTATGAAGCGGAACAGATGATTACATTAACAGCAGGAATATACAAAAGTTTTTTGCAAAATGCCACTGGGGTTAAAGGCAAAGGCCAGCATTATTGTGACATCCTGTCACAGTGCTGGCAGGATCGCATCCTGCTTCCTCAGTTTCAGCCTGGGATATTGGCAACGTTACATAAGTCAGGAAATTCATTAAATTTCAACCCTCATTGTCATTTAATCAGTACTCAGGAACTGGTTGATACAAAAACCGGAGAAATCATTGAGATTAGTTTTCTACCATACAAAAAGATACGATTTATCTGGCAAAAAGCATTTTTACAGCATTTAATGAAACAGGGGATAATCACAGAAGAAGAACAGAATTTTTATAAAGAAAGGTATAAAAACGGTTTTCATGTATATTTTCAACCAATAACTGGAACAGACAATGATGTTCTATTTCGCACTGCTCAATATATCGCGACAGGTTTTTTTCATAACAGCCAAATAACAGCAGTAAATCATCATAAAAAGACTATTACGTTCAAGTATCGAAAGTACATGGAACGTGGAACACGAAAGAAGCATTATGCAGAAAAGACCATTAATATTTTTTCATTTATGGCGCGTATGCTTTTTTTCTTCCGGATAAACACAGAAAAATGATTCGCTATTATGGGATATATGCACATAATATTGATAAAAAATTAGAAGAAGTTGATAGAAGCACCTGGGCGAAAGCAGTTGAGCATTCCTTTGAAAAGAACCCGGAAATTTGCCCTAATTGCTCAGCATTTATGATTCGGGATGTGGTCTTTTCATTTCTTGCTGATAAAGAGATTCAGAAATTAGTTAAAACACATGGTATTGAGAAGGGGGCCGAGTGCTTTCTGCCATCCGTGGCGCACTCGGCATTAGCTCGTCCCTGAGCGTCATATTTTATTCCATGCCAGCGATCACGGGC
>CAZDZB010000305.1:0-1671 GCA_964509795.1 uncultured Christensenellaceae bacterium | reverse complement strand
TCAAGACACAGTTCGGATTCCACCTGATCAAGGTTGAAGAAAAGCAGGAGGCATCTTTAAGAGCCTACGATGAAGTAAAGAATGAAATTGGTCAAAGACTCGTAGCTGAAAAGCAAAGAGATGTATACATGGAAAAGATAAGCGAGCTAAAACAGCAGTACGAAATTGAAATTTATTAAAAACGTTATCAAAAGAGCCGAAAGGCTCTTTTATTTTATCCGAAGGAATGTTACGATTCCATGGTAGAGATTTGATGAAAGGATGGGATTAAATGCATTTACTGGGAGCTTCAATAATTTTGTTTATTTTGCTTATTGTAAGCGTATTCGTCGGGATAAATTTATTGATTCCGCTTGTGATTGGAATATTGTTGTTTGGATGGCTGGCTTTCCGGAAGGGTTTCTCTTTCGTGGAGATATTCAAAATGATGATTTCCGGGACAGAAGGGATATTGCTGATTGTACATATATTCATGCTGATTGGAGCCATCACTTCTGTATGGATGGCGGCTGGTACAATACCTGCTATAGGTTACTATGGACTACAATGGATGAACCCAAAGCTTTTCATATTATTTGCATTCCTTATGAGCTCCTTTATGTCATTTTTGCTGGGCACGTCTTTTGGAACGGCAGGAACGATAGGGGTAGTATTGATTGTTATGGCGAAGTCGGCTGGTGTTACGCCTTATATTGCAGGAGGAGCCATAATTGCAGGGGCTTTTTTCGGAGATAGATGTTCTCCAATGTCTTCAAGTGCCAATTTGATTGCAATATTGACCGGAACGGACTTGTACAGAAATATTAAAAACATGATCAAAACGGCTGCGATTCCATTTGCCGTAAGCTCTTTAATTTATCTTCTTGTTTCATTTTTTAATCCTATGAATAGTGTTAATCCTCTTATTATGGAAAGCATGCGAGGCGAGTATGCTATGGGCTTCTGGGCATTTTTGCCTGCAATTGTATTGTTTGCTACAGCTGCTTTTCGCATACATGTCAAATACGCAATGAGCCTTAGCATTTTGGTAGGAGCAGTTGTTGCTGTTTTTTACCAAGGTGAAGCTGCAAAGGCAGTATGGACATACATGATTTCGGGATATAATCTTGCTGGAACAGGTATCTTGTCTGGAATCATGAAAAGTGGCGGAATAATTTCAATGATAAATATAGCCTTAATCGTTTTAATATCTGCGGCATATTCCGGTATATTGGATAAGGCCGGTTTAATGGACGAAACAGAGGGTAAAATTAAATTGTGGGTAGAAAAAATCGGCATATTTCCAATAATTCTTCTTGCGAGTGTCTTGGGATCCGTAATAGGGTGCACACAAACACTTGCTATAGTAATTGTCTATCAAATAATGAAAAATCAAGAGGCCTACAAGGGTTTGGGGCGTGAGCAACTTGCCCTGGATTTGGAAAATTCGGTAGTCGTAATGGCACCGCTTATTCCGTGGAATATTGCCGGGGCTGTTCCTGCTGAGTCAATAGGGGTAGGGCCTATGTATGTTCCGTTTGCATTCTTCCTTTATATGCTGCCGATTTATTATTTGTTTAAGAGGGGTAACAACTATGGAATACGGGGCAAAAAAAATGTTGTATGACGCTATTGTTATCGGCGGTGGCCCCGCTGGAATGTTTGGGGCGATAATGATGAAAAGGCATTTTA
>CAZDZB010000304.1:0-1671 GCA_964509795.1 uncultured Christensenellaceae bacterium | reverse complement strand
GACCCTGCCCATTCGCATGATAGCCACGCAGCACGCAGCCACGGATCAGACCACCCATTAGCAGTAATTCTACCTGCTGCGATTTCCTCTGATAACCACATTTCGTAAACAAGATTTAAAAAGTCCGCTTCCATTTCCGCACGCTCGATCATTGCGGTGCGAAAACACAATATTATAGTTGCCCGTGAAGCGGAATAATTATTATTAAATTTTTTGAGTACGTATTCCATACTCCAGCCGGTACTTGAACAGATTGAACTAAAAAACGATGCCACAAAAGCATCATATTGAGCAGACGGGCTTGTGTCTTTGAGATTTACCCACTTATCACCACGGCGCAGGTTACCCACAAGCGTTGACCCTGGGGCTGTTATCGTCGCTTCCGGCATTGAGTTCCAATTTACAATTGGCATGGTCGAGTCGTCGGTTACATTTTGGGCCGTTCCTGCAGGCTGCGGAAAACTGCCGTATTCTTTAACAGGACCAGCGACACGGCCCTCCACTGGGTTAGATGCGTCCTGTTGATCGTTTTCAATAGCTGCTATAAATGAGGCTTGATTTATTGCTTTTTGGATATGTGATGTTTTAAAATCAGTAAGCTTTTCAAATTCCGCGATTATGTGACTCATTTTGCTATATCCACGTCCCTGTCCTGCGTATTCAGGGTTAAAACCGTGTATCATCATTATACGGCCTGATTTTTCACCACGCGCCGGTATTGTTTTATATTTGTATTCGTAGGTATTATTGTCATACCACCAGATTTTATATCCAATCTCACGTCCGTTATCGTCGCGGATTATGCCGTCGCCGGTGGTGATTTGCGAATATGAGCTTGTAAAACTATGTCCGCGTATCTGGTTAGGCTCTATAAATTCAATTTGCAATGGGTTTATTAAGTCTTTTCTGCGGCTATAAAAAAACCGTACAAAAATATCATTGTCGCGCTGCTGAAAGAGTTGATAAAGGTGCTGATTTTGATAAAAATTATTTACCTCGCTCAGATGTGATAATTTTGATTTTGCCCACATGTGGAAACGGCGGCCCACATCTTCGGCCCATAATTCGAGCTGTTCAGGGTCAATATTGAGGATGTCCGGCTCCGGCGTTGGTTTTAGTTTTAATCCGGTGTCAACAACGGTATCGCATATTGTCTTTACCAGCGCACGGGCCTCTATGGAGTCGTACATTGCGTCGCGCGCATGCTGCCGTAAAGCGAGGTGATCATGATAATTTATTGAACTTCCACGGGAAAGGCCGCCTGGAAATTTTGCACCTGAGCCGTAACGGTTTCCGCCTGGAAAAATAACATCACGGCCGCCGAGTGCCTGCGGTTCTGATTTTTTAAATATGCTTTTTATTTTATCGAAAAACGCCACTGTAGTTTTTTCTCCTGACGTTGATATTTACAAGGCCCATGTTATTTAATTCGTTTATGATGTGTGATTCTGTAGCTTCAAGACGTGCGATTGCGTCAAGTATTTCTTTGAGATCGCGGCGGGTGATTGACTGGCTACCCTCGCCTGAATCAAATTTATAGCTTTTATTTTGCGCGGCGTTTTCGGCCATTGAGTCATATAGTGCAGATAATTGAGCCTGTACTTTTACCAGTTGCGCCTGCAATCGTGCTTTTCGTGTAGATATATATCCCATGTCGACATTTTATGTCTC
>CAZDZB010000303.1:0-1678 GCA_964509795.1 uncultured Christensenellaceae bacterium | reverse complement strand
CCTACTTCGCTCCATATTGGGCGTATCTCTTCGGTTTTTCTGCCGTCGGGCCTTACACCGTCAAGTATCTTTTCTCTTACAATTTCTTTTGTTATTGAATATATTATATCTCCTGCGTCACCAATTGTGTTAGGAAACCTTTCTTCAAGAGTTTCAATAATCTTTGCGTCGCATTCATTCTGCAGAACTTTTCTTTCCTGCCTATCAAAAGGCTCCAATGACGCTTTGATGTCATCATAAAATTCGCTGCGTATCGCTTTTTCAAGTTCTTCGTCCACTTTGTGAACTTCCGGCTGTACTTTTTCTTTGCCAACTTCTTTTGCTATACCTTCTATGAATTCAACAATCTTCTTTATTTCTTCATGCGCTAATAGTATAGCTTCAAGCATTTGCGCCTCTGATACTCCTTTTGCGCCTGCTTCCACCATCATTACCGCATCTTTTGTGCCGGCAACAGTTAAATCTAAAACTGATTTTTCTTTCTGCTCAGCATTTGGGTTAATTATGTAGTTTCCGTCCACCATCCCTACGCTTACCGCGCCTGTTGGCCCAGCAAAAGGTATGTCAGAAATGCTCAGCGCAGCTGATGAACCAATCATTCCTAAAATCTCAGGCTCTACGTCAGGGTCAACTGACATTACTATCGCGACTATCTGTACGTCGTTCCTGAAACCTTTATCAAAAAGCGGCCTCAACGGCCTGTCGATTAATCTTGATGTTAAAATTGCGTGCTCCGGCGGCTTTGCCTCTCTTTTGGTAAATCCCCCAGGTATCTTGCCCACTGAATACATTTTCGCCTCATAGTCAACACTCAGCGGAAAAAAGTCAATTCCGTCTCTTGGTTTTTCAGACATCGTTGCCGTTACTAAAACGTATGATTCGCCGCAGCTTACCATACATGAAGCATTTGCCTGCTCTGCTAAGTTGCCGGTCACAATTTTCACCGTCCTACCAGCTAACTCCATCTCAAATGTTCTCTTCATTTGATGTGCTCCCTTCATTTATATCAATTATTTTATTGTTACCTTAAATTAGTTTGCATTTTTAACAGATAAATAATCTTAGCAAAAAATGCAGATAAACAATGAAGCGGGTACTACCCCGCCTCACCATAAAAACATTATTTTCTTAAATTCAACCTTGAAATCAGGCTACGGTAGCGTTCAATATCCTTTTTCTTCAGATATTCCTGCAAGCCTCTTCTTTGACCAACCATTTTCAAAAGGCCGCGCCTTGAATGGTGATCCTTTTTGTGTGTCTTAAGATGTTCATTCAGATGATTGATTCTGTAGGTTAAAAGCGCAATCTGCACTTCCGGAGAACCTGTGTCTCCCTCATGAGTTTTATACTCATCAATAATGCTTTGTTTTGTTTTTGCGTCCATTGCCGCACCTCCAAATAAAATCGCCCAAAGCTAAGTTAACCGTTGGTGATTCGGCAAACCTGGCTCAGGTTAAGTAGTATGATAACATACACCGTGTATCATAACACATTACCTATATATTGTAAACACTTTTGTTGATATGTTCTTATTAATCATTTCCTACTATCAAATCATTAAAGGATGCCAGGCTGTCTTCCAAAATCCTGCCATTTAAATTTGAAATATTATCATTTGCAACTGAATCAATTCTTTTATAATCTTCAATGTCGATAATGATATATTTAGGTTTATTAT
>CAZDZB010000302.1:0-1683 GCA_964509795.1 uncultured Christensenellaceae bacterium | reverse complement strand
CCAGGGAGGCGGGCGTGCGGAGCCTGGAAAAGCACATTAAAAAGATCATGAGAAAGGCGACCAGGAAATTCGCCGAGGGCAAGACCAATGCGATAAAGATTACCGGCAAAAATCTTGAGGAGTTTTTGGGCAAGCACCGCTTTACAGACGAGTCGCTCTATGACAAAAAGATACCCGGTGTTGTCATGGGCCTGGCCTGGACCAGCATGGGAGGGGCGACCCTTTATATAGAAGCGACCGCTGTTCCTTCGAAGCAGAGGGGCTTTAAGCAGACCGGCCAGCTCGGTGATGTCATGAGAGAGTCTTCGGAAATAGCCTATACCTATATCAGTTCACGGGTGAATGACTATGGCCTGGACAGGGAGTTTTTTGAATCAAACCGTATCCATCTCCACGTGCCGGCAGGGGCCACGCCCAAGGACGGCCCTTCAGCGGGCATCACCATGGCGACGGCCCTGTACTCCCTTGCAAAGAACAAGCCCATAAAGAAAAGGATCGCCATGACGGGCGAGCTCACCATTACGGGAAAGGTCCTGCCCATCGGCGGGGTCAAGGAGAAGACCATTGCCGCCAAAAGGGCGGGAGTGAAAACCATCATATTCCCCTTTGAGAACAAAAAGGACTTTGACGAGCTCCCGGACTATATAAAGAAAGGCCTTGCCGCGAAGTTCGTGAATTACTTTGACGAGGTCCTGGAGATCGTGTACTGAGGGTTTTTTAAAACAGACTTGTTGCAATTCTTAATTCTTTAAACGGGGTTAAGGGGGGCCTTGAAATTCCCCTGCCAAATCTTTCCCGAGCGTGAGACGAAACTTTCGCAACAAGTCTAATAAAAAAGTATTGCTATCATTGTTTAAATTTATTATGTTTGTGTTGGGATGATAGAGGGAGTTAATATATGTTAAAAACAATTCTGTTAGTCATAGGAATAACAAGCTGGTTGTTCGTTCTCGCAACAAGCTGCGTAAAACTTGTCAATGAGCACATAGACAAACTCTTTATGCAAAAAAATAAATAAGTGCTATGGTAGATAGAATCCTTTTATTTCTAGCTTCATTAATGCTTGCCATCCTGATTACACTCGGTTTTATCGATTACAGGCAGGAATACGATATTTTTATAGGGATTGTTTCTTTAACCGGTTTTTTTATTGCTGTGTATAATTTCATACGGCTGAATAAGTCCTGATATAATTATGCTATAGCTTCCTGCAAAAATAATCAGCAAGAAAGTCGTTGGATCTTTTGCTTTCCTCCGCAGTAAACACGGCCTTTGCAATCATGCCTTCCATGATACAGATAAATTTTTTTGTGTTTTATATAATAAAAGTACAGCTTTCCATTTTTTCTCAGTTGACACGTGATTTTATTCGTTCATTTTTTAATTAAAACTGTACAGGTAGTTGCACTATGGACCCTATATGGCTGACAATCGCATTTATCTTTGGTTTTATAATTAAACTTACAGGCCTGCCTCCGCTGGTGGGCTATCTGATAGCCGGTTTTACATTAAAATATATGGGCGCTGAAACCGGCACGACCATTCCTGTGATTTCCGATCTGGGAGTCACGCTTCTGTTATTTACCATTGGTCTCAAACTCAAAATAAAAGACATAGCGCGGATAGAAATAATCGGGAGTTCAACACTCCATATGCTGGTACAATATAGGATTTCTTTTTCAG
>CAZDZB010000301.1:0-1691 GCA_964509795.1 uncultured Christensenellaceae bacterium | reverse complement strand
TTAAGGCTGTCATCTGCGATATGGCACTTGTCGATTTCCACCATGTTGTGGCTGCCAGGCCTGTACATCCCCATCACTGCTTTGTCCTTTTTCCTGGCTACATTGAAAGTCACTTTGTTCCGGTAATGCCATGGATTATTCATGCCTATAGTCGGCATTATCTTTTCTTTTACCTCAAGTCCGGATTTGGCAAATGCGTCTATGACATTTTTTTGCTTAATTAAAAGCTGCCCTTTGTAATTTATGTGCTGCATCTGGCATCCGCCGCAGCTTTCATAATGGGCGCACCTTGGCTTAACCCTAAGTTTAGAATCATTTTCCCTTTTTATGAGCTTTGCGTGAGAATACTTTGTAAGCACCTTTGTTATGCGTATGGTGCAGTCTTCTCCCGGCAGGGCATCATCAACAAACACAACATAGCCGTCTATTTTCGCCACACCCTGGCCTTGTGCGTTTATTGAAACTATATGCGTTTTTATGGTCTGTCCTGCTTTTACGGGAATCGATGGCATAAATAAGCTCCTTTATTTCACTATTTCACGCTTATGACATACTCCAGTTCGTTTTTAGAATGCGGATTGTGCTGGAAACAATTGTACTTATTTGAAGCCGCACAGTAATGATAAACTGCCGCTCCTAAATCCAGCATCTGAAAGTCATATTTTAAGTGTAGAAAAAACTTGCGAATAACATAAAAGTGGGCAACTCCGTCGTCCATTACCACTCTCCACGGCTGATTGTTCAGAGCGCTGGGCGCAATTCTCAGCATCTGCAGAATTTCCCTGGTTCTTCTGTCGGTAACTTTTCCGCCTGTCTGCGCGTCAACAAAAAGCGTGTCGAATTCCAGCCTGCTGTCTGATTTAAGCTTAAGCCTTTCTAACATCTCGGCTTCTGATTTTTTTGCAGCCTTTTCACCTATTGGCGATATTGCTGCAATAATTTCGCCCTCCTGAAGCTCAACTCTAAGCTCAGCTTCATTTCTGTCAAATGATGTCGCTGCCAGCCAGCATGTGCCCAATCCCATGCTTTCTGCGAATAATATAGTTCTTTCAAATGCGTATCCCGCGTCAAGAAGGGCATTCTTATTGTTTTGGGTTACTGCTGCAATGTAATACGATGCGCCTGTAATGTCCCCATACGCGCCGAAAACGGTGTTGTTTTTGTTTTCCACCAGTTCAAAACGCACTGAGCCGAATATGCCTTTTCTGTTGTCAGCATTGTATATAAAGCTTTTAATTTGCCATATCTGCTCATCTGATAATTTTTTGTCCGAAAAAGTTCTGACGGATTTTCTTTGCAAAATCAAATCCGTTAAGTTCTGAGTGTCAAACATTTATATCTCCTTTTGTTTAACTATCCCATATAATGTTGATACATATGGTTATTAATAAATTAAGTAATTATATCCTGCTGTATCCTAAATGAATCATACAGCAGGATTTTGTTTTCACCGAATTTTAATTATATCATTTTTTGATTAATTTATTCAACTGTTACCGATTTTGCCAGGTTTCTTGGCTTGTCCACGTCTATTCCTCTTTCCACCGAGCAGTAATATGCAAACAGCTGCGTAGGTATAACAGAAAGAATGGGCATGAATATATCCAACGTCTCCGGAACTATCATTATTTCATCGGCAAGGTCTTTTATAAGGTCGGCTTTTTCCGTCGCTATTGACAGAACAAACGCCC
>CAZDZB010000300.1:0-1705 GCA_964509795.1 uncultured Christensenellaceae bacterium | reverse complement strand
ACAACCGTAACCATGCTCATCAAAAGCAGCCCCACAAACCCCTCAAGCCCGGTGCAGAATGTCTGCAGGTCGGTGAAGTTGGTGTTCATTGGCGATAGGTCGCCATAGCCTATTGTAAGAAATGTGATGGTGCTGAAATACATGGCCTTCAAAAATGAGCGTGCCACATGGGCGTAATTTAAAAACGTGCTTAAGTATATCATCCCGAAGGCAATGACGGCAATTATGCAGCTTAATAAAATGTTTGATACTTTTGTTCCGTATCCGCTGATGATGCCGAAAATATTGTTAAATGTTTTCTTGCCAAAATCCTTTGAAAGCCACCGCAGTGATTTGGTGTAGTATTTCATATACGCCCGGTAGGCGGAGTCCTCATACTCATACTGCCCCGCCGCGCCGTAATTTTCCTTTAGCATCAGAAAGTCATGGGCGGCTAAGGTGCACATCTGCATCCTTTCCTCCCTGGCCGCGTTTGCAGGGGGAGTGTAGGCCGCCTCGACTGCCTTTTTCACATTGCTTTTCTCCCAGTCCATGTCAATGCGCCCCAGGTTTGCGCTCTGCTTAAAGGACAGGGTTTGCTCTATGCCTGCTATGCGCATGTGCTCTTTATTTATAACGGATAAAAGCTTAAGGCATTTTACCTTTTCAAACTGCAAATTTACATCGGATATAAATTTTACAGACTCAAAAACCACACTGCCTGCTTTAGCTCCCTTGAATGTGATGTCCCCGTCGCTGAAGCTGGTGTATAAAAAAATCAAAGTGCCCTCGCCCAATTGAGCCTTGGTGAAGTTGACATGCCCTTCGCCGAAATTAGCTCCGTCAAAGGTTGCGTCCTCTCCTTTATACACAGCGTAGGCGAAGTTGACATTTCCCTTGTCGAAATTGGTATAGGAAAAGTTAAGCTTTCCGCAGCCGAAATCAGTCCTGTAAAAGTTCACATTACCCGCGCCGAAATTGGCCCTGTAAAAGCTGGTGTCATTTTCGTCAAACACAGCGTTGGCAAAGGACGTGCTGCCGTCGAACATGCAAAATCCCGCATCGAAATTTTTAAGCACGGTGCCCTCGGCAAGCCCTATTGTGTTTGTATTAAAATCCATAAGGTAGCGCCCCACAAAGCTGATGCTTTCGTTTTCTTGTATCGTCTGCGCCGCCTCTGCAAGTGTCATCTTTTTGTAAAGCAGATAGCAGCTGGGCGAATACTTAAACTGCGCCAGTATTTTCACAACCCCTTCTTTGTCGGTTGAGATGTGCTTTGTTTTTATGCAGGTGTAGTGATGAAAGTCCGTGTCGTATCTTTGGCGGTCGTCTTCATTATACATTTTATATGTTTTTATTTTTTTGTCTTCTGCCATATACGCCTCCCGTAATGGTGTTTACTATATTATATCATATTCAGGCACAAACAAGGAACAGCCAGCACTTAAAACAACCGGCACAGCATAAGGCGGCAACAAAAATAAAACCTGCCGTAAAGCCCAGTGATGATTGCTTTATTGCGGGTAGTTTTTAACGTAAATAATTTATATGTTTGATTGCCCTTTGAATTTCCTGCTGAATATAATAATCCCTGCGGAAATCAGCAAAAGTGACGGAATAATAATAAGAGTGAACTTTTCATCCGGCAAAAACAATATAGACATTACCGAGCCGAAAATAGGAATGGTGAATTTAAATAAAGTCACCGACGCAGCGTCGTGGTGCT
>CAZDZB010000299.1:0-1707 GCA_964509795.1 uncultured Christensenellaceae bacterium | reverse complement strand
TTGCGCCAGAAAAAAAACAACCCAAAGCTAAGTTACATAATATGTAGTTATAGTCTATTTTCCAATGTATAGCTACGCTATTTATATATAAAAAAAAATATTTTGAAAAATGCCTATAACCTAATTATGTAAAATAGCCGCACAAGACCCACACACAAGCCTGCTCCGCTGCCCGAAGACCACAGAATTTCCCCGCCACCCTGCATAGGTGCAGAAAAAATAAAACAGTAAAAGTTGATGATTCTTGTGCTTCCTTGCAGATGCTTTCACTACTTCATTTCCATTCCGCGTTTCGTACCTCAACACTCCATTCCAATTCATTCGTTCCCGCATCAGCATCAGCACCCCACGTAAGGAGAGTCTCATTCCGTCATCCACCAAATAACCACCCGCATTGAATGGGGGCTGCTTTTAGCTCGCAGGTCAACATACGTGCTTGCAAACTTTGCAGACTTTGCAATCTTGCATTTTTCTGTTTATCAAAATAAAAAGCATCCCCACATCCAATATCCAACGCCATTTGCTGTCTGCACTACATTCGTCACCCCTTACTTTTCCAACGCTTTCCAGCGGTCTGTTTTCTTTTTCTGCCGGGAGTTTACCCCAAGAATAATAACCACGATTTTCCCCGCCACCCATCAGTTGTTGCAGGTCATAAAAACATAAAATAGTTGATTTATTCCTGTGCTTGCGGTAGATGCATTCTTTTCAGCTCTATTTCTGTTCCGGTTTTTCGTACCTCAAAACCTACACTTCATTTCGCTTTCACTTCAATTATCCACCTCTGCACCCCGCAGCAGCGGGAATACTCTTTCCATTCCGCAAGCTCCATTTCATTCCTATCCCCACAGCTCTTTTTCCTCGCTTACCAGCGGTATGTTTTTACTCCCTGCGGCGGGTTCACCCCGAAAAGAACAAAAGAAATGAATAACCACAAAAAAAATCCCCACCACCCATCATAGGTGCAGCAGGGAGCTAAATATATTCATTATTACATGTGCTTCATGCCAATGCGTTCACTTCTTCGCTTCCATTTCGTGTTTCGTACCTCAACACTCCATTCCGGCTCATACGCTCACACATCCGCATCAGCACCCCGCATTGTAAGCAGTTCACTCATTCATTCCGCTATACTCCGCAACCTTCCATTTCATTCCAGGATCGCTCCGTTCGCTGCATTCATTCCTTTCACTGCCCACAATCTTCCCACGCTTTCCAGTGGCATTTATCTCCCTCCTGCGACGTGTTCACCCCCATTAAAAATGTGATTAATAAGTAAATATGTAAACATTTAATACTCAAAAATCAAGTGACCATCATACGGCCTCCATTTGCCAATCATCAAATCAATGTACAAGATTAATGCACGTTTTTCTTTCGGAATACTTTCATCCGTCAAGGCGTTTTTCACATTTTTATTTTGCTGAATATAATTATCCAGTAATATAATAAAAGAATTGTGAAAGTTACTACCGCTATTTTTCATTTGATTGTGATGTACACTTTCAATGCCCCAGAATAAATTTTTGGCATCTTCTTTTGCTGCGTCAAATGGTGACTTTTCTTCACCCTTGAAGTATTTGTACAGGCTGTATTCTTCTTCTTTCATCTTACAAAAATATAAAATAAAACTTTCATTTAAGAAAGAATAGGGTAGTGCAATGAAAAAATAAAAAACGATAGCAAAGATAATTTTGGCTTGCTATA
>CAZDZB010000298.1:0-1707 GCA_964509795.1 uncultured Christensenellaceae bacterium | reverse complement strand
TCACAGCCCTTACTCTCTCCATAAATTCCCCCTCCGGATCATCAACACCATCAACACTGCAAGCCCCATGATTGTAAAACCAGAATGCATCGTAAGGCATGTTACTCCGGATAATCTCAAGCGCACTATTAACGAAAGCCTCAAACGATTCTCTGGTTACCGGACCTCGTCCGCTGCCTCCGCCAACTAAAGAAGGAAGCCAGATTGCTGACTGACCCATAACGGAATCCTTACTAAGCCAGGCTGGCAAAGAAGGCGTCCTCCCTGTTATAGCCTGTCGGTTGGGCATAAAAACGCTGTTTTCTATCTGTATTCCTGCAATTCCTATACGTGGTTTCTTTTGCTGTGCAGAGGCTTCAGGAATAAACAACACTGACAACAGAAAGAAATTCAGGAGCAATAAATTGATCTTCATTTTTTTGATTTTTTTGTTTTATGTAATTTCATTTATAGTAAAGACGAATATATAGAAAATTACCTTCATCAACCCATCAAAGGTAACTGCATGAATGCGTTTCGGCAACAAACTGCATAAGCCAGTCATCTGACCACATTCCCCTGGAAAGGATTGACCACCTGATGCCGGAGTTAATAACCTGATAGATAGACAAATATTAAAACATTTTGATGACCGCCTGGATATGGTCAAGACTTCCGGCTTTTGCATCATTCTCAGGCTCCCTGCCTGTAAGGAACATGGACTTGGAAAATTCGATAAAAATTTGTAAATTTGAGCATGTCAAAAAAATCGCAATATATTGATATCGAGATCGATAAATTGACAAACTCTCTTGAGAATTTAATCACAGGCGATAACTTTCCCACTGATATTGTTATTACCGACCTGAATGATTTTAAATCAATAACAAAAAAGGGGGGTTGGTTATTCGATTGGAAATCTGAGTTCAGGATGCCAGACAGAGATGTATATAAACTTACCATTGTAAACAACCAGACTGTCATTCAGGGATTAATCAGTCTATCTGTAAAAGCAGACCACGTTTATATGCATTTAATTGAGTCTGCCCCTTTTAACAAGGGGAAAGATAAAGTTTATGCAGGAGTCCCTGGTAATCTTGTAGCCTTTGCTTGCAAATTATCCTTTCAGAGAGGATTTGAAGGATATTTATCATTCCTCTCGAAAACCAATTTGATTAATCATTACGAAAAAACACTTGGAGCGACCCATGTTGGTGGTAATATAATGATTATTAATACTGTCGCAGCTTTAAAATTGATAAACAAATACTTTGACAAATAATATGGGACTGATCAGAGAACCCAAAGACATTGATTTCTACGTTGACCCTCGACCATTGACTGTTAAAGAGCAGAAAATTATCAGCGACTTTATAAAGAATGATAAAATAAAAAATAAACGTAGAAAGAAAATTAAAATAAGTACGAACTCATAGCACTGACGGTATAATTATTGGACTCGTCATTGTTTTTGTAAAACCCTGCTATCATGGCAGATTCTGCCAAATCCTGCACCCCCGCTGCTCACTACGCTGACACCAGGCGCGGCGGGACATCTTCCTGGCTAAAGTACCACAGGACTCCACAAGCCGCACACACTGCTTCACCCGCCGAAACCTTAGTGAAGATGGGAGCCATATGTCTTAAACAATATTAAAAAAATTCACGAAAAATTATCGATAAACGATAACCAGGTTATTGATATACAATAATTTATTTACCCAAAAC
>CAZDZB010000297.1:0-1728 GCA_964509795.1 uncultured Christensenellaceae bacterium | reverse complement strand
GTGAGACCATGAATTTCATTGAGAAAAAACAGGGGTGATATTTCAAAACCGTACAATGGATAAGCCGGCACGGTCAATATTTTCAACGGCGGTGCAGTGAGTTCGTGTTTTTCAAAGAGATCATTGCAGAATACATAATTATTACATAAGAGGCCGACAGCTTTGGCTGCATTAATTGCATCAATCCCTCCAAAACCAATAATGAGATCGGCATTTGTTTTATTGGTAAAGGAGACTGCCATATCTATGTCTTCTGTACTGGGCTCAGGAGACAGTTCGTCATAGATAATGCAGGGCCTGCCATTGTCTTTAAAATTAGCGGAAATTTCTTCTATTTCGGAATAATATATTTCGAGATCACTGGAAGTTGTTATAATAATAGGACGCGAGCCAAACTTTGAGCTTATTGTTACAATATCATTGATTATTCCCTGCTTGATGTAAATCTCGCTGGGAAGATGAAAATCTGGCATGATTGCACTTTTCAAAATAAAATACTCCGACCCTTCTCTGGAAGTTACAATTATTCACTGCCATAAAAAAAGCGGACATATGGTAACTATCTCCGCTTTTGAAATGCCTGGTTAAATAATTGCTTCGTGCTATTTTCTCAAGAGGAAATTTGCGATCCTGTCCGCTACCATCTCGAGTATTTTCTCATCGTTAAAGTTATAGGTGCCGCTGGCTATTTTTTCCTTGATCTCTTTTACGCGATCCATGCGAATATCAGGAGTTTCTTTAACAGCGTGAGATAATTTCGCAAGTTCAGCAGCTTTCTTGCCTTCAGAGGATATCTGTATAGAGTCATTTTTCTTGACTTCTTTTGCTGCTGAAGTGCCGCGAGTTTTCTTCGTTTCTACAATATTGTTTATGTTTCCAATTTTATCAATAACCATCGTTGCTAACCCTTCTTTAATCTACTTATAGTATCGGAATTTTTTGTCAATTCTTTAATCAATTTATTCTGTACTGTATTTAAATTTATACATAGAGGTAGTAAAATGCAATAAAAAATTAACATTGCTGTTCGTTTGTTTAGAAAAATGTGTAATATTTGGAGCTGGTACACGATTACATGCTGTTTTGTATTGCCACCGTAAACTCACCTTTGAGAGTATATAAAGACAGGTCCTGGAGTATATCTTCAGCAGTGCCTCTTATGAATTCTTCATAGATTTTGGTCATTTCCCTGCCGATGACAAGTTGATTGTGTGGAAATACCGTCTTAATGGCATTGAGCAGTTTTTCAATGCGGTGCGGCGATTCATATAGAACAATTATTCCCTGAAAAGCTTTAAGCTTCTGCAGTTCATTGATCCGCCTGCCTTCTTTTTTGCTGAGAAAGCCGGCAAAGACTATGTTTTTTTCTTTAAAGCCTGTGACTGATACAAGCAGGCTCAACGCTGAAGGTCCGGGGAGGGGGATGACCGGCCCGCCTCCAGTTATGCATTCGTTAACCAGTCGTGATCCGGGGTCTGATATGCCTGGTGTCCCTGCGTCGGTCAGGTATGCCACAGACCGGCCCTTGCTGATTTCATCCAGCGCCTTTTGGTATTTTAAATCAGACGAATGAGAATGCAGTGACTGCAGGGGCAGATGTATGTTGTAGTGGTTCAGCAGCTTTCGTGTCTGCCGTGTGTCCTCACAGAATATAATATCAACATCCTCCCTGAGTACACGAAGGGCCCGCAGGGTGATATCTTCGAGATTTCCCAGGGGCGTGGCAAT
>CAZDZB010000296.1:0-1744 GCA_964509795.1 uncultured Christensenellaceae bacterium | reverse complement strand
TGTGCTGGACGATGTAATATTCATAAAAGAAGGCGAAATAGTAATAAATGAAAATGCTGAAGAGGCAAGAGAAAAATATAACAAATCAATTGCACAGCTTTATAAGGAGGTGTATGCCTGATGTTTAAATTATTAAAATATGAACTTAATAAAAGAAAGACCATTTTGATTATTTCAGTTGTTTTGCTGGTGTTAACTGAGTATTTTGCGCTTCGTCTTTTAAGCAAGGGACAGGAATACGCACATATTGCGGCAATTATAAATATCATAATGTTTATTGGAGTTATAATTGTTGTTTTTCTGGATGTGGTTGTTCAATATTACAATGACTTTAAAAAGTCACAGGGTACACTGCTGTTTCTTACACCTAACAGCGGGTATAAGATAGTGGGATCAAAAATGCTTTTCGGTGCGGCAGAACTCCTGCTTGGAATAGCACTTGTTGTATTTTTAGCATGGATTACAAACTCATCAGCAGTAGCCAAAGGATATGTAGGTGTAGGCCCGCAGCTGCAGGCATTTATTGATTTACTGAATACAGGCGTAGGAGAATCAAACAGCTGGTGGGTGATAACAGGATTTTTGTTTCTGGTTTTTCTTCAGTATACTGCCGGTCAATCAATTGCAGTGACCTCAATAACTTTGGGAAGGACTATTTTTTCCAAAAACAATTATAACTGGTTCTGGGCAATACTATTTTTTATAGTTGTCAGCATCGGAGTACAGACAATTAACGGAACGCTGCTTGTATTAGTAGGAATGGGTGATGGGCTGCTGAACAGCACGATATCTTTTTCCAGCCAGTCAGATGTCACAGTAGACATAACCAAATATCTGATTTTAGGCGGCATAGAATATATTTTGTGGATTGCAGCTTCGTTCGTTGTATCGGGCTTGCTGCTGAATAAAAAGGTGGACATATAAAATAGTTTCAATAAACATTACATAGATAAAAACAGGCACTTCATCATTGAACTGCCTGTTTTTTATTACAATTTTAATACGGACATAAAAGCTTCCGACGGCAGGGAAACGCTTCCCACCTGCCTCATGCGCTTTTTGCCCTCTTTTTGCTTTTCCAGAAGCTTTTTCTTTCTGGAGATATCCCCACCGTAGCATTTGGCAAGCACGTCCTTGCGGTATGCCCGTACTGTTTCCCGTGCGATGATTTTTCCGCCTATAGCAGCCTGAATGGGTATTTCAAACTGCTGCCTCGGGATGACCTCCTGCAGCTTTTGCGCCATGGCGCGACCTCTTGCGTAGGCTTTATCTTTATGCACTATGCAGGATAACGCGTCGCATATCTCGCTGTTTAATAAAATGTCCAGTTTGACCAGTTCGCTTTGCTTATAACCAAGAATTTCATAATCCAGGGAAGCGTAGCCTTTGGTGCGGGACTTGAGCGCGTCAAAGAAATCGTATATTATCTCATTAAGCGGAAGCTCATAATTTATCTGCACACGGGTTTTTTCAAGGTACTGCATGTCTTTGAAAACTCCGCGCTTTTCCTGGCACAAATCCATTATTGGGCCCACATACTCAGGTGGGGATATTATATGGGCATTTGTTATAGGCTCTTCCATGTACTCAATTGAAGCTATATCAGGCAGGTTGGTTGGGTTATCTACACGGATTGTTTTTCCGTCCATCATTACAATTTTGTATATTACGCTGGGGGCGGTGGTAACCAAATCAAGGTCAAATTCTCTCTCCAGCCGTTCCGCTATTATTTCCATATGCAAAA
>CAZDZB010000295.1:0-1744 GCA_964509795.1 uncultured Christensenellaceae bacterium | reverse complement strand
ATTTAAAGGGATTGACCATATTTTTTTTAGTATATAAACAAATTGCTTATTTTCCCTATTATCACTTGATAATTGCATTTTTAAAGAGTAGACTAATTACGTTGACACGGCAATTTGCAAAGAACAATGCCGCTAAAATTCCCCATTTAAAAGGTGCGTCTCCCTTATATATAAAGATATTAAAATTCGGGGCATAATGATGTGTTCTGAGAATAAATAAATTATAAAAATGAAAGGCGGAAACTATGGCAAAGATACTCGTTGCTGATGGTATGGATAAAACCGCAGCTGATTCATTAAAACAAATGGGTCACATATTAACAGAAGAACATTTTGAGGCAGACGAACTTAAATCCCAGATTAAAAACCACGACGCGGTCATCGTGCGCTCCGCTACAAAAATAACAAAAGATATAATTGACGCTGCCCTTGAAACAAAGCAGCTAAAGCTAGTTGTAAGAGCTGGCGTAGGAGTTGACAACATCGATGTAAACTACGCCATGGAAAACGGAATAAAAGTAAGCAACACTCCTTCGGCTTCCTCCGCCGCTGTTGCGGAGCTGGCCATAGGCCACATGTTCGCCCTGGCAAGGTATTTACACATCGCAAACGTTACGATGAGAGAAGGACAGTGGAACAAAAAGCAATATAAGGGCATTGAACTCTCAGGTAAAACCCTGGGGTTAATAGGCTTTGGCAGAATTGCCAGGGAAGTGGCTAAAAGAGCAATGGCTCTGGGAATGAAAGTAATCTATACCGACATTATGGGTGCTATGGACGGCTTCCCTGAATGCGTTTTTGTTTCATTAGATGAGCTTTTAAAACAATCTGATTTTATTTCCCTTCACGTACCCTTTGACAAATCGAAGGGAGCCTTACTGGGCAAAAACGAGTTTAATGTAATGAAAGATGGGTCATATCTAGTAAACTGCGCAAGAGGCGGAGTAGTTGATGAAGAGGCCATGCTGGACGCACTGGATGCAGGCAAACTGGCAGGCGCTGCGATTGACGTATTTACCGAAGAGCCCACCAAAAACCAAAGGCTCTACACTCATCCTAAAGTTTCATTGACTCCTCACGTGGGAGCCTCCACAGCAGAAGCGCAGAAAAGAATAGGCGATGAAATAGTCTCCATAGTAAAGGATAATTTCTAATTAAAGTTTAACAAATTAAAATCGGAGGAAAAAACAATGGAAAGAGTATACAATTTTTCAGCGGGCCCTGCCTGCCTGCCGCTTGAAGTTTTAGAAGACGTGCAAAAAGAGCTGGTAAACTACGGCACAGCAGGAATGTCCGTTATGGAAATGAGCCATAGGTCAAAAGACTACCAGGCCATCATTGACAATGCTGAACTTACATTAAGAAAAATAATGGGAATACCTGATAATTACAAGGTTCTTTTCCTGCAGGGCGGAGCTTCCACCCAGTTTGCCATGGTTCCTTTAAACCTGATGACAAAGCACAAAAAGGCTCACTTTGTAAACACAGGGGCATGGTCAAAAAAGGCGATATCTGAAGCTAAAAAATTCGGCACCGCAAATGTTGTAGCATCATCAGAGGATAAAACTTTCACCTATGTGCCAAAGCTTGACAGCAGCATGTTCACCCCAGACGCTGACTATGTGCACATCACAAGCAACAACACCATATACGGCACAAAGATAGGCAAAATGCCCGATCTTAACGGCCTGCCATTGGTTTCTGACATGTCATCATGCATACTTTCAGAAGTAATTGACGTAAA
>CAZDZB010000294.1:0-1748 GCA_964509795.1 uncultured Christensenellaceae bacterium | reverse complement strand
GACTTTGTCAGATCATTCAGTCCTGATATTTTTGTCCTGGCGCTTTCAGATACTACAAGCACAAGGTTATCCTTTAAAAACTTACGGCTCTTAACCAGTTTTGCGTCCTGTTCCACTTTTTCAATATAGAGCCAGTCTGCTGAATAATAAAGGTCACAGGGCTGGTCCTGTTTTATCTGCGCGTATAGTCCGCCCGATGGCCCGTAGTTGACAGCAACGGTCGCGCCTGTCTCCTTTTTAAACAGCTCTATAACCTGATCCATGGGTTTTTTCAGGCCCGCACAGACATAAAGGTTAAAAGTCCTTCCTGCGAAAACTCCGCTCCCTTCTTTCTTCCCGCAGCCGGTAAGGGTCAGAAGTGACACACTGACAACAAGTACCGCGATAAGGCTTAAAATTTTTTTCATATAACTCTCCTTTTCCTGTTTATCCCGGATATAGAACGGGACTAATTTGATCAGACCTGTTTTGAAAAAACCAGAGGGCCGGGCCTTCACTTATATATGCTAAGTGTGTTAGCAGAAACAGGACATCTTCAATCCGCAGCCCTTTAAAACAATTAGCAGGCCCAGGTTAATTCCAAACCCGATTCGAAAACAGATCTAACGTAGATTTTATATTATGTTTAAAAAAACATACCTGTCAAACACTAACTGTTATTTTTTGTTAAAATTTTCTTAAATTAAAAAATACCAAAATAAAAAACTTACTAATAATTCCATGAACACACAATACAAGAGAGAAAACTTAAATAATCACTCTTTGCAGCACGCCGGTAACATTACTTTTTTAAAAATCTCATCAGAATTCTGATTCCCTGGCCAGGCATCGTCTGTCAGGCTATTACTAATTATTCACTGAAGCATAAGAACTTCATTTTTTTACCAAAACTTATTCCGGGTAACCCCACAGCGGGTCATGCCCGAATTTCCGGTTCCAGAATTCCTCGGGGTCATCAATAACTGATGTTTTAACCAGGTCCTCTTTTAAAAATGAAAACTCATAATTAAGACAATAGGACATGAGTGTGCGGTAAGAACTCACTGTTTTTATGGTCATAAGCTTTCCCTGCTCAGGGTCCTCTATGCAGCGGTCCGGATGCCATTTAAAAAGCATCTCTTTGTACTTACCGTTAATTTCATCTATCGAGGCATGCTGCCCCAGGTTAAAAAACTCCGCAGCCTCAATTATATCATCAATCATTATTCCCTCAATCCAGGCGGCTTCGCGGCTCTGATTACAACGAAACTCCCTTCTCCAAAGCCTTTCTTGAATTTCTGCTGCCTGTATTCTTTATTGCTGAAAACTGTCTGGTTAAATTCAAAATCCGCAAATCCTGATTGTTCCAAAAGACAGACAATTTCATCCGGGGCATAAAATTCCGCGTCTTTATAAAACCGGCTTTCACTTTGTCTGCGTATATACCTCCGCCCCAGGTCGCTTTCCGGATCAATAAGACCAATGATGATATGGCCTCCAGGCCTCAAAACTCTGTAGGCCTCACTAAAAGCCTTTTTTAAATCATCCAGAAAGCATATTGAAGTAACCATAAGCGCAAAATCAAAAACTCCATTTTTAAAAGGCAGCTCTTCAGCCACAGCGAGAAAAACATTGATCCCGCTTATTTTAGATTTCAATGCCATTTTAAATGACGGATCAATTCCCGTTGTGATACCGAATGGCAATGAAAATTTACCCGAACCAACACCGATGTCAAGACCGTAAGAATCCCGGGGAAGCAGATCTTT
>CAZDZB010000293.1:0-1760 GCA_964509795.1 uncultured Christensenellaceae bacterium | reverse complement strand
AGGTAAATTCCCGATCTTATCTTTCATCTGCTCCTCTCTGTATTTATTAATTTATTGGTTTCTTAATAATAATTCTTAAAATAACTGCATAGTCAAACTTTTTTCAGCCATAATTTCAAACATAAGGCCATAACAACTTCAAGCGACCCCCTTTAATCCCGGGGGAGCCTGCATAATACTCTTTAAAAACCCTTTCGCGCAGCCCATGGAAGGAATAATTACCCGCAAAAATTTTTCTTTTACTTTAATAGTTAAATCCCCGTGCCGACAAGTATTATATGAACAGGGGGCTTCAGCCCCCTCTCTGTAAATTTTTGCTAAACGGGTTGAATATGCAGAACATGGACTTCTACGACGGCAGGCACCTGCGGAATCTGCCTCCTCAATTTGATAAAACCGATCCTGAATACTTTTCAAGGACAACCAGGGCGCTTGATAAAGAGAATGACAGAAACCATAACAGGGCAGTAAGACTCCTTACGCTCATCACAGCACTGATAATTCTTTCTTTTACAACCGGTATTGTTGTAGGAATAAAGTTCGCGGGCGGGGCTGAGAGAAGCATAGTAGATGATAAAACATACAATACAATGAATAACCTCAGTGCCAAAATGACTGATCTTGTTAAAGATATATCCGGGCAGAACAAGCAGGCCGACAAGCTGTATCCAAAAAAGGAATTCCCCTTTGTTATACAGCTTGGCAGGGAATACAATGAATCAGACACTAAAAACGTGGCCCGTTTTTTAAGCAGCAAGGGACACACGGTTATTGTATCCAAAAACAGGGACAATTTTAAAATATTCACCGGCCCCTACAAAACAGAAAACGAGGCACGTAAAACTCTTACTGAAATTTCAGTTTACAAACAATACGCAATTTCGGCTAATGCACAGATAATTAAACGCATATAAGCCGGGAAGGTAATGAACCATCATATTAGACCCGCCGAAAAGACGGACATTGAAGCAATATACAAGCTTATAAAGCATTACGCCATGCAGGGCGTTATCCTGGAACGCAGCCGCGATGACATAGGCAAAAATCTCCATAATTTTATCGTTGCTGAAGATTCAGGCAATGTTATTGGAACCGCAACATTCTATGACTACGGTGAAAACCTGAAAGAGGTGCGTTCCTTCGCAATAGAAGAGGCATACCACGGCAGGGGAATAGGCAGCGCTCTTTTAAGAAGGCTTATAGAGAACATTGACGGGAACAGTAATGTTAAAATTTTTACACTTACGTATAAGCCCGAATTCTTCGGTAAAAACGGATTCATGGTTGTTCCAAAACATGATTTCCCGGAAAAAATATGGAAGGACTGCAGTAAATGCAAAGACCAGGACAACTGCGGCGAAACCGCACTTGTTTACAGGAACTGATTATTTTACCAGTACAAGTTGTGCAATGTTTTTCTTCATTTCATCAAGTACGCGTTCCCTCAGGGCGGTATGACATATCCCCCGCGCCAGGTGAATAATTCTGCCGTTAAAAAAAACGCCCTCAACTCCGCAGAAAGGGGCCTTATTCTCATATTCATAATAATAAAGAACACGGTCTGCCTTCCGTATCAGAGGTTCTCTTTTCAGGGAATCATAGACAAGCTCGCCGTAAAGGACAGATTCCGCCTCTTCCAGCGAATCAAGGGCGTTCGTAAATATACGCGTCTCAATGCCGATCATATAATCATAACCTTCAGTTTCGCCTGAACTCGCTGTATTTATGCCCAGCTTAAGCCCGTGCCCCCTGAACCGGTC
>CAZDZB010000292.1:0-1763 GCA_964509795.1 uncultured Christensenellaceae bacterium | reverse complement strand
AGGTAAATTCCCGATCTTATCTTTCATCTGCTCCTCTCTGTATTTATTAATTTATAGGTTTATTAATAATAATGATTCTTAAAATAACTGCATAGTCAAACTTTTTTCAGCCATAATTTAAAACATAACGCCATAATAACTTTAACATATTCCCTTTAATCCCGTGAGAGCCTGTATAATACTCTTTAGCGACCCTTTCGCGCAGTCCACGGAAGCAATAATTACCCGCAAAAATTTTTCTTTTACTTAAATAGTTAAATCCCCGTGCCGACAAGTATTATAGGAACAGGGGGGTTCAGCCTCCGGTCTGTAAATTTTTGCTAAACGGGTTGAATATGCAGAACATGGACTTCTACGACGGCAGGCACCTGCGGAATCTGCCTCCTCAATTTGATAAAACCGATCCTGAATACTTTTCAAGGACAACCAGGGCGCTTGATAAAGAGAATGACAGAAACAATAACAGGGCCGTAAGACTCCTTACGCTCATTACCGCACTGATAATTCTTTCTTTTACAACAGGTATTGTTGTAGGAATAAAATTCGCGGGCGGAGCGGAGAGAAGCATAGTAGATGATAAAACATACAATACAATGAATAACCTCAGCGCCAAAATGACTGATCTTGTTAAAGACATATCCGGGCAGAACAAGCAGGCCGACAAGCTGTATCCAAAGAACGAATTCCCCTTTGTTATACAGCTTGGCAGGGAATACAATGAATCAGACACCAGAAATGTGGCCCGTTTTTTAAGCAGCAAGGGACACACGGTTATTGTATCCAAAAACAGGGACAATTTTAAAATATTCACCGGCCCCTACAAAACAGAAAACGAGGCACGTAAAACTCTTACTGAAATTTCAGTTTACAAACAATACGCAATTTCGGCTAATGCACAGATAATTAAACGCATATAAGCCGGGAAGGTAATGAACCATCATATTAGACCCGCCGAAAAGACGGACATTGAAGCAATATACAAGCTTATAAAGCATTACGCCATGCAGGGTGTCATCCTGGAACGCAGCCGCGATGACATAGGTGAAAATCTCCATAATTTTATCGTTGCTGAAGATGCAGGCAATGTTATTGGCACCGCAACATTCTATGACTACGGTGAAAACCTGAAAGAGGTGCGTTCTTTCGCAATAGAAGAGGCATACCACGGCAGGGGAATAGGCAGCGCTCTTTTAAAAAGACTTATAGAGAACATTGACGGGAACAGTAATGTTAAAATTTTTACTCTTACGTATAAACCAGAGTTCTTCGGTAAAAACGGGTTCATGGTTGTTCCAAAACATGATTTCCCGGAAAAAATATGGAAGGACTGCAGTAAATGCAAAGACCAGGACAACTGCGGCGAAACCGCACTTGTTTACAGGAACTGATTATTTTACCAGTACAAGTTGTGCAATGTTTTTCTTCATTTCATCAAGTACGCGTTCCCTCAGGGCGGTATGACATATCCCCCGCGCTATATGAATAATTCTGCCGTTAAAAAAGACACCCTCAACTCCGCAGAAAGGGGCTTCACTCTGATATTCATAAAAATAAAGAACACGGTCCGCCCCTCTCTTCAACAGGTTCCTTTTCAGGGAATCATATACAAGCTCGCCGTAAAGAACAGATTCCGCCTCCTCAAGCGAATCAAGGGCGTTCGTATAAATACGTGTCTCAATACCGATCATGTAATCATAACCTTCTGTTCCGCCTGAACTCGCTGTATTTATGCCCAGCTTAAGCCCGTGCCCCCTGAACCGGTC
>CAZDZB010000291.1:0-1778 GCA_964509795.1 uncultured Christensenellaceae bacterium | reverse complement strand
CGGGCATAATTGTGCCGGTTGACGGCGGATTTTCTGCTTATTCGGGAGTGTAAGGGAAGTTTTTAAGTTTGTATAAAACCTCTCAGTCAGGCTTTGCCTGCCAGCTCGACTATCACAATTCTTACGAATTGCTTGCGTCCAACGCCTATGAGGGGAGCTTAGTTAAAAATTAATTTATCGTAAAACTCCCAACCAACGGACGAAGAGGTTATCTAGCAAAGCAGAATATTACACAAGGAGCACTATGGATATTTCAGCAGTTTCAAACAAAGAGAGCGGGCTCACACAAGGCCGCATAGAAAGCACATTACGGCAATCTCTGGATGAATTTAAAAAAAGTAAAAGCATTCTTAAAAAGGTGCTTATTATCCCGCCGGATTTTACTCGCTATCATTCAAATGCCGGCTTAATAACAAATATATATTATCATATGCTTGCAAGTGAGGGCGCAGAAGTTGACATCCTGCCGGCGCTTGGCACTCATAAACCAATGAGCAAAGATGAAATAGAAAAGATGTATGGTGACATTCCGCAGGACAAATTCATAAATCACGACTGGATAAACGGCGTGGTTCGAATAGGTGAAGTGCCCGGGGAATATCTGTATGAAATTACAGAAGGCCTGTGGAACGAGCCCATAGACGTTGAAATAAACAAACTGGTAATGGATGAAAGCTATGATTTGATTATTTCTGTAGGCCAGGTGGTGCCCCACGAGGTAATAGGCATGGCCAACCACAGCAAGAACCTTTTCGTGGGGGTGGGCGGAAGCGACATGATAAACAAATCCCACATGGTGGGGGCAGTTTATGGCATGGAGCGCATGATGGGCAAGGACCATACCCCCGTAAGGCGGGTTTTTGACTACGCGCTGGAAAAATATTTAAAGGGCAGGCCTGTGCTTTTTGCACTGACTGTGACAACAGCCCCCAAAGGCGAGATAAAAACCCACGGGCTCTTTATCGGCGATGAGCGCATTGTGCTGGAAAACGCCATTGCGCTGGCGCAGGGAAAAAACATTGATTTTGTGGACAAGGGCTTTAAAAAATGCGTAGTGTACCTGGAGCCTTCGGAGTTTAAATCGACATGGCTGGGCAACAAGGCAGTTTACAGGACAAGAATGGCCATGGCAGACGGCGGCGAACTTATAGTGCTGGCGCCCGCTGTGGAAAGCTTCGGTGAGGCCCAAATACAGGATAAGATTATCCGCAAATACGGATATAAAGGCAGGCTTACGACCCTTGATGAATTCAAAAAACCGCAAAATACTGATTTAAGGCAGAACATGGGAACTGCGGCGCACCTTATCCATGGCTCATCCGACGGAAGGTTTGGCATAACATACGCCGTTAAAAACATTTCAAAAGAGGATATTGAATCAGTAGGGTTTAAATCGGCTGACTATGATGAAACAGTTAAGCGGTATGATCCTCAAAAGCTCAACTACGGATACAACACAATGCCAGACGGTGAGGAAATATATTTTATTCCCAATCCTGCCCTGGGGCTTTGGATCGACAGGTCAAAATTCAAGCAGGAAAACTAAAAGCCTGTTTTACGGTTTGCTTAAAGCCTGCTTAATTTATATTGCATATTTGCCGCTTATAAAGCGGCTTATTTTTTTAGTAAGCGAAAATTATTAGGTAAGCTGATAGAATAATAGAGATTGTGTTGTGCTAGTATAAAACCTCTTAAGTCAGGCTATGCCTGCCAACCGAGCGATTTAAAAGAAATCGCGATGAGCGAAAGCAATTCGTAAGAATTGTGAAAGCTTTCTA
>CAZDZB010000290.1:0-1779 GCA_964509795.1 uncultured Christensenellaceae bacterium | reverse complement strand
ACTGAATCACTCATTACAAAAACTGTAGTCAGAAGCCTGCCAAAAGCAAACAATATTGCCGCCGCAAAAACAGTAACGATTAACGGGCCGGCTAATGAGTTGGAGTCTTTGAGCACTCCTCTGACCCAGCCTGAAAACGGCAGAAGTTTTGCTTCCACTGAAATCCCCGCAAAAATCATAACAAGCGGCAGAGCCATTGCCTTAGCCACAGGATATGAAACCACTGCTATTTTGCCCTGAATGTCCAATATGTTTAATGAGCCAAACATATTGTAGAGTATGATTATTCCGAAAAGGAACAATCCTGAACCCAGCGTACCTAAAACCAAATAATTAAAGGTATATTTAAACCCTTTGTTCATAGTTGTTAAAATGTAGGCTGTGATAGCCGCGATTTCCATAAACACGAACATGTTGAATAAGTCGCCTGTAAGCACTATGCCGTTTAATGCGGCCAATGCCACGCTTAATACAACCTCGTACTTTTTAATAAGTTTGCAAGAAGCTATAATAATAAGCGCAAATATTATGTTTACCGTAAGTATTCCAATCAAAGAATACTCATCAAGCACCAGGCTTATTCCGTAAGGCGGCTTAAAGCCTCCTACTGAATAAATGACAGGTGATATATAGTCCATAGCCAAAATTATTGCCGATGCCGCATTAAGTCCGGCAGCAATACCTAAAAATATCCTGCCGAGTTTTTTAATAAGAACACTTAAAAATGCTGCCAGTAAAGGCACGGCGATTAATAATACTATTAAATATGTATTCATATTATTCACCTCCCATTTCGTCCAAGTCATATGTGCCGTATTTGCTGTGCATCTTTTTGGCTAATGCCAGTGCCAGCGCCGTGACTCCAACACCGATAACAATGGATGTCAGCACCAGTGCGTGAGGCAGAGGGTCAACATACAACATCGATGAGGAATTTGTGCTCGAAGTCAATATTGGCGCAAGCCCGTCCTTTACAAATCCTACGGAAATGATAAACACATTTAATCCGACCTCAAAAATATTCAATGAAACTATCAGCTTTATTGCGTTTCTTTGTGTCAGCAGCCCGTATATTCCAACAAGCATTAATCCGATTGCAAAATATTGTATCATCCTTCCACCTCCTCAGTAAGAAATGCGTCAACAACGGATGAAAGTTCACTACCTACCTTAAGCCCGATAAGAATATATACAATTGGAATAACACCGGAGCTTATTACCTCACCTACAGTTCCTGTTGGCAGGAAGTTCTGCAGAAAATATCCCGCGAAGACAATTCCCAAAAGGCCGATTATTACATAAAGGCTTCCAGCGGTGCCTTCTGCTGCCTTCATACCTTTAAGCTTAACTCTGAATTCATCATCAGATAAATACAAAAGCAGTACAGCTGCGGCAATTATCGCCCCACCGGGGAATCCACCGCCGGGAGTTAGGTGGCCATGAACGAAAACATAAACGCCGAATATAGCCATTATTCCGAATACTATCCTCGCGCCCTGCTTTAATATAAAATTGGGCTTATACATAAGTTTCTGCCTTTTTCTTTTTCCGGTCAGCAGCAAGCCCACACCAAAAGCTGAAATGAACAGAACCGTTACTTCGCCCAGCGTGTCAAACGACCTGTAGTTTACGACAACAGAGGTTACTATATTTGCAGAGCCTGCTTCTAAATCCGCGGACTCGCCAAAAACGACCTCGCCGCTGTCTCCGTTTACACTTTTACTACTATACTTGTCAGATACTCTGCTTTCCAAATTAACATTTCCGTATTCACTAAAC
>CAZDZB010000289.1:0-1792 GCA_964509795.1 uncultured Christensenellaceae bacterium | reverse complement strand
AACATTATCTGCTGTTTTCAGCTTGTTCCAGCCTATGTGCGGCACTTTGTATTCTTTGGGAAGATCGAACTTTACAACCTTGCCTGGGATAAGCCCTAAGCCCTCAAACTCACCATTTTCGCATGATACGTCAAATATCAGCTGCATACCAAGGCATATGCCTAAAAAGGGTGTGCCTTCTGCGACCTTGTTTTTTATTATTGCGCTTAGTCCTTCGCTGTTGAGCTTTGCCATAGCATCAGCAAATGCGCCTACACCGGGAAGAACGATTTTTTCGGCTTTTAGTATATCACTTTTCCTTTCGGTAATTTCTACGTCAAAACCGATAAATTCAAATGCCTTTTGGGCGCTTCTTAAATTACCCATGCCGTAATCAATTATGGTAATCATAATACTCCTTTTGTTGAAGGAATTCCCTTTACTCTTGGGTCAGCTATAGTTGACTGATCCAGCGCTCTGGCAAAGGCTTTGAATATCGCCTCAATCATGTGATGAGTATTTCTGCCGTACATTACCTTAATGTGAACAGTGGCACCACATGCGGCGGCAAAAGCCTGAAAGAAATCTTCCACCATTTCAGTGTCAAAATCACCTAGTTTGGACAATGAAAAATCAGCGTCGAAACAAAGATAGCTGCGCCCTGATATATCCAGGCTTACCATGGCTAAAGCTTCATCCATGGGAACAAAAAATGTGCCGTAGCGCGTAATTCCTGCTTTATCTCCTAAGGCTTTATTAACAGCCTGACCCAATGATATCCCGACATCCTCCACGGTGTGGTGGCAGTCCACATAGGTGTCGCCTTTGCATTTTACAGTCATGTCCATAAGGGAGTGCTTGGCAAAAAGGCACAGCATGTGGTCAAAAAAGCCAATGCCTGTATCAATATCTGCTTTTCCGCTGCCGTCGATATTTAATGAACTATAAATATCTGTTTCATTTGTTTTTCTTTTTACTTCTGCTGTGCGCATGGCTTTCTCCTTGTCTATTTCAGTAGTAATCAAAAATTAGTTTTCTCCTTCAAACCTTATAAGCACGCTGTTTGCGTGGGCATCAAGGCCTTCCAGCTTTGCAAAGGATGCAATATCTTTGTAAACTCCTTTAAGCTTGTCTTTGCTGTAGTATATTACAGATGACCTTTTGGTGAAATCATCGACACCTAAGGGTGATGAAAACTTTGCTGTTGATGATGTAGGGAGCACATGGTTAGGGCCTGCAAAATAGTCGCCTAACGGCTCGGGGGAATAGTGCCCCATAAACACAGAACCAGCGTTAAGTATTTTATCCAGATATTTTTCAGGTTCATTTACTGCAATCTCTAAATGCTCGGGGGCAATTTCGTTAGCTATTTCTATTGCTTCATCAATGCTTGTTGTGATTACTATTACGCTGTTTTTGCTTATGGCATTTACTGCATTGCTTTTCGTTTCCGTCAGCTTTTCAATCTGAAGGTCAACTTCTGCTGATACGTTTTGTGCTAAACTTTCAGATGTGGTTATAAGTATAGATGCTGCCATAGGGTCGTGCTCTGCCTGGGATAAAAGGTCCGCCGCAACATATTTCAGATTAGCGCTTTCATCTGCAATTATCAGCACTTCACTGGGGCCTGCCACCATGTCAATGCCCACCTGCCCGAAAACCTGCTTTTTGGCAAGAGCTACATAAATATTACCCGGGCCTACAATTTTGTTCACCTTTTTTATTGTTTCTGTGCCATAGGCCATTGCGGCTATTGCCCAAAGGCAGCAGAAGGCGGACGGTCCCTTTACATTGTTCCACTCAGGGCACTTGC
>CAZDZB010000288.1:0-1800 GCA_964509795.1 uncultured Christensenellaceae bacterium | reverse complement strand
TGGAAGGGATTTCTTTCCGGAGGAAAAGCATGTTCAGCGTGTATATTATCTCCTGGGTCCTTTCAATGGCGAAGGCGGGAATTACAATATTGCCGTTTTTATTAATTGATTCCAGAAGGATTCTTTTAAACTCCTCGTAAGTGTCTTCTTTGCTTTTATGCAGGCGGTCGCCGTAAGTTGATTCAATCA
Organism: uncultured Christensenellaceae bacterium; assembly: GCA_964509795.1. GTDB lineage: Bacteria > Bacillota > Clostridia > Christensenellales > UMGS416 > JAFGUF01. The sequence goes on along the minus strand of CAZDZB010000288.1, from coordinate 1,611 downwards.
GGAGATAATCGGCCTCATCAAGTGGTTCAGGGTCTTTAATAATTGCCTGCTCCTGTGTGCCGATATCACCTGAAAAGACCAGTTTTGTTTTTTTACCTTTTTCGGAAACCCACATTTCAATGAAAGCTGAACCAAGAATATGGCCCGCATCACGGAACTGTACTTCAACGCGCGGGTGTATCTGTACTATTTCGCCATAGTTTACAGGCACGAAATTCTCAAGAGATTTCATGGCGTCTTCAACAGTGTATAGAGGTTCAACCTCGGGTCTGCCGAGTTTTTTGTTTCTCTTGTTAATCTGTTTCGCGTCAATCTCCTGTATATGGGCGCTGTCAGGCAGCATTACAGTACACAGGTCGACAGTCGCCTTTGTGGTGTAAATGTTGCCGAAGAAACCACCCTTAACAATTTTGGGAATAAGACCGCTGTGATCTATATGCGCGTGAGTAAGCAGCATACAGTCAATTTTAGGAGGGTCATAAATCAGATCAAGCTGGTTCCTCTGCTGAAGCTCCTGTCGGCCCTGGAACATCCCGCAGTCTACCATTATTGTAAAATCGTCATCTTTAATTATATATGATGATCCGGTTACAGTTCTGGCACCGCCCACAAATTCGATTTTCATTCAGAATTCCTCCCCCATATTTCAGTGCAGCTTTCTATAAATATTTTATAATCAGTATTGTTCATACTATCTTCTCTGTTAATGATAAAACAAGCTTTTTTTATGGTCCGAATTAAATGGAAGGAAATAATATCAGAACAGTTTAAGCTGATCTGAAAACTGTTTTTTTTGTCTGCTGTCATCCCTGACTGTAATCTGTTTGAAGTCCTTAATGCTGCCATGGAGTAATTCCGAGTCGGGGTCGTGTTTTCTGCGATTTTCGGCAGCGATTGTGTAATTGAAGTTGGCGTAACAGTAGACACAGCCGTTTGTGCATGTATTGTATGCGCCGATATCAACAGATGGAGCACAGAGGCAGTTTTTTCTTTGCGATGAGTCTTTGCGGCCTGAAATCGGTTTTCCTGATATTTTTTCTATCAGTTCGGGGTCTATGCAGCGTCCCTGTGTAATGCCGGCGTCGTGGAATTCACTGCTCATAGAGCAGCTTTTAAGCATGATGTTGTCGCATAGAGCAATAGTCGAAAGTTTCTGCGCAAAGTCTATAGCCTGTTTGGTGTCGGGGGCAAAATACTTCAGATGCTGCATGTTTTTTTTGCATTTGTCATAATCGGTAAGATAACTGAACATGCAGGTATTTGTGTATCCTGAAAGTTTTTTTACAAGGTACTCGAAGGCCTGCAGGTGTTTAGTCTGATTGAATTTTTCAGTAAAAAAAACAGGGTCGTAGCGCCACACAACTTTTTCAGGACCAATCATATCGCTTAGTCTGATAAGTGTTTCAATAAGTGTCTGTTTTGTCGGAAGGTTTTTTTCTATTGATGAATCATAAGCTGTGATTGTGAAGTGAAAATAATAATTGTATCTGTCAATCAGGTGCAGCCTTTCAAGCATCGGTTGAGGATTTTTTGTCCAGAATACAATGCACTCAACGGTCTCAGGCGAAAGAATTACCTTTGTAGCCCGGATTTTGTTCATGGGATTGTTTA
>CAZDZB010000287.1:0-1804 GCA_964509795.1 uncultured Christensenellaceae bacterium | reverse complement strand
CTGGATTGTTTTGCCTATCGCTGGATGAAGAAAAGATATATCAATTACAAGGTTGGCGAAAATAATTTATAGCATAATGAACTGGCAACATATATTCGTTTACACCATTGGTTTTTTGGCTCAGTTGTTTTTCTCGGGAAGAATTCTGTATCAGTGGATTATTTCCGAAAAGCATAAAAAGGTAATGGCTCCGCCCTTTTTCTGGCTGTTGAGCATCATTGGCTCCTACCTGCTTTTTATATATGGCATATTACGCGACGATTTTTCCATCGTTCTCGGACAAATTTTTTCTTACTACATTTATCTCTGGAATCTTGATATTCAGGGTATCTGGCAAAAACTCCACAAAATTCTCAAATTCATTCTTATAGCTACACCCGTAGTTGCTTTCGGTCTGATGCTGAAAGATCTTCCGGTGTACATCGCCAATTTCTTTAAAAACGAAAATATTCCTGTCTGGCTGGTTGTTTTCGGTTCCATTGGTCAACTAATATTCTCTCTCCGATTTGTATATCAATGGCTCTATTCTACGAAGAAACATCAATCTCTGCTACCCGATGGTTTCTGGATTATTAGTCTGATTGGTTCAGGTATTATTATCATTTACGCCATCATTCGACGAGATCCGGTACTGATTTTAGGACAAGCATTCGGATTTGTTGCGTATAGCCGGAATATCATAATCGGACATAATCACAAAACAAATGAAGTTACAAATCAAGACTAATTATCTGAATTTTATCTGGTTAATTGCGCTGTTGCCTATCATGCTTCTGCGCGATTTCACGCCCAGCAACGAACTAAGATACCTGAGCATCGTTGACGAAGCGCTCCGAAACGGCACCTTATTCACATTCAGCCATCAGGGTGTGCCCTACGCCGATAAACCACCGCTCTTTTTCTGGCTGATGATGATCGGAAAACTGATTCTGGGCGGGCACTATATGTGGTATTTGTCGTTACTTTCATTTATTCCGGCAGTAATTACTCTGATGGTGATGAATAAATGGATAAAAAACGAAACCGATCAGAAAGGTATAACCGCCGCACAACTTCTGCTGATGAGCTGCGCGCTGTTTCTGGGTTCTACACCTATTGTACGGATGGACATGCTGATGACCATGTTCATTGTACTGGCTCTGTACACTTTTTATAAAATCTATTCCGGCACCTCCACAAAAGCAGATACCTGGTTATTTCCTGTTTATGTGTTTTTTGCACTGTTTTCAAAAGGACCTGTGGGTTTACTGATGCCGCTTGTTTCAACGCTGGCTTTTTTAATTTTCAAAAAGCAGATAAAAACCTGGATGAAATACTGGGGAGCTAAAACACTGATCATTCTGCTTGTTCTCTGCGGAATATGGTTTGCGGGAGTACTTACAGAAGGCGGAACAGAATATCTGAATAACCTTGTATTTCATCAAACGGTAGGCCGGGCGGTGGATTCATTTCATCACAAAGCTCCGTTTTATTTCTATGGAATTTCTATCTGGTATTCCATATTTCCCTGGTCATTTTTATTTATCGGGCTTTTAGCTGCCGGACTTTACTATAAAAAAATCAAAACGGATCTCGAGTGGTTCTTTTTAATAATATTTATCGCCACTTTCGTGATGCTTTCATTTTTCAGTTCGAAGCTGGCCATCTATCTGGTTCCACTCCTGCCCTTTCTCGCCTATTTCTCGGCATTACAACTTCGGAAATACCAGTGGAACAAATGGATTGGTTTATCATTAGCCATCCCAATACTTATTTTCATTTTAGCTTTACCGGCATTACTAATCGCTACTTCCGGTAACGCAGA
>CAZDZB010000286.1:0-1812 GCA_964509795.1 uncultured Christensenellaceae bacterium | reverse complement strand
TATCATCATATTCAAAAATGATCTGTTCCGCGATCGTTCTTGATAGAAAATTCCCGAGTTGTGACGATATGATTTTGAGGTGGTCCAGCAGGTAATTATTTTCCCCATCCCTTGTATCCAAAGCAGTGGTTATATACGCTATAACCGATTCGTTTGCGACAACTGGGACGATCAGAACCATCGTACATGCAGAAGGAGGTTCAAATAAAAATATCTCTTTAAAATCATGGCAGGGGAAACGCCATGTTTTGTTGTCCTCCATCAGATGGGAATCCATGTTCAATGTATTCGGCGAAAAGACCGTATAATTCCTGTCATCGTACGCGCCGCTGTACTGTGAATTAAATAAAAGATAATCTCCGCTGTCTATATCAAACAAATGCACTGAGGTGTAGTGGATCCCCTCAAATCTCATGAGCGCATCAAGGACATCGCTTACGGCTTTTCCAACATCGCTAACACCGCAAAGTGTGATTCCAAGATCACGCTGCTCCTTTAGCAGCTTTTCAGTTTCTTTGCGTTCACTGATATCCCGTATAATGGCCCATATCCTCTCAGGCCTGCCTTCGTCATCACGCATGAGAGCAGTCCTCAACTCAACAGGCAGTATGTCGCCGTCTCTTTTAATAAATTCCTTTTCATAGATGTCGGAAAAACCGCGTACCATCACCTGGTTTATAATAATATAATGTTCATAGTCACGCCATTCCCGGGGAGTTATATCATGCAATTCTTCACATGTCAGTTCTTTAAAATCATAGCCCATCATTTCCAAAAAGGCCCTGTTGCAATCAACAATCCTTCCCGTTAAATCTATAACAGCAAGCCCGTCACGCATGTTTTCGAACAGTCGTTTATATGCCAGTTCCGAGCTTATCAGCTCTTCTGCAGCGGCATTATGAAGTTCAATTTCCTTCTTTAAGAGATTAATTGTTTTTTTCAGTCTATCCCCGTAATCAGCGAGCTGCTTGTGCAGTTCAATATCCTTTCTGCTCATGTACACAACGCCAAATGACACAAGTATAAAATTCAAGGATCGAATTATGTCGTTTTGCAAACCATCTCTATTAAGAAAAATAATGTTGCCCGCGAGGACGATCAATGACAGCATAACAGCTATTAATATTCCCCTTTTTCCCCACCAGTACGAACTCAAAACTATTGGAACATAAAATAAATGAGTAAACACGACGCTCTGTTCGAACATGACAAGCGCAAGAGGTACCGAAATCAGACATGCGGTTATCATGAATATGATCATCAATCTTTTACCTGTATCACTTAACGTTTTTTTAATCACGATACTCTACCTTTCGCATTTCATTACGTCCATCGGGAGCACCCTCTCTCAGTGCAAAAAGCCAAACAGATATCAGGCTGCCCGAATCGAAACCTGTTTAAAAACCCATGACGATGAAGAGCCCTCCCTCATGGGGCATTAATAAAATATTGCATATTAATTTCAAATTATTATTAATACACAATCATGTTAATTCTAAAATATTCAATTTTTCTTTGGTTTTGACTCCTTATTAATTGTACTATCTGATAATTAATGAAGATATGGCGTTCTTTATGCATAGCATCTGCGTATATACGTGATTTTACATAAACCCGGAAAATTCCGCATGGAGTTTTTTTGAGCAGTGTCCCGCATAATTCACGGAGAAAAAATAATTTACTTGTCAAAATTGATGCTTCAATGCACAAAAATACTTCAATGTTATTCTTCTTTCTATGCACATGCAAAAGTACACCACAGATGAGGAGCCGACTATGAAAGTTCGATTCGCGCCAAGCCCCACAGGTTTC
>CAZDZB010000285.1:0-1818 GCA_964509795.1 uncultured Christensenellaceae bacterium | reverse complement strand
ACTTTCAAGTACGGGCGCGGCTGAAACCAGCAGTAGTAAGGTTATAAGAATTTTTTTTCCTGAACAAATTTTATTCACCTGTGATCATCCTCTGCTGCTTTTAATATAACATGCATTACTATCGTTTAAACGGGCGAGGAATTAATTATAATAACTGATGGTTTTTGTAATGAACAGTCAGACTTTCAGCTTTCTCCTACAGAGGCCATAAGTTCCTGAAGCTCTGCTGAAAGCTGTTTAAGCTGTTCAGCTGATGAGTGCAGTTCTTCAGCTGCCGCGGCTGTCTGCTGGCTTTCGGTGTCAGCCTGGTTCAGGGCCGTAGTAATCTGCCCAAGCCCGTCTTTCTGCTCCCTGCTGAGTGAATGCATCTCGGATATTATTCTTCTGGTCTGTTCAATGGATGTGAATATTTCTTTCAGTGATTCTCCGCTTTTATTAACAAGTTCAGTTCCAATGCCGATTCTTTCGACAGAGGATTTTATCAGCTGGCCGATTTCGTCTGATGCTCCCCTTGACCTCTGGGCAAGGTTCCTGACTTCCGAGGCGACAACAGCAAAACCCCTTCCGCTTTCACCCGCCCGAGCAGCTTCAATTGAAGCATTAAGCGCAAGGAGATTTGTCTGAAATGCAATATCATTTATGAGGTTGATAATTTCAGAGATTTTTTTTGATGATTCATTTACTTCGTTAATGGCATTAACCGCTTTGTTTACTATTTCCGTGCCATCATCCGCAAGTTTATATGATTTTTCGGAAAGCATTTCCGCTTCGGCGCTGTTGTCAGCGTTTTGGCTGACTGAAGAAAGCATCTCTTCCATTGTTGAGGATATCTCCTCAACTCCAGCGGCCTGCGCCTGGGCGCTTTTTGAAAAACCTGCCGCGTTGCCTGAAAGGTCAATGGAGGTGCTGCTAAGAGTTCCAGAAACAGAGGCGCAGGTCTTGAGTATCGAATTATTTTCTGAAAGAGATTTTTCGAGTTCAGCATTCTTTTTTTCGGTTTCTGCAAGTGTCGCCATAACTATTTTGAAAGTCAGGATGCACAGCACGCATATAAACAATGAAACCATTGTCATATTTGCTATGGTCGAACCATGACGGTCAGGGGGGATTATATCACCTGATTTAACAATGATAAAAATACCCGCACTGATAACTATTAATGTAATTGTTATTATAGTATTCCTTGTGCCGAAGAGTGAGGCCATTACAATAAAGATTAAAAGATACAGCATGTATATGTATTTACCGGATATGGTATTTACCTGCAGGGCCTGCGCGGTGACAAGGAGCAGCGGAAGTATAATACCACAGTATGCGGCAATCCTGTACGCGCCTGCCTTCAGAATGAACAGGCAGAGAACAAAACCTCCGAGTATGGCAAACATGCTCATGTTATAAAATTTCGTTGCTGCATCGGGAGAGAGGATGTTTGTGGAAGCCTGTGCCAGAGATATGAGGCATATAAATACAATCTGTATCCACATGAACACGTAAGCCCGCTGCCTGTTCATGAAAGGGGCATCGGTATATTTTTTTAAAAAATATTTTTCAGGGAATCTCGCTGTTTTATCCATAATCGAACTCATCCTTTAATATATTTATTCAGGCATTAAGTAATAAAAATATGGATTAATTAAATACTGAAGTCCATGACATTAAAATAACAGTATGTTCTGTAAGTTTCAATTACAGATAGAAATTTGGCTAAAAAATAGACCGGGTTCCGGTGACCTTTTATGGCGTAACATGCTTTGGGTGCTGATACTGAAGCTTTTTTAAAATAACCATGGGATAATTGAAAGAAAAGCTGTGAAAAAA
>CAZDZB010000284.1:0-1824 GCA_964509795.1 uncultured Christensenellaceae bacterium | reverse complement strand
CCGTACATCAGGTGATTATCAAGTGCAAAGGCAATGCCTTCTTCTGCATATTCTATTGTCTTTTCGGCTTTATCATCCAGATAGTAGTTGTATGCGATATTGCAGTATATTTTCAAAACCAGCAGTTTTTCATTAAGTGACGCATTGGCGGATTTATCTGTTATTTTAAGAAGGAAAAAAAGTATTCTGTTGCTCTGGCTGCTGTTTTCCGTTCTCATTATTATTACAGACAGTACAATAAGAATACGTATATCGAAATAAGAATATCTGCAGGATTCCAGCTTTTCCATTTCGAATTCAGGAGTATGCTTTTTTAGAGAAGCTATAAGGTTTTCTTTTGCTGCAAGCATATGCTCCGTTTCAAATTTGCCTCCGCTGCTGTTGAGCATGCACACTGCATCTATAAGGAGCTTTAAGGACTCGATTTCCGATGCAAGGATTATTTCGCTGTAAATTTTTTCATCAAGATCAGCAGCCTTTTTTCTGACTGCTTCCATTCCCTCAGGATTATAGTCCACTATACATTTGTCCAGCAGGCTGTATATTTCGTAAAGGTCAGCAGAACCCCTGTAGTTTTTGAACACATCCAAAAGATCGCATTTGTATGCAATGCTCAGTATTTCCAGAGTATCGTACCGTGGTATTACATAGCCCTGTTCTATTTTGCGAAGGGTGTCTATATTTATTCCCGTTATTTCAGATACTGTCTGCTGGGTTAAATTAAGACCTGTCCTTATGCTTTTAAGTCTTTTGCCGAATTCTTTTGTCTGATAACTGTGCATCATATAGTGTGTGTTCCTTTGGTGATAAATTTACATTTAGTACATTGAAATGATTTTTTCAAAAAGCCTTATGACCCAGCCTTTTGCATTGGGCAGATACAGACTTACTGCGTTGCGGAATTTTTCGGCAGTACAGGTGAGGGTATTGAATGTTATTGTTCCTTTTGTATTATCACCTATGGCAATGGTTCCTGTTGCTGCACCGCCCAGTGCTATATCTTTTGCTATAGCCGCACCGCCTATAGCATTGACACCTGCAGCTACTCCGCCTATTGCCATATAGCCTAGTGCAACGCCGCCTATTGCCATATAACCGATTGACATCCCCCCGAGAGAGGCAATTGCAACAGCCATTCCCCCGAGTGCAGCAATGCCGAGACTTAGACCGCCGATTGCGACAACTCCAATGCTTAATCCCCCGATTGCGACAATTCCTGCTGCCAAATCGCCGATTGCGACAATTCCTTTTGCTTTGCGGAATTTTCCGCCTCTGCCGCCCAGATTAATATGCACAACGGGAACTCCCCATAATGTCTGTTTGCTTTTGTATTCGTAGCCGTATTCGTTTTTGCTGTAATGGGTGTATGCATTTTCTCCCTTTATCAGGCTGTCTAAGCTGACATTAAAAAGGTTGGACATCGCAACAAGTTTGCTCATCTCCGGTGTTGTTTCGCCCAGCTCCCATTTGGATACCGTTTGTCTGGATACGCCAAGTTCATATCCCAGATCCTCCTGTGACATGCCTTTTTGCTTTCTCAGTTCCATAAGTCTTTCATTGAATTCCATAATATAACCTCTTTTTGTTCTTTGATGCCTGTATCATATATAAATTATTAAAAATGCACTACCAATTAAGCCTTGAAAATTGTCCCGTAAACTTAACATTGGGTGTATTTAAATTATTTTATCATAAAAAATAGGTTTTAAATAGGGAACAACAGCAATGCATGATTAAAAAAATGAAAAAGCCCGCATAAGAAAGGGAAGCGGGCAGTTTTCAAAATACAATTGTATTAGGTATGCAAAATTAGTATTTCCGCAG
>CAZDZB010000283.1:0-1827 GCA_964509795.1 uncultured Christensenellaceae bacterium | reverse complement strand
CATCCTATGACAACAAACCGTTATCATTTTATACGTCACGTCTTGAGGAACTGATATACGATTCCGTTAAAATCCGTCTCAGGTCAGATGTACCTGTAGCATCATACCTTAGCGGCGGACTGGACTCATCCATTGTATCCGCGCTGATTAAAAAACATCATAATAACGACCTTATTACATTCTCCGTTGGATTTAATGACAGCTCCTTTGATGAACGTGCCTGGCAGACTGAAATGGTGAAACATATCGGTACAGACCACAGGATGACTGAAGCCGGTTATGACAATATAAGCGCATTATTTTCTGATGTAATATACCATGCGGAAAAACCTGTAATCCGTTCTGCGCCTGCCCCATTATATATATTATCACGCCTTGTCCGTGAAAACGGGATAAAGGTCGTATTAACAGGCGAAGGGGCTGATGAATTTTTCGGCGGATACAATATTTTCAAAGAAGACATGATACGCAGGTTCATGGCCAGGGACCCTGATTCAAAAAAAAGACCAGAAATACTCAAAGCCTTATACCCTTATATCGCGAAAAACACAAGGGGTTACGCGTTCTGGTTATCTTTTTTTAAAAAAGGTTTTACTGAAACAGAAAATCCCTATTATTCACATTCAATAAGATGGGGTAATACCGCTCAGATCAAACGCTTCTTTAGTGACGGTTTTTCAGACAATGAAGAAAATATATCTTCAGAGCTCGGCTCATACCTTTCCCCTGACCTGATGAAATGGCATCCGCTGTGCAGGGCACAGTATATGGAGGCGACCCTGTTTCTTCCCGGCTACCTTCTGTCATCACAGGGTGACAGGATGCTTATGGCAAATTCAGTTGAGGGAAGATTTCCGTTTCTCGATCATAAAGTAATTGAGTTTGCAGCCACAATCCCTCCTGAATATAAAATCAGGGGACTCAATGAAAAGTATGCTTTAAAAAAAACATACGAAAATATTCTCCCCGAAAGTATTACAACACGTCCGAAACAGCCATATCGCGCACCAATTGCCCCATGTTTCATCGACAGGGACACAGTTGCTTCATCAATGCTTGAAACAGAAACAATTAAAAAATACGGCCGCTTTGACCATGAGAGAGTTGAAATGCTTTTAAACAAGTACAGAAAAAATACAAACAGCGCTCCTGGAGAACGTGATGAAATGACAATTGCTGCCATTGTATCTACCCAGCTGCTACATTATCATTTTATTGAGAAGAGAAGTTTGTAGATCTCCTGCCGTTTATTAAAAGTAATTATGCCTTATTGCATGTTTAAAAATCATATTGTTTTATCAAATATTGACAAAAATAGTAATTCGCCTATGATACACGATCAGGAGTTAAAATGAATAAACCGGGATCATTTAAACAGGATCGATTAAGATTATATAATATTCTGTGCAATACATCAAATCCGGGTTTTTTCAGGAAATTGATCATATTCATGACTCATCAGGGACTTCATTCCGTGGCCATTTACAGATTCGGAAGAATTGCAGCTTATATATCATCAAGAAACTACTTGATGGGTCTGATTCCTCTGATAATATATAAAACAATGAACTTTGTTATTAAGACAGTACATCATGTGGATATCAGCAGAAATTCAGACATGGGCCCTGGTTTGGTTATAATGCACTCTTATTCAATTTTAATAGGCCCTATTAAGACAGGATGCAACCTGACCATACATCACAACCTTACGATTGGTGAGCGTGTGGCCCGACTTGATCACTCACTTCCCGATATTGGAGATAATGTCTGGATAGGTCCGCAGTGTGTAATAACAGGAGGCATTAACATAGGCAACGGGGCCACAAT
>CAZDZB010000282.1:0-1856 GCA_964509795.1 uncultured Christensenellaceae bacterium | reverse complement strand
GTCCGCCGCCGAAACCCAGCTGCTTCTTTAAATCCCCTGCATCAACATAAGCGCCAAACACGTCAACTGAAAATGGTCCAATGTCCGCAAAAGAGGGGGTTATACTTATGAGCATTATTGATATAATAAAAAATAACTTTTTCAACACTCTTCTCCTTAAATCGTGTATTCGATTAAAACGGCATTGCTAAAATATGGCTGCCGGTTAAAGTATATAATATACTATATATAAAGTCGGCATGAAGTCAAGAAAAAATGAATCACCTTTTATTAATGATTGCCCTCTTTCTGCAAAATAAAGCCCCTGATTTCCTCATTCAGAGGTATGGATTTACCTGTCTTAATATCAACAACCACAAAGGTCACTTCAGCATCGATCACAGGCACCATGCCCTCTTTTTTATATATCTTCTGGGAAACGGTTATGCTCTTATTGCCGGTCCTGAGTAAATCCGTTGTCAGCACAAGAATATCACCCGCGGTGGCAGATGAAAGATAGCTTATATTTATATTGACCACTGTTAAAGCGCACCCGCGGCTTAAAATCGTTTTAATGTCGCCTATATTTTCAAAAGCGGCCCATCGCCCCTCTTCAAGGAACTCAAGATAACGCGCATTATTAACATGGGAATATATGTCCAGATGATATCCCCTTACCTTAATTTCAATTTCACTTTTCATTTTTTCACCCCGGATGAAATATGCAAAAAACAGAAGGTATTTGCAAGATTTATTTGCAAGCCGAATATGGCCCAGCCCCCGGCGAATGCCCTCACCCGCACATCGCTGCCGCTCGTGCGACCTCTCCCGCCGCAGACGGGAGAGGTGAATAGTAACAGCAACCGAACCAATTTATACTAATCCCTCTCCCCATCATTTCTTCAAAGCGGGAGAGGGATTAGTTTTTTCTTCGCTGAAGTAACAAAAATTCTTCTTTACACTTCTTATGCAGTTAATAGGGTTGAATTATATTCTAAGTAGAGTGAATTTCACGTAAATACCAAATATATCCGGCAAGATGGTGCAATAAATGAAGAGAATAGTTTTTTATATACTACTGCTTTCAGGCCTGCTCGCAATGGGATGCAAGACAGATTCAGACAACGACGAAACCGGGGAGTATATCAATCCGGGATTCACAACAAAGACTGTTGATGCTAATAAAGATTTCAGTATTGCCGGTGCTACAGGAAGCGGAGAATCCTGTATGGCAATAGTCTATCAGGGCAAGGTCAATAACATAAATTATGTCGGATTGGCGGCAAAAAACGATACATTCAGCATTAAAATTTACTGGGGAGCGTCATCTTTTCCTGAAAGTGTAAACCTACCCGCCGGTAGCTACACGATAAAAATAACATCCGGCGCCAACACATATACAACCACAACTGATAGCCTTGTGCTGACCAGGACTCAGCCGAATACAGGACTTTACAGGTACACCTTTGTCAGTGCAATAACAGTAACAGGAACAGCCGGAGATATAATAATTGGTGCAAACGATTATATTGAAGGATATATTTACTAAAACAGCCTTACTCACTCAATTTCATGATACCGTATTTTACCTGAACCATATACCCTCACCCGCCCTCCGGGCACCTGACGGACACGGAGGGACTAATGTCGCGGTGCCAGGGATGGCAAGGAGCGACCTCTCCCGGATTGAACTCATTAACTATTTCTCTTGAAAAATTTTCTGAAACACTGCAATTTAAGATTAGATAAAAGGGGAGAGGGTTTAAGTTTTACCTGTAGATTATACACCGGAAATTTCAGGCTTCACCTCTCCCGCCGCAGACGGGAGAGGTCGCGCAAGCATCAGCTCCGCGCGGGTGAGGGCATACGGCCACCGG
>CAZDZB010000281.1:0-1877 GCA_964509795.1 uncultured Christensenellaceae bacterium | reverse complement strand
CACCTTATTAATTTTAATAAAAAGACCAGTAAGTGTCAAGCTAATTAGGATTAAATGTCGAATATTTAATTTAATAACGATAATAATGTTCGCTTTTACACGGTGGTATACACAATTATGAAATTCATTTTTTATCAGACACAAAAAAGGCTGTCAAATGACAGCCTTTTAATAACTGTTTATTATTTCATTAATGAATTTTCTGAATCCGGATCAAAGAAATGAACTGTACTCATGTCAAATGCTATTTCAATATTGTCCCCTGCCCTGGATATGCTTCTTGAGTCAACTCTTGCTACTGTGTTTGTGTCTCCGCCTTCAACTGACAGGTAAAGATAGGTTTCACTTCCCATCAACTCAACTACTTCGACTTTTGCCTTCGCTGTTGCATCGGAGAAAAGTTTTACGTTATCAAAAAGATTTTCCGGGCGGATACCCATAATTACGGATTTACCGTCAAAATATGATTTATCCTTTACCAGTGAAGCACGATTTTCAGGAACCGGCAGTTTTGCTTTTCCGAAAGAAGCAAATATTTTTCCACTTTCTTTTGATAACTTTACATCATAGAAAAAGTTCATTGGCGGAGTGCCTATAAATCCTGCTACAAATAAGTTGTTAGGATCGTCATAAAGTTTTTGAGGTGAATCTATCTGTTGAACAAATCCATCCTTCATTACTACGATACGTGTACCCATAGTCATAGCTTCAGTCTGGTCATGTGTAACATAGATAAAAGTTGTCTGCAAGCGCTGATGCAGTTTTGTGATTTCTGTACGCATCTGTCCGCGCAGCTTAGCGTCAAGGTTGGATAAAGGCTCATCCATGAGAAAAACCTTAGGCTCACGTACGATGGCACGCCCCAGCGCGACACGCTGCCTTTGCCCGCCTGACAAAGCTTTAGGCTTACGCTCCAGCAGATGGTCAATTCCCAATATTCCGGCTGCCTCTTTTACACGGCGGTTGATTTCGTCTTTTGGTGTCTTGCGCAGCTGAAGCCCGAATGCCATATTATCATATACTGTCATATGGGGATATAAAGCATAGTTTTGGAATACCATCGCAATGTCCCTGTCTTTAGGGGCTACATCATTCATTAATTTGTCGCCGATATATAACTCGCCTTCAGAAATGTCTTCAAGGCCGGCTACCATACGCAAAGTGGTTGTTTTGCCGCAGCCTGAAGGGCCAACAAGCACTATAAACTCTTTATCCTCGATATCAAGGCAAAAATCGCTTACTGCCTCAACGCCGCCGGGATAAATTTTATACAAACTTTTCATTGTAACTGTTGCCATCATCTTCCTCCTAAATACTCGTAATAACTGATTACATTACTAATTATACATACAAATATATTAAAAGGCTATGTTTACTGCGCACAAATAAACTGATCATAAATTTGTACACAGTGCACAATTTTATTAAGCACATGTAAAAATAAGGTTATTTCAAAGATAAAATGGAGTAAAAAATTATATAATCAGTTTCCTTGCAATGCCCGCCAAATGAAGTGAACCGCATATTAGAATGGGGACATTTTTTTGGTTTTTGAGGGTATTTAAAGTTGCATCAACAGTGCCTATATTCGCAGCATTCATGCCGAACTCTTTTAGCTCTTCTGCCAGTTCATGCCCATCCACACTTTCATCGCCTTCTATCGTCACTGTATAAATCTGCTTTGCTACTTTACTTATTTTTTTTGCTATAGGTATATAATTTTTCCTCTGCATAACTCCGAAAATGGCATTTACTTTACCGTTAGGAATGAAATCGCTTATAGATTTAACAAGAAATTCAGCAGCATGTTCATTGTGAGCGCCGTCAATGATAATTAAAGGCTTATGTGAAACAACTTCCATCCTGCATATCCACTC
>CAZDZB010000280.1:0-1881 GCA_964509795.1 uncultured Christensenellaceae bacterium | reverse complement strand
TACCGCAGTCAACCATCACGGTAAAGTCCTTGTCTTTAACTATATATGATGACCCAGTAACCGTTCGAGCTCCGCCGACAAATTCAATCTGCATATATTCTCTCCTTATTGTGATACTAAAATAAGGGCCCCGTCAAATCAAGCAAGAATAATTGATTGTTCATAAATAAAAAAGGTGTAACTTCTTATTTTCAGGGGGCGGGAAACAGGATGCCCCCCGTTTTTGAGCACTTACAAAAAGGTTTCATGGTCCCGCCGCCGGAGGCGACGGGACCATTTATGCGTCATGACGTGTACAAAGTGATGTTTTTATAAATAAATACTTTATATCAATACAAAAAAAATAAAAATTATGCATGGTATAAAACACAATTAATATTGACTCAATGCAGGATATCAGTACTCTATCTTTCAGGGAGACCATCATGAAAGCAAAAGCATATCTGAACAATAACACCTTAAAGATCAAATCGTCACATGTGCTTTACTGGATTTTATCCTTTACGGGGTTATGTATGTGTATACTGGGAATATTTACAGCCTTTAACATGCATATCCACGGTCACATTGTCTTCAGCGGCGGGCTGATCATGACATCTATCGGCCTTCTCTTTTTTGCAAATTCACGGTACTATAAGATATATTTTAACAGATCATCGGGATTTATTGATATACTTGAATCCAGCTTTACCTCAATCTCATCTTGTAAGGTTCCTATTGCACGCTATTCTATTATCAGTGTGCAGACAAATATCTATTTAAACAGCAACCACAGAGTCATTGCATCCTATGAAGTCATATTGATGAATAATTTTGGTTCATCTCTTTATATTGCTGAATTTGACAATAAAGGGGAAGCCATAACATTTGCCAAACATCTTCAGGACATAACAGGAAGAGATTTCTATATCGACAACACGCCTGTTACCAAAAATGTCACGCACAGGGACATGGCAAACACGAGACTGCACATAAGCCTTCCAGGCAAAACAAAACTGAAAGAAATCGATGATGGACATGACAAAACGCTGCAATGGAAAATATATTTCTCTTTTTTCCACTATCTCTTTATGGCGGTCTTTATGTATGGACTCTTTCACGCATGCGCCTTCTATACAGCGCCCCTCCTGAACATCGATATAAACATACCTGCACTGTCTCTCACCTTTGCCTGTTTATATATAACAGTCATCGCAGGTATGCTTACTGTCAATTTAAGAACATACGTAATAACCATAACGCCCACCGAGCTACATGCCTACTGGCAGTTCATGGGAAAATGGATACGATTCAAAAAAATAAAAAAAGAAAACATACTTATGATTAAAAACTCATTAAATATAAATAAGGATAGAATTGAAGTTATCAGCAAACACGCCTTTACATCGAAAAACGACATAGCTCTGTCATATAGCAGAGAACGTAACGTTGATCCCACTCTCAAAGAAACCATACGTAAAGCAAAAAACCTGACAATCCGCATTAACACGGAACCCCTGTCTATGACTGAAAAATTCTATCTTGAAGAACTGATTATGAACCCGTAGACATTCTGTTACATTACAGCATTGAGTTTCCCCTGCCGCAAATGCGGACCCCGGGACACCGGTTTGACTATAAGCCCCTAATCACGATGTCGACTCTTATTCTAATGTGAAGATACTTTAACCCGCGGTTTTAAAGCAAGAAAGCTGTGGCATGCTGCCACCGCGAGAGCATCAGCAGCATCGTCAGGCTTGGGAAGCTCCTTAATCTTGAATATCTTTTGGACCATCTGCTGCATCTGTTCTTTTGTTGCGCGTCCGTAGCCGGTAATGGACTGCTTTACCTGTGACGGCGTGTATTCATAATACTGAAGATTAAACATGCGGATAGTCAAAA
>CAZDZB010000279.1:0-1887 GCA_964509795.1 uncultured Christensenellaceae bacterium | reverse complement strand
ATCTCCCGCATACCTGAAAATAAAAAATACATTGTCGTTTCACAGACAACACATGAACGCCGTGAATTTGAAAAGATTGTCTCTATGATTACCCGGAAATTCAGGGATGTGCTCATTATTGATACAATTTGTGATTCAACACGGCTCAGGCAGGACGATGTTACAGAGGGAATCAGAAAAGGAATTGATACACTTGTTGTCGTTGGAGGTAAAAATTCAGCAAATACCACACGTCTCGCGAAAATCGGAACTGATAACGGAATTAATACAATACATATTGAAACTGAAGATGAATTGGACCCTGCGAATTTTGACAATTCCAGATATATCCTGGTAACCGCAGGAGCTTCAACACCAGGGTGGATAATAAATAATGTTCTGGAAAAGCTCTATTCGATCAAGAATTCAAAAAGCAACATTGTAACAAAAATATTCAAACAGTGTGCCGAATTTCTTATAAGAAGCAGTATTATCGCGGCGATTGCATCCTCGTTTATGGCCGTTACCGCCCAGAAATATGCCGGCCTTGCTGTTGACCCGCGCTACGGGATTGTATCTTTTTTATATATCTTCGTTATGTATTCTGTTAACAATTACCTTGAAAAGGACTTTCTTGTTAAAAGCAATTCATACAAGTATAAAATTTATAAGGAATACGGCAAACACCTCCTTGGGGTTTCAATTATATTTCTTGCGGCGTCACTTTACCTTTCATATAAAATTGATCCGGTCCTTTTATATGTAACAGGTTTTCCATACATTCTGGGCATGGTCTATTCCACGTCCTTTTTTAAACAAATAATAAAATCAATCAGATCAGATATAATTGAAAAAATTTATAACACAAAAATTATAACTGCATTCGGCTGGCTTGTTGCAGTTATAATAATCCCTTTTTTTGGATTACAGGTTCCTCTTTTCAAAGTGCTGGCGCTTGGATTGTATTATTTTACTTTTGTCTTTTTAAGGCAGATACTGATCGACCTTGTGGCCTTTCAGGGCGACCTCATTCTGGGCAGGGAGACTCTGCCTACATGGCTCGGCATTAAAAAATCATCCATCCTGGCCTATGGCCTTGCTGCCGTTACTTCTGTAATAATTATTACCTCTGTAATCTGTTACGGCATGTACATTTATTTAATATTTCTTATTCCCATGGCATATTACGCAATATTGATGACAAAGATTGAAAAAACAGATTACCTTATATCCCTGATGTATGAATTTATTATTGATGCGAATTTTATATTCTTTTTAATCCTCTTTATGGTATCATAAACTGGACTGGTTCATCATGAATATTTTAGCCGGAAATGTATGAAAAAACTGAAAGTGGCCCTGTTACAGACGGACATAGCCTGGCATGACATTACTGCCAACCTTAAACATGCCGGAAGCCTGATCCCATTAATACCGCCCGGAACATCACTTATAGTTCTTCCTGAAATGTTCAACACGGGATTCACCATGCGCCCTGCAGCACTTGCTGAAGACATGGACTCGGAAACTGTAGGCACCATGAAAAAGTGGAGCAGTACAACTGGCGCTGATGTTACAGGCAGTATTATAGTCAAAGAGAATGGGAATTTCTTCAACAGGCTGGTATGGGTTTCGCCTGAAGGTAAAATTCTGACATATAACAAGCGCCATCTATTCAGGATCGCGGGTGAAGACAGGATTTACACTCCTGGAAATATCAATGTCACGGCGGAAAGGGATGGATGGAGGATAAAACCATTTATATGTTATGACCTCAGGTTTCCGTTATGGACACGCAATACACCGGTTCATTATGATGTGCTTGTTTTCACCGCAAACTGGCCCGCATCAAGGCAGAATCAGTGGGAGGCACTGATCAGGGCAAGGGCAATTGAAAATCAGTGTTAT
>CAZDZB010000278.1:0-1897 GCA_964509795.1 uncultured Christensenellaceae bacterium | reverse complement strand
CCCTCACCGGAAACGTCCCTTGTGATAGAGGGATTTTCAGACTTCCTTGAAATCTTGTCGATTTCATCAATATATATTATACCTATTTCAGCTTTTTTGATGTCTCCGTCAGCGTTCTGTATCAGTCTCAGAAGAATATTCTCCACATCCTCTCCTACGTAACCGGCCTCTGTTAGCGACGTGGCGTCAGCAATGGCAAAAGGCACCTTTAAAAGGCGCGCCAGTGTCTGCGCAAGCAGAGTTTTACCCGAACCGCTCGGGCCCGCAAGGAGTATGTTGCTCTTTTCAAGTTCTACATCATTCTTTGTAATGCTTTTATTGGAAAAGATCCTCTTGTAATGGTTATATACGGCGACAGCCAGAATTTTCTTGGCCTCGTCCTGTCCTACCACATACTGATCAAGGATATCGTTTATTTCACGCGGTTTTGGCAGCGAACCGAAATCACTTTCAAGCGCGCTGTTTGCCTCGTCCTCAATTATTTCATTGCACAGTTCAATACATTCGTCGCATATATAAACATCCGGGCCCGCAACCAGTTTCTTTACAACTTCCTGGCTCTTCCCGCAAAATGAACAATTAAGCGATGCACCCTGTTCTTTTTTCTTTCCAGCCATATATCCACCTATTTATCTGTTCTTTCAATAACCTTGTCTATAAGGCCGTAAGCAACGGACTCCTGGGCTGACATAAAATAATCACGATCCATATCAGCTTCAATATCTTTTAGCGGCCTGCCTGTATGGCTGGCGTAAATTTCATTAAGGCGGCCCTTCATCTTAATGACCTCCTTTGCGTGAATCTCTATATCAGATGCCTGCCCCTGAAAACCTGCCGAGGGCTGGTGTATCATAATTCTTGAATTGGGAAGCGCGGACCTCTTGCCATGCGCGCCTGCAGCAAGAAGCAGGGAACCCATAGAAGCCGCCTGTCCCAGGCATATTGTAGCTACATCGGGCTTGATATACTGCATTGTATCATAAATCGCCATCCCGGATGTAACCACTCCACCCGGTGAATTGATATAAAGGAAAATGTCCTTCTCCGGGTCTTCAGCCTCAAGAAAAAGAAGCTGCGCAATTACAAGACTGGAAATATGGTCATCTATCGCTTCACCAAGAAAAATAATTCTATCCTTAAGCAGTCTGGAGTATATATCGTAGGAACGCTCCCCCCTGCTGGTCTGTTCAACAACTATTGGCACAAGACTCATTTTAATCTTCTCCTGTTTTTTGATTAATAACTTATTCGGGATGGAATAACAAAAAAGCTGCCGCAAATACTCCTTATCGACATAAAACAGCCCCCGTCAATAATACAAAATGATGCGGCCTTACCCCGGGCTTTTTTATGATTTATCAGTAATATTATCGGTCTGTATGTTAAATATTTTTTAACTAAAATAATATGCCGGACCGCACTGCATGGATATAATCCGGCATACAGGTTCAAAAAAACCTTCAGTTATCAGCTACATCCTGTTTTTGACAAAATCATCAAGCGTAATGGCGCCAAGCTTGTTAATTTTTGCATTTTCATATACAAAATCCAGAGCCATCTCAAGAAGAATATCCTGTTCCACATTTGCCTTTGTATCGTTCTCTTCCATCATTTTATAAAGGTCTTCTGCAGGCCTCTGCATTGATTTTGCAAGATTAGCGACAACTTCTGCAAACTTTTCATCAGAAACCTTCATTTCCTCTTTTTTAACTATTTCGGAAAGAAGCAGAGTATTCTTAATGGACTTCACAGCATCCTCTTTCAGTTTTTCCCTGTACTCCTCGGGATCAAGGCCAAGGAGGGTCGCAAACTGTTCCAGGCTTTCCGCGTGATATCCGATGCGCTGCTGTGTCTTCTGGAATATTGAATACATCTCATTCATTACCATGGATTCCGG
>CAZDZB010000277.1:0-1914 GCA_964509795.1 uncultured Christensenellaceae bacterium | reverse complement strand
TAGATTCCGGCCTTCTGCTGGAAGCAAATGACCGGTTTGCCCAGCAGTATGGCTTTAAAGACCGGGAAGATATTTTAAGACAGCCGATTTACATGAACAATTTTTATGCCCGGCAGACTGTGCGTGATAAAATGATTTCTTTTATGAAAAGGCGGGGTGAAATTAAAAAATATGAAGTAGAGTTTAAACAAAGGGACGGTTCCCTCTTATGGATCCGTTATTCAGCCAGTCTTAACACAGATAAAGGATGGATTACGGGAGTAACTGAAGATATCACCGACCTTAAAAAAACGGAATCTGAAAAGAATATTATTTATAATGAATTACTCGCCAATGAAAAAAAATACAGGCTCCTTTTTGAAAATTCAACCCTTGGTTTATTACATTTTAACAACAAAGGAATCATCACCGACTGTAATTCGGCATTTGAATCAATGACCAAATTGACCTGGAACGATCTTGTGGGGTACGACATGATGAAATCGGCCAATCACGGCGTCAGGTCTGCCGTTATAAAGGCGCTGAAGGGCAGTTCCGCCACTTATACCGGTACATATCACTTTGAAACATCCACAAGCCTTAATTTACTCAGCATACAAATGGAAACCATATATGACGAAAATAAAAAAATTATCGGCGGAGTGGGCATACTCGAAGATATAACAGACAAGCGGGCCGCAGAGTGCGCAATGCTTGACGAAATTGAAAAGGAACGTTCACGAATAGGCCATATTCTTCATGACAGCCTGGGTCAAAAACTTGGAGCAGTGCTGTACCTTGCCCAGGCATTTCACAGAAAGTATAACAAAACCGGAGAGTTGTCCAATAGCGACATCAAAGAGATGGTTGCCCAGGCATCAGCAGCCCTTGATGAAACACGAACCTTAAGCAGGGGGCTGGACATTCCTGCGATCGATATCAGGGGATTTGATGATTCACTTAACGATCTTGCGGTGAAGATCAGAAAGATATACGGAATCGAAGTAAGACTGGATGTTCAGGAATCGCTGACCGGTTATGATAAACCAAAACTTACAAATCTCTATTATATCGTTCTTGAATCAATAAATAATGCGGTCAGGCATGGAAAGGCCTACAAAATAGTGCTGCATTATAATACTGAAGCAAATAAAGGAATTTTTACTATAGTGAGTTACCAGAAAGTTTTTCTCAAATATAATAATCCCGGCATGGGTCTGCGCACAATGAAATACAGAGCTGAAGCATCAGGGATGGAATTCAGTATTTTTTCTGAAAAGAAAAAAATTACTGTAAAAATTATATTAGGTGATATCCCTGTATTTCAACAGCTATAATAATAAGCCTTATAAAAAGGTCCGGTATTGTGAATATAAAAAAAATCAAAATAATGCTTCTTGATGACCACCCTGCCATCAGGCACGGGATTGCAATGTCTATTAACCTTGAAAATGATATGCTGGTAACTGCGGAATGTTCAAATGTGCAGGATGCCCTGATGGTTATTTCCAGAGAACAGACAGACCTGGTCCTTGTGGATATATCTCTGGAGGGTGAAGCCGACGGCTTCGATTTCATCAGGGCTGCAGGCGAAAGATATGGCCAGGTCAAAACACTGGTCCTCTCAATGTATGACGAAGCCCTTTATGCTGAAAAGGCCATTATCGCTGGAGCCGCTGGGTATATGAATAAAAAGGAACCGGTTGAAAATATAATCAATGGGATAAGGGAAGTGATGAAGGGAAATCTTTATCTTTCCGGCGAAATATCCGAAAAGCTCATTATGAAACTGATTAAACGCGGCAATAATGATACAGAATATCAGCAGACCGGGCTGACTCCCCGTGAACGAGAAATATTACACTTTATTGGTTCAGGATACTCCCCTCTGGAAATTGCGCGAAAGCTGAATTTGAGCGTCAATACTGTAGAGAC
>CAZDZB010000276.1:0-1921 GCA_964509795.1 uncultured Christensenellaceae bacterium | reverse complement strand
CTCAAAAATTAATAGTCTTTTTCTTCACCACCCCCTACAAAATTAATCTGCTACCTTAATGCATATTCATCTTAATACCGCTATTGTAGTGATGCGTTTATGTACACACATTAATGGTAATTCATTTCATTGAGAGATTTTAGGGAGGATAATATGAAAAAGGTAATGTTTGTGGCGCCGCTTTTTGCTCTGGCAGTGGTGCTGTGGGCCGGCTGTGATGATTCAGGCAGTGGCAGCATGAATGCTGCATTAGGTTCGTCTGAAGACGTGACCTACGGGACCCTTGATAACACGTTCAACAGCGGCGGTTCCGGTTTTGATGGAGTCGTGAATGATGTTCTTGTGCAACCTGATGGAAAGATACTGGTGGGCGGTTACTTTAATAACTATAATGGAGCTGATGTTCCGGACTGCCTGGTGCGGCTTAATGC
Organism: uncultured Christensenellaceae bacterium; assembly: GCA_964509795.1. GTDB lineage: Bacteria > Bacillota > Clostridia > Christensenellales > UMGS416 > JAFGUF01. The sequence continues at coordinate 1,490 of CAZDZB010000276.1, read as the reverse complement.
TGATGGTTCCCTTGACACTGCATTTAATGCCGGGGGCTCGGGTTTTTTATTTTCAAGTTACCCTGTGTTTTCTACTGTTAATGCCCTTGCTCTTCAGAATGATGGAAAAATCCTGGTGGGCGGTTACTTTGATACCTTTAATGGAACTACTGGACCTGCGGGAATTATGCGGCTTAATGCTGACGGTTCCCATGATACGACCTTCAATAATGGAGGTTCAGGTGGTTTTATAGCATATGCTATAGTTGTTCTTGATGACGGCAAGATCCTGATTGGTGGTGGTGGTGTAGAATATAACGGTGCAACAGTACCTGCAGGTATTATTCGTCTTACCAGTGATGGTTTATGTGACACTACCTTTAACTATGTCGAGGGCACTCCCAATGCCGGTGCTGAAGCAATGGTGCATGGAGTAAAGTGTATTAATGTCCTTGCAGATGATCATATTTTAATAGCCGGGGATTTCACAAGTTATAATGGCAATACAGAGTATACTCAATTTGTAGAGCTTAAAGAGGACGGAACAGTAACAGAGGACTTATATGAATTGTATAATTTGTCATCGTGTTCTTTGTTACATGAATTATTTCCTGTAATTGAATGTATGTATATTCAATCTGACGGCAAACCGGTAATCGGAGGAAGTTTTTATGAATATTCATTGGGGGGATATGATTTGGATATGACCCCTGATTCTCTTTGCCGGTTAGATGCTGATTATAGTCTTGATTATTTTTTCAACAATGGATTTTCAGGTGTAAATGGCAATCGAACAGTTCACGCCATTGCCGGGGGAGCTGACGGAACATTGCTCATAGGCGGAAACATTGGCAGTTATAATGGTGTTGACGTGCCTGATGGTATCATGTGTATCAATTCCGACGGTAGCATCTATGATGATTTTAATGTCGGTGGCGTCGGGACTGATGATGTTGTAAGCGCGATAGCTGTCCTTGATGACGGCAGCATACTGGTGGGCGGCAATTTCACCATGTATAACAATGAAAGCGTTTCCTGTGGCCTGATACGTCTCCAGCCTTAATCTGTCTATTTATGCACAGCATAACGGAGTTTTTGCTCCATTATGCTGTGCATTTTGATTTCCCGCTTCAAAAACCACGATAATTAATTATTGACAAATACAGCCTCAATTTTTAGAGTTATCATTTCACGGTTTATTTTTTTGCATAAACTGCGGAATATAATCGTACAGTAAAAATACAGTACAGTACATTAATACACGGCTAATATATACTGCATGTATAGTTATAGAAAACGAAAGGGAATAATATTATATAAGGGGTTATGCACATGAAAAGGACATTTCAGCCAAGCAGAATCAAGAGAAACCGCAAACATGGCTTCAGGAACCGTATGAGCACGGCGGAGGGCAGAAAAGTTTTACAGAGAAGGAGAAAAAAGGGACGGCACAAATTGACCGTGTCCGATGAAAAGAGATTACCCAAATAGGGCTTTATTGTCTAATATGA
>CAZDZB010000275.1:0-1928 GCA_964509795.1 uncultured Christensenellaceae bacterium | reverse complement strand
AGTGGCGGCCGTCAGGTCTTGATATGCCTATGGCGTCTGTTGAATTGTCTACGGTTTCCTTGAAAATCAGAAGTTCGTCCTCTGTTTTTTTCCGTTTAGAGATATCACGCGTATTTAAAATAATGCCGTTTATTACAGGGTCGTTCAGGTAGCTCTGGACCACAGTTTCGAAATACACCCAGCCCTTTGTTTTGTGAATGTGGCGGTATTGAACCTGGAACATTTTCCCCGGGTTATTAATGCATTTATCCCATATTGCCTGAAAATGAGCAATATCGTCAGGATGAACCAGATGGCAGAAGGGAACATCGAGTTCATCTGTAGTGAAACCGGTAATTCTTTCTGCGGCAGGACTTATATATTTCCTGCGGCCCTTGGCGTCCAGGATTACAAGTATATCTCCTGAATTTTTAACAAGGAGCCTGAATTTTTTTTCGTTCTCTGAAAGTTTTTCAGTCTCAAGTTTCACCGCTGCCCTGAGCCTGCGGTTCCACAACACCGTAAGCATGGCAATAATACCGGCCGCGGCAGGTAAAAAGATAAGAATAATTCTAAGCCATAAAGGCAGTGACTTCTCAGTTCCCCTGTGGAACCATTTGTTCAATGAATTGTAGTAAATGGAGTTGCCGTTATTCTGCATTTCAAAAAGTGAAATATCAAATTTTTGAATTACGGAATGGTCATAGTTTTTTCTGAAGGCGTAGTATAGCCCCTGGGGCCGTATAATTACAGGGCTGGGCACGATGTCGTCGGGCCTTTCATTTGAGAAATAAAAAAATCTGTCGCCTAAAAAGAGGTCGGCTTTGCCTGACTTTACAGCTTGAATCATTTCGCTGTATCCCGGGACAGTAAGTATGACGCAGTCAAGGTTAAACTCTTTTACCAGGGTTTTTTTCAGGTGTTGTTCCTGTATCGAATCTTCTATTACTGCGATTCTTTTTCCTTTAAAGTCTTCTATGCTGTATACGCGTTTGTCGGCATGGGAAAATGCCTGTACCCAGGATTCGATCACAAGTTTTTTATTGAACAGGAATTTTTCAGCGCGTTCATTAGTGTAGGAAACATCAACAATGACGTCTATTGTGCTCTGGTCAAGTTTCCTGATATTTTCAGCCCATGTCCCGTATTTATATTTGATTTTAAAACCGTTTTTGCGGGCGATTTCGTTTGTAATATCAATAAAAAAGCCCGCCGGTTTCCCGTCATCGCCAACAAAAACCTTGGGATTATTGTTGTATATGCCCACGCGGACTGTTTCTGCAAACAGCGGGTTCAGAAGGAGGAGCATGATAACAGTAAATATTTTTTTCATTGTTCCGGCTAATTTATAAATTCTGTAATCGAGATTTGTAAAACAAAATGCTCTAATACCCCAGCCGCCTTCGGTGGCGGGGGTATCGAAAATATCATTATTACACTAAAAAGTATCTTTAGGAATAATTACTGAATTAAAATATAAATTTATGGGATGTTTTTCAACATAAAGTATGATTTAAAGCGGGTAATCCGTATGCGTATCCCCGGGGATGTGAATATCTGTTTTTAAAACTTTTATCCGGGTTTTCGTCACGTAAGACGCAGGTGTGCCTTTGAATTTTTTTCGGAAAATAATTCAGTTGCCGCTGGAAAACCGGACTTTCTGTATATACAATATGAGTAGCCATAGTATACGTCTGACTGGCTGAAAACCGAGCCGGCACGTCAGTCTGGCATGGTCGCCCGTACCCTTCGTGTTGTTCTGTAAGTGGAACTGTGTAAACCGGAATCAGAGGCGTTTTGGAAGAGGAGGAACCATGAGTGACGTTATTACTGATATAATACTTAAATCTGCCGAACTGGCGCGTAAAGAGACATCGAATGAACCTGAACCTACGGTAACAGGGGCGGCCAGGTGGCCCATTAACTGTACAGTCGGCCCGGGGCTTGAG
>CAZDZB010000274.1:0-1937 GCA_964509795.1 uncultured Christensenellaceae bacterium | reverse complement strand
ATATTCCTTTAAGTGCGTAAAGCGCAAGATTAAGCGGCAATAATAACGCCTTCATGATGACTTTTCCGATAACTATAAACGCATTTTTGACTCCACCGGTTTTTTGTACTAATAAAACAAATCCGGCGACAAGTGCAGCTATACCGATTATTATAAGTCCGATAGGGTTAAGAGACATAACAAGGTTTAATATTCCCTGGGCTTTAGCTGCTGCCATTATAGAGCCACGCATCATCCATAAATATTTTATCCAACCGAGCGCAAGTTGTATTTTTTCGACTGCGATAATACCAAGCATGATGGCTTTATATGCCGCGAATCCTGCGATAAGGGGCGGTAAAAATTGAACGATTGTTTTTATGCCGTTGACTATTGAGTCAGTGTCGAGGCTGCTTAATATATTATTTAATGCCTCAAACCCTTTAACGAGATAAGGCAAAACATTGACGGCAAGTTTAGCAAGTTTTTCTTCTAATTGAGCTGTCAATAATTTTTTCTGATTTGCATAACTTTCAGCAAGCGTCTTTTTAAAGTCTCCCATTGCATCAGTTGATTGAGAGAGTATATATTTATATCTCAATGTTGTTTTTTCAGCTTCTGTCATTGCCTTTATTTTTTTGTTCATTCCAATTGAAAAAGCATATGCCTGCAGGTTTGCCTGAGTCATGACAATACCGAGAGTCTTTAATGGTTCAGTTTCACCTGTAATACCTGCCCTTACTTTTGAAAAAGCCTCTTCTGGGTCAAGGTTGCGGAATGAGACAAATCCGCTGATTACCTTTGTCAATTCCTTTGACATATTCGCAAGATCATCACCTACAATTCCAGTAGGTTTCATAATCGCTCCGAGCGTTGAAGCATAATTTTTAGCCTGTAGTGTACTTAACCCTAGATCTTTTATAGCAGTTTTTGAAAAATCATTTATTATTTTTGAAGATTTTCCGAATGTAGTAGTAACAACGTTTTCAACTTCTTGTAAATCAGAAGCTAAATTTATTGCGTCATTTCCAACCTTTAACAGAGCACCTATCCCGAAAACAGGCAGTAATCCTTTCATGGTTCCCAGTAACTTACTACTTGCAGATGATGTTTTATTAAAAGCTTTTGAACCGTGACGACCGAACTTGTCAGCGCTCCTGCTCATCTTATTAAAAGCAGGGCTGACTTTATCAGTTGCCTTAAATGCTGTTGTCACTGCAAAATCAGGCATTATCATTCACCACACGCTGGACATTTTTTGTATTTTCGTATATCATAATTGTTTCCGCATTTGTGACACTTCATTTTTGCCTCTTCATTAGCCATTAACTCATGCCACTCATTCCACATTTTCGCCTGTGAAAAAGTCAGTCTGGTAATTTCTGAAATGGGCTGCCTGCGGTAAAACAGATTGCCCATGTACTGCCAGAGCCGACCTACACCGATAAAAAAATGAGTCCGAGAACTTCAGCAAGCGACAAGTCCACTCCCTTTAATGATTTAATTGCAGATTCTCCCCAGCCGGAAAGAGAGCCCATGAGAGCATAAGACTTTCCGTAATGGTCAGCGTCGTCTTTGCCTGCCATTTCTGTTTTCGCAACGCCGTCAATTTCCCTGTACTCAATTTTGTTTCCATTCGCGCGCAAGGTCTGAATAACGGTTATTCCATTTTCAAATTTGAACTCTAAGCGCCCGAGCCTGATGGCTTTTATGAGTCTGTCGTATCCCTGTTTAATGGCGCGCTTCAGGTCCTTATCTTCAATGTCATCAATGTCAATTTCATAATAATCAAACATCTTTTCGAGTTCCGACTGTGCGTTCTTTTTACTGAGTTTATACTTTTCGCCGGATTCTTTTAATTCTGCTAAATTCATGTTATATCTCCTATATTTTATAGATTTGGCGTACCGGTTTTTTCTGCCTGTACGTTGTATGGTGCGTTATTTTTACAATTCCTT
>CAZDZB010000273.1:0-1982 GCA_964509795.1 uncultured Christensenellaceae bacterium | reverse complement strand
TACTCCTTCTTTTTAATCCCTTTCCCAATAAGATACGCCCCCTGATACAGATAGGCAATCACAAACACCAGCCCATAAAGTATTACGGGAATCCACGTAACCTGATGAATGTCGGCTAAAGTGTTATCATTGCCGAATATGCCGCTGTAGACCAAAACTGCAATGGCGGCGTAGGCAAGAGATAGTGTAATGAGCGCGCCCTTTTTTTTGATTATGCCGTAGGCCTGGGTAACAATGAACATCATCATAAACCCGAAGAAAAACATCGGCCACATGCCGTTGCCCGCCTCAATTGCCACGATGGCTCCATGGAAGGCCACATACACTTCAAGCACAGTGACCCACTTGACTTCATTATGGAATGAAGTGTTAGCTAAGGACATTTGAATGAACAAAAGGAACATATAGAAAAATCCCAGCAAGTGCCCCAAGGTGCCTTCTGTGGGGTGGAACCAGAACGTATAAACAAGCGCCCATGCGATGTAAAAGCCATGGGTTTTGAATATCCAGCTTACGGCTCCCTTAGGCAGCTTTACCTTTTTGCCGAAAAACATGCCCCTTCTTGAATTCATAAGTATGAGTATCATAACCAGCATCACAATCACTGAGCCCTGGGATGACATAACGGGCACATACTGCGCCAGCCCGTCGTAAAAAAGCATACTTTGAACAATGTGAAGTGCAATAAATGCGGCATTTACTGCAAGGAATATTACATTCATCCTGCTTACCCTGCCTTTTGGAGCGGGAGGCTGTTTGCTTATTTTGTATATTAATACCCATGATGCAATCTGGTGGGCGGCGTAAAGCCCCCATGCGGTTATCGTGGCCCACAGGCTTATTTGCGGCAGTTTCCAGTAATACCATGCTGCTCCGGTGTCCTCCAGAAGAGTGCTTGTGAACCTGCCCAATGTAAGGGATGCCAGGTATATAAGCACGACAAACCCCAATGAGGCGGCAAGGCTTACGTAAATAGTTTTCTTCAAATCATATGTTTTGTTTTCCATAAAAATACTCCTTTTTTATATAAATTAACAGATCTCTTCAATTTAAGAGAATAAAAAAAAGTGCTAAGCCCCAAGGGCTTAGCATAAAGGTAAGGTAAGGGATTTATATAAGCTTTTTAATTTCTTTTGCTATTTGTTCAGGTGTATCCTTGGATTCAAACCTGTTTACTATGGTTCCCTGCCTGTCAACCAGGAACTTTTCAAAATTCCATTTTATGCGGTTGGAGCTCACAGGGTTGTTTGCCAGAAGGTATTTATAAAGCTCATGGCGATCGGGGCCGTTTACTTTTAATTTTTCAAACATGGGGAAAGTCACCCCGTAGTTGACCTGGCAAAAGCTAAGTATTTCTTCGTTGCTTCCGGGGTCTTGGCCGGCAAACTGATTGCACGGGAAACCCAGAATCAAAAAGTCGTTGTCTTTATATTTTTTGTATACTTCCTCAAGTCCTCCAAACTGCTTGGTAAATCCGCATTTGCTTGCGGTGTTGACTATCAGAAGCACTTTTCCTTTGTATTGTGAAAAATTTATTGTTTCGCCGTTCATATTGACGGCGGTTAAATTACTTTCGTATAAACTCATGGTAATATCCTTTCTTTTAGGATTCGTTATATTATTTAAACGCTTTATTGCCTTTTAAAACAACAAATTGATTTATATTCAAATAATAATACAAAAAACACAATTTTTATGTGATTTGGTCACACTGGCTTTACAATGTGGGGCATGCTGGTATAATAAATGTAAAAAGATTTCAAAGAGAGAGCATATGCATATAGGAATATGTGAAGACAACAAAACGCAGGCGGAATTTTTGCAGGCGCTGGCTTATGAATGGTCTCAGGAACAAAAAACAGCGTGCGAAATTTCGCTTTTTAAAAGCGCAGAATCATTTTTGTTTTCAAAAGAGGATAAAAGGCCCTTTGACTTGCTTTTATTAGACATTCAGATGGATGAAATGTCCGGCATTGACCTTG
>CAZDZB010000272.1:0-1987 GCA_964509795.1 uncultured Christensenellaceae bacterium | reverse complement strand
AAACCTGCTCCTGCCATGGGAGGCTGTCCATTCGGTGGTTAACGGCCTGATGATTCTGCTACTCTACCTGTTTCTCAACCTTTTCACCGATAACGACTACGAGATTTCAAGCCTTATCAATAACCTTTTTTTTATGAGCGGCACTGTTGTTATTGCCGTGAGTATCAACTATGTGCGCTTCAAGCTTATAAGGCAGGAATTTTATCTCAGAACTGAACTCCGCAAGGCAAGGGACGCACTTTGGGGTGAAATGAAACTTGCCAAAAAAATTCAGACATCAATACTTCCCAGGAACGGCAGACTGGGCGAATACCAGGTCGCGGCAGTGATGCTCCCGGCGGATGAAGTCGGAGGGGATTACTATGACTTTTTCGAAACTGGAAAAAACGAAAAATGGGTAACAATAGGTGACGTGTCAGGGCATGGAGTTGAATCAGGTCTGATAATGATGATGACACAGACGAGTATAATATCAATTCTTGAAAGTAATGAGGGGCTGAATCCGGCAAAACTGCTTTCGTCCATTAATAAAATAATAAGGAACAATATACTCCGCCTTGATGTTGAACGTTACATGACTCTCATGGCTCTCCATCTGGATGAAAATAGTATTACAATATCGGGCAGGCATACAGACATGCTTATATTACGCGGCGCGGATTCTTCAGTTGATGTAATATCAACTGAAGGTACATGGATTGGCATAACAGATGATATTGAAGGGTTTATGAAGGATGTAGAAGTGCCTGTTAGCAAGGGCGATATGATTCTACTTTATACCGATGGTGCAACTGAAGCTAAAAACCATAATGATGAAATGTTCGGTGAGGATAGGCTTGCAGGATCGTTCAGGGCCCATTCATGTCTGCCTGTTAATGAAATTGTACAGAAGATAATAGCTGATATTACTGAATTCCAGGCAGTACAGGACGATGACATAACTCTCCTGGTGATAAAAAAGATTTTTTAGCTTATCTGTATTTTATTTTTTCAAGGGAATGCATAAGTTCAATAAATTTTGAATAAGCCGTGTATGACGACGAGTTTCTTTCAGTGATTTCGCAGCCTGCCCTGCATATACCGCAGTCATCTATTATATGAACAACTGTAATCTGAAGGGGAATTCTTATATTCGTGTTAAGATAAAGGTAGCAGTCAAGAAGGGTGCCTTCCTTAATCTTAATACCCGGTTCAGCCCTGAACGAAAGGCCTTTCATGCTGATATCCATGATTAATACCTTCTGTGAACCAAAAGAGGGGATCGTTATAAATATCTGGAATGAATCGAGTATATCTTTTCTAACGAATTCACGTTCATCATTTTTGCCATTAATATTATTTGCCCGCATTGTACAATCTCCATTATTCAAAAATTAATAATTCTGATGAATCACAAATATTCGTTTTATTGATTATGATAATAAACCGGTTAAAAAGGAATATCAAGTAAAAGTACGCAACGGGTGTTCAAATTTGTTCCAGTTTTTTTGACATTTCCCTGTGGTTTATATAAGCATTTATAATACAGGATTTATATTTAAAGTTAGCGCAGCGGTTATTTCACAGGCCTTAAAGTATTTGAATTTCCACCCGGGCGGGAGGCATATTTTGAAGATTGTCAAAAGGCAATTGAAATTCAATGATTCAGCCCTTGAGGCCGAATTCATGGACGATTATTATAATAAATCTCTGTTAACTGTGCGGGTCGCGCTTATACTTGGTGTGGCCCTTTATTCTGTATTTGGTGTCCTCGATTCACTAATTGCGCCCCTTTCAAAATTTAAAATTTGGTTTATCCGTTTCGGAGTTGTCGATCCCGCGCTGCTCATAGTCTTCGGCCTATCCTTCACGCATCTTCTTAAAAGATATATGCAGCCCATACTTTTCGCTGTTGCGCTTATAGCCGGATTCGGCATTGTGCTGATGATCGCCATAACTGTAGACATCGAAGGCAGCCTGTTTTATTACGCAGGCCTTATGCTTGTCA
>CAZDZB010000271.1:0-1993 GCA_964509795.1 uncultured Christensenellaceae bacterium | reverse complement strand
TAGGCGGAGTGAGAGCTTGACCGCCAACAATGGCACTGAGACACGGGCCATACTCCTACGGGAGGCTGCAGTCGAGAATATTGGTCAATGGGCGAAAGCCTGAACCAGCGACGTCGCGTGTAGGACTAAGATCTTCGGATTGTAAACTACTTTTATAAGGGAAGAATTTTTAATGACGGTACCTTATGAATAAGGGGTGACTAAATTCGTGCCAGCAGTAGCGGTAATACGAATGCCCCGAGCGTTATCCGGATTAATTGGGCGTAAAGGGTCCGTAGGCGGCTTATTAAGTTTTCCGTTAAATCTCTAGGGCTTAACCTTAGAGCTGCGGGAAAAACTGATAAACTAGAGGATGTTAGAGGCTAACAGAATGCCTGGTGGAGGGGTGGAATCCGTTGATATCAGGTAGAATACCAAAAGCGAAGGCAGTTAGCTGGGGCAATCCTGACGCTGAGGGACGAAAGCGTGGGGAGAAAAAAGGATTAGATACCCTGGTAGTCCACGCTGTAAACGATGAGCACTAGCTATTGCAAGTGTCGACCCTTGCAGTGGCAAAGCAAACGCGTTAAGTGCTCCGCCTGGGAAGTACGGCCGCAAGGCTAAAACTCAAAGGAATAGACGGGGACTCACACAAGCGGTGGATCACGTGGCTTAATTCGACAATAAGCGAGGAACCTTACCAGGGCTTGAAACTATATTGAAATCCTTCCGAAAGGAAGGCCCTCCGCAAGGACAGTATAGCAGGTGCTGCATGGTTGTCGTCAGCAGGTGGCTTGAGTTGCTCCCTTAAATGGGGTAACCTGCGCAACCCTTGCCCTATGTTTTATATGTCATAGGGGACTGCCTAGGACAACTAGGAGGAAGGTGAGGATGACGCCAAATCAGCATGGCCCTTTGATGCCCTGGGCTGCACACGTGGTACAATGGAGACGACAAAGAGTTGCGAAGGGGTGACCTGGAGCTAATCTCATCAAACGTTTTCTAAGTTCGGATTGAAGTCTGAAACTCGACTTCATGAAGTCGGAATCGCTAGTAACCGTGAATCAGCCATGTCACGGTGAATATGTCCCTGGGTCTTGTACTCACCGCCCGTCACGTCAAGCGAGCTGGGAATACCCGAAGCCCCATATTAAAATGGGTCGAAGGTAGGTTCAGTAAGAGGGACGAAGTCGTAACAAGGCACGGGTAGCGGAAGCTGTTCGTGGATCATTTATTTAAAAAAATGGTTGATTAGAATTAATTTGCGAGAGATCTCTGAATTAATTTTAAAGTGTTGATCTTTGTACTTAAAAGGAAGATCATTTAAGATAAGCGAAACAACTCTGGAAATTTTATGAAAAAAGGACACATTCAATACAGAGCATTAAAAAGATTTTATAGAAGTGCAGCTAGAAATATGTGTAAGGATTTCAAAGCATATATTTCTTTAGAAGATAAAGTGCTTGATTTAGGCTGTGGGTCAGGAATAACTTCTAAACAAATTGAAACAAATTTTAAAGCAGATGTCTTAGGTATAGATGTTATCGATTTAAGAGTGGAAGACGTTTCTTTTAAAAAATATAATGGAGAGGATTTATCTTTTCTTAAAGATAATGAATTTGATGTAACCTTAATAAGTTATGTTTTACACCATACAAAAGATGCAGAAAAAATCTTAAAACAAGTTAAAAGAGTTACAAAAAAGTACATTATTATTTATGAAGATTTAAATGAAGGATTTTTAGGAAAGATTTATTGTAAAATTCATGGAAGAGCATTTGCTAAATTTTTTCAAAAAAATGAAGAAACAGGAAAATTTTTCACAGAAGAAGAATGGAAACAAAAGCTTTCTTGCTTAGGATTAGAGATTGTAGAGATAAAAAATAAGCCGTACTTTTTAAACCCAGTTAAAAGAAAGATATTTATTGTAAAAACAGGGGTGTGTAGCTCAGCTGGCTAGAGCGCGTCACTGATAATGACGAGGTCCCAGGTTCAAGTCCTGGCATACCCACCA
>CAZDZB010000270.1:0-2006 GCA_964509795.1 uncultured Christensenellaceae bacterium | reverse complement strand
CCGAAGGAGCCAGAAAAGCACATTTAAAAGCGCCAGAAAAGCACCTTCGGGAAATAGCGGAATGTCTTATGATTTTATTCTTCATTATCAGGAGCAAAAAGGCCTTTTAGCCTTTCATCCGCTATTTCATAATAGCTTTCTGTTTTTTCAATACCGACAGCAGTGTGTCCTTCAAGTATAGCGGCATGCAGTGTAGAACCGCTGCCTGCGAACGGGTCAAGTATCAGGCTGTGCGGTTCACAGAGTTTTATAATATCCCTCATGAGCTGCAATGGTTTTTGTGTCTGGTGAAGCCGCTTTACTCCCTGTACATTGCAGTATGAATAAAGCCCTGGCAGCACAGGCACATTCCTGTTTATGTCCAGTTTTCCTTTTGAACCCCAGAGTATATATTCAGTCTGCTGCTTCGGCCTGCCTTTCTGGGGTCTTGAATTTCTTTTGTCCCAGACCATTATTCCCCGCCATGTAAGCCCGGCTATCTGAAGGGCGATGCTCATAGCAGGAAGCTGGCGCCAGTCAATGAAGAACGCAAACACTCCGCCTTCCCTTAAAACATCTTTTACTCTGTTCATCCACATGATAGTCCATACAGTCCAGGAAAGCTGGTCCTGCTGGTCGCCGGCAAAATTGGGCAACGGATTGTTTACCTTTGCATTGGTATACTTTCGGGCAGTTGTCATCATTCGACCTTTTGTTGTGGTTGAACCGCTTGCGTACGGAGGATCGGTGATAACTGCATCAAATGTATTTGGTTCGAATAAAGGGAGAAGCTCAAGCGCATCTCCCTTTAATAATGTGTATGGTTTTGATTTATCAATTACTATTTTATCTGTCATATTCCTTATTTCTATGTTCCCTCTCCTTCCTTATTTTAAGAGTTTGTCTTTCCAGTGAACCCATAACTTTTTCATACAAATCCTTATATTCTTCTTTCGGGATTACATCCCAGCCCCTGTCGTAATTCGCTATTGTATTGCCCTCGGAATCCGTTATATTCAGCTTGCTGATTCGTCCGCTGTCAATTCCATATTGGGAAGGCTGTGAGTATACTTTAGCGGATATATTATAATTATCTATGGTTCCGATGTACCAGTTATTGCCTTGATAATGGAAAGGGCTTAACCGCTCTGCAAGCTTAAATACCTTTTGCCTTAATTCTTCAGGATAGTATGATTCAACAGCTGCGTATCTTGCATAAGAGGCACCTTCTGTCTGAACAAGTATAGTTTCTTCGGGGTTGTCTTTATTGACTACCTTCAAAGCCTGCCAGATACCCTCTTTATTTACATAGCATTCTAATGTATGTTCCTTTATAAATTCATGATCCTGAAGCATACTATTATCCATGAAATCCCTATATTCATCTCCGCCAATTTCAATGGTTCCTGCAATCCTGAAGGGTTTGGGTTTTTCCATAAAATTATGATGAATGGAAAGTGTTTCTTCCAGTACTTCAAGCTCGTTTACAGGCTTGCGTATAAAGTAAGCATGGCCGTCTACGTGTTTATTAATTTCTGACATCTATTCCCCTTTCTTTAGATATTCAGTTATTTGGGTTATGCCGTCTAGTGGTACAACAGTAACCCCAACCTGCCTTGCGTACAGCATTTCCTGTTTCATTTTATCTGTTATGTAATTTCCGCAGACAAACATAATAAAGGATTTCCTTATCAGTACTCTGTTCATTTTCACAACTTCATTTTTTTCTTCAATACTGTTATTGTCTATGAAGCTGCCGAACAGAGTATCAGAGGCAACCGGGGTATATCCGTGGTCGAATATTACCCTTGAATAATCAAGTGTTTTATTTAGGTGAATTGGTGTGTTGCTTTTTGGTTTGCATATATATGCTAATGGTCTTTTGTACATTGTCAGTTACTCCTTTATAATTTCTAGTTTCTGTCCGATAGAAAGGACAACGGGTACTGATACTCCGTTGCCTGCTAATCTATATAGTTGTGTTTCAGATACGCCGGCTTTTACAGCTTTGTCATATGCATCATCCG
>CAZDZB010000269.1:0-2010 GCA_964509795.1 uncultured Christensenellaceae bacterium | reverse complement strand
ATTGAAAAAAGGAGGAGAGAGTCACTTTAATGCATTTTTTTCAGGTTATTTAATTGCTAAGATTAAAAAGCAGGGCAAACGCATTTAAAAAGATAAGGTTTTGGCACGGTTGTTTTAACGTTCACATATACAGGCATATATAAAAAAGCCCTTATGAGGGGCTTGCAAGTCTCATAATTTTATTATGTTTGAGTTAGTATTTTTTTTAAAAAAAAGGCGGATAAGAGCTCACATTTAATTCCGCCTTTTGCTTTGCTAAATTACTAATTTTAAATTAGTTCCACAAAAAATTTGTTGCTTTTTTTCAATATTTATTAATTTTTTGTATATTATATTAGAGACAAAATGAAACCAAAGCAAAAAGCAAGAAATCGAATTTATTTCAATTAATTTTTTCATCAGTGGAAGATCCCCGTCGAACAGTTAAAGGCAATATCAGGCATGATTTTTTAGATATTATTTTTCTTGTTATTTCGGCAGTAATAAGCGGAGCAAGCGATTGGGATGAGATAGAACTTTTCGGAAACAGTCAAGTCAAATGGCTGAAAAAGTATGGTTCTTACAAAAACGGCATTCCTTCTCATGATACGATTAACAGAGTTATTTCTTCAGTTGACCCGAAACAATTTGCAGAGAGTTTTACTTTATGGATAAGCGAAATCTCAAAATTGTCAGATAAAGAAGTCATTGCAATTGACGGAAAAACAATAAGAAGATCATATGATAAACAAAACGGGAAATCTGCAGTCCACATGGTAAGTGCATTTGCTTCTGAAAACAGCTTATGCCTGGGACAAGTCTCTACGAAAGAAAAGAGCAACGAAATAACAGCCATACCTGAATTGCTTGAGAATTTAGCAATAAAAGGTTGTATTGTCAGCATCGATGCCATGGGTTGTCAAACAGAAATTGCAAAAAAGATTATTAAAAAAGAAGCAGACTATATTTTGGCAGTAAAAGGAAACCAAGGGAATTTGGAACAAGGAGTAAAAGATACCGTGAGGTTTAATAAGGCTTTTGACAGCCATACCGATACAGACTTCGGACACGGGCGTATTGAAACAAGGACATGTAATTTGTATAATTTGTCTGAACATATTGAAAATCCTGAAAGATGGCAAAATTTGAATATACTCATTGAAATCCAATCAGAAAGAGTTATAAAGTTAACGGGAGAAACAAACAAAGAAACACGTTATTATATCGTATGCCTCCCGTAAAGTACATCTTGCAAAGTTTTGGCTAAGATAATATATTTGCCTAATGTGGGGAAGATAGCGGCTGCCAATTATGTGGCAGAAGCTCATGAAGTTTATTAGCCTTGTGCTCCGGAATACGGTTTAAGACATCTGTAAGCCAAGCCAAAGGTTCCACATCATTTATTTTACATGTGGCAAAGAATGAATAGAAGCTTGCTGCCCGTTGTGCCGCCTTATGTGATCCTGCAAACAAATAATTCTTCCTGCCCAAAGCCAAGGGACGTATTGCATTCTCTATAAGATTGTTATCAATTTCATATTTGCCGTTGTTGATATATTCTTCAAGTTGCGGCCATAAGTTCAACGTGTATGCAACAGCCTTGCCGATAGCACTCTTCGGTAAAACCTGAGTGATATTCTTATTCAACCAATCATTAATTTCGGCAAGCACCGGTTTAGCATACAGCTGCCTGTAACGCCTGCGGGTTTCAAAGCGCGTGCAACGATCAATATTCCGCTCACGGGCTTTTCGTTCAATTTCATACAACCGTTGCATTTGCGTCAACATATATTCCGCCCGGGCTTTATCGTTCTCCTGTGCTTTCTCAAAATACCTTCGTGCATGGGCCATACAGGCCAAGCGTGTAATGTCGCCTTTTGTCCTCATGTTTTGGTACGCTTGGTAGCCGTCTGTTTGCAGGGAACCGGAAAAATCTTTGAGCATGGCCTCCGGGGCTTTCCGCTCCCTGCTCGGATGATATTTGAAAAGCACCAAGCGTTCAATCGGCGATCGGTACACCCATTGGTAACC
>CAZDZB010000268.1:0-2023 GCA_964509795.1 uncultured Christensenellaceae bacterium | reverse complement strand
CATATTATACCATCCTTATGAAAAAATACCCCGATTCAGGATACACCCTGGAATTATACATGCACATCGCCCATGATTACTTTAAGAAACAGTCCTGGGGAAAAGCCTACAGGTATTACACATTGTACCTGAATAAACAGGATGCACCTGAACGCGGCACCGCCTTTTTCCAGAGGCTGCTTTGTCTTTCCAACATGAACAAGTACGATGATGTCATTAATGAAATCCAGCAGAAAAACATACCGCCCATGAATGAACAGCAATGGCGGGAAATCCCTCTGCTGTTAAGCAGAAGTTACTATCATACAGGAAACCTCGACAAGGTATACAATATACTCTATGCCAGTGATATGACCGCATATAAACCGGAAGATGTAATCATGTTTGTCAAATCAGCGATACATATGGAGGATCTGGGATCAGCCAACCATTCCCTTGTCTTTTTACAGCAACATCGTGAATATTACTGTGAAGCCTTTTTCCTGATAGGACGGTTTTTACAAAAAAACGAAGAATATAATGAAGCCCTGGAAACATACGCTGTTATCATAAACAAATTTTCTGACATGCCATATGTCGAAAAAGCAAAAATAGAAACAGCTGATATTTATGTTTCACAAAAAAGATACGCTGACGCCATAGATACACTTCACGGGATATCTTCTCCCGATCTTCAGACAAGAAAAAACGCCATGCTGATTCACGCCTGCTTCGATTCGGGCAACACGAAAAAAGCACTGGCATTAACAGAAGATTCTCTTAATGCACTGCGTTCCAGTGAATTTGGCGAGTCCGTATTCAGAAAAAACCTGACCTACTATTACAATAACAAAGACCGCGCCAATTTTAAAAAATATTCACGCTACCTTATGGCTTATAATGACAGTAAAGCCTTTGTGCATTATTTCTCAGGAAAGTTTTACTACCGCATGAAGTATTTTAAATCCGCCGCGTATTTTTTCGGCGAGTTGTCAAAAATGGATTCACCGTATTCAGCAGAAACATTGTTCTATCTCGCTTCGATACATTTACATGTGAATCGTAAATGGAAAACAGCTATCTGGTACTATAAAAAAGTTGTTTCTGATGCTCATGCTACTGAATCATTGAAACTCACTTCCAAAATTAATCTTGCAATAATTTACATGGAGTATAAAAAAGAATCCAATGCGCGCTCCTATTTAAACGATGTAATAAACAGTTCAAACAGGGGATATCTGAAAAGACAGGCGCAGAACCTTTATGAATACTACGGGTTTGCCGGTGAGTACGATGAATAAATACAGAGTTATTATCATTCATGGACCAAACTTAAATCTTCTTGGTACACGTGAAACTGACATATACGGGACAAAGACTCTTGAAGATATCAACAATAGTATTCATGAGTATGCTCTTGAGAATAATGTGGATGTTTCCTTTTTTCATTCAAATACAGAAGGCGATATCATAGGTTATATACATGAAAACAGAGATGCCAACGGTTTAATTATCAATCCAGGGGCTTATACGCACACGTCAATAGCCATCAGGGACGCCATTAGCGCTGTTTCCATTCCAGCAATAGAAGTGCATCTCTCCAATATTCTCGGAAGAGAGGAATTTCGCAGGGTTTCGTATATTGCGCCGGTCTGTATTGGTCAGATATCCGGTTTTGGTCATAATTCATATTTGCTTGCTCTTACTGCTTTGATATACCGTTTTAACACGTCTGACACTGCATAAATTATTAGAGATTGTATACCAGACATGTATTGTCCCCCGGGGGGTGTGAAAACCCGGGTATTATTATATAAAAATTAAAGATATCATTACGAATATTATTACAGGCGGAATCATTGGAAAAAGTAATTATCGCGGGTTTGGGATCAGCCGGATATGCCGCTCTGATGGCCATAAAGAGATCCAGAACAAAAAACGAAATAGTCATTGTAGACGATAAAGAATATGACCTGATGCACCCCTGCGGTTTGCCCTATGCGCTTGAAGGCAGGGTTGAACAAACAGGTCTGAGACAGGATCT
>CAZDZB010000267.1:0-2025 GCA_964509795.1 uncultured Christensenellaceae bacterium | reverse complement strand
CGGAGGTTGTTATGGACTTTAGCGAAAGACAATTAGCTATATTAAACGCTATTATAAATGACTATATAGAGACAGCGATTCCCGTTGGCTCACGCACAATAGCGCGCAAATACATGCCTGACATATCATCCGCCACTATAAGAAACGAAATGAGTGACTTAGAGCACATGGGGCTTTTAATCCAGCCCCACACCTCAGCAGGGCGCATCCCTTCTCTGACAGCGTACAGAATGTATGTAAACAGGATAATGGAGCATCACGAGTTTGAGAAATTCGCCAACAATAATATTGCAGACGATTTTGAAAGACTCAAAGGCGAAATGCTGCAGGTCGTAAAAAACGCGGCTAAAGTCATAAATATAAATACCAACTACACAGCCATCGCCCTGACTCCCCAGCTGCGCAGGACAACATTAAAACGCATACAGCTTATCCCCGTAGCAAAGGGGCTGGTGCTGGTTGTCATAGTAACAGACGCTGCAAGGGTTAAGCAAAAAATGGTCAGCATTCCCGCCAACGTAAGCGAATCTTTGCTGGATGAACTTTCATTTGTAATTTCAAAAAGGTTCGCCGGGCAGGCAATAGCGGACGTGGACCTGAATTTACTGGACGGTATATCAGACGTAAAGAAAATGCACCCTGTGTTTTTCGAGGCTATAAACAATTACTTAGCTGAGGTAGTAGTAAAAAGCGACAGTTCCGATGTGGTGCTAGAGGGCGTTAAGTGCATATTCGATTACCCCGAATACAGCGAAGTCAGCCACGCCAGAAGATTTATAAACCTTTTGGACAGCAAAGAGCTTCTGCAAAAGCTTTTGGCGGATTCAACCAGGCGCGGAACCAGCGTGATTATAGGCGGCGAAAGCAATTACAGTGAGCTTAAGGACTTTTCAGTGGTCACAACAAGCTATAAGGTTGGCTCAAGGCCAATCGGCGCAATCGGCGTCATAGGTCCGGTGCGCATGGATTACCCAAAGGTAATAGGAGTGCTCGAGCAGACCGGCAAAGCATTAAGCAAGGTAATGACATCATACATAAATGAATAATTTTTAAACGAAAGGACACGAAAACTTAATGGCAGATAAAAAGAAAGCTCCGGAAACAGAGGAAATAAAAAAAGATGCGGCGGAGCCAGAAGACATTAACGCAGAAGCTGAAATTATAGACGGCGAAAACATAATGCCCGTAGATGAAAGTGCAGCTCCGTCCGATGAAAAAGATAAAGATAAGGATAAAAAGAAATCCAAAAAACACGCCAAGACATATTCTCAGGAAGAAATGGACAAAATGGCAGATGAGCTCGTGAAGGCCATTGAGCAGAAAAATGAATTTCTGGACATGGCGCAAAGGCAAAAGGCCGAGTTTGACAATTTCAGAAAGCGTTCGGAAGCCCAGAAAACCGAAGCTAACGGCAACGGAGTGCGCGACACGGTTACAGCCATACTTCCGGTTATAGACAACATGCAGCGAGCGATAAAACAATGCGAGAACGTAGCCGACGATGACCCGTTAAAGCAGGGAATATTCATGGTTTTCAACCAGCTTTATGAAACATTAAAAGGCTTAGGTTTGGAAAAAATCGAAGCGCTGGGCGAACCATTTGACCCCAATTTCCACCACGCGGTGGTCGAGGGCGAAGCATCGGAAGAATATCCGGCAGGCTGCGTAATGGAAGTGCTGCAGGACGGATACATTGTAAAGGATAAAATAATAAGATACGCCATGGTAAAGGTGGCTAAGTAACTTTAGTATAAGAAAGGAAATAATAATTATGTCAAAAATAATAGGTATTGATTTAGGTACTACAAATTCATGTGTAGCAGTATTAGAGGGCGGAGAGCCGACAGTTATCCCAAACGCTGAAGGCGGCAGGACAACCCCTTCAATAGTAGGATTCACCAAAGAGGGTGAAAGATTGGTTGGGCAGGTTGCAAAAAGACAGGCAATCACAAACCCTGACCACACAATTTTGTCAATCAAAAGAGAAATGGGCACAGACCACAAAGTAAAGATTGACAGCAAAAC
>CAZDZB010000266.1:0-2047 GCA_964509795.1 uncultured Christensenellaceae bacterium | reverse complement strand
CACCTCCGGCGGTTCTGGTGTTGTAACATCCTGTGTCACTGAAACATCAGAAGGTGAAGGCTCTAACCCTTCTGATATAACTGTTATTCCAATATCAGGAAAGGTAGCCGGAAGACGGCGAAATTTAATTAATTCAAACAGAATATAATATTCTTGCGTTGGCTTATAAACTGTGACTGTTCTTCCGTTTTTCATGTTTTTGTCATGAATAATATATGTAATAAAAGGCACATCTTTATTGAATAACCGCTTCATTTCTCACGCTCCTCTACCAGTCCCAAATCTACTGCCCTGTGGCTCGTCTTTGCGAACTCCAATATTGCGGTTCGTGCCGCCTGATAATCCTCATCATCGCAAACCAACGCACAAAAGTGAGCCGCTATTTGTGCCGCAATGCGCCTATCAACTATCATGTCCTTGCTACCACACCAAAGGGGGAGGAAGGAATAATCAAGGTTAGCGCCTCGCAGGTTGGCACCTTGCAGGTTAGCATCTCGCAGGTCAGCACCTTGCAGGTCAGCACCTTGCAGGTCAGCATCTCGCAGGTCAGCACCTCGCAGGTTAGCGAATGGCAGGTCAGCATCTCGCAGGTCAGCATCTCGCAGGTCAGCATCTCGCAGGTCAGCGCATGGCAGGTTAGCGCATGGCAGGTCAGCACCTTTCAGGTCAGCATCTCGCAGGTTAGCACGTTTGCCTCCGTTGCCTCCGTTGCCTCTGACCCACAACCAATGCTGTTCTAATATTGATTTCAATTCGTCTTTGTTCATTTGTCTCTTCTCCTAAAGCTGTCTTCCAACACAATTTGTGCGAGCTAATTTTCTTGCTCTTCCTTCTCGGGTTCTTTATTTGACTTTTGCCGATCTTTCTTTATACCCCAAAGAAGTTGTTTTTTCCCTTCTTCTTCAAGTGCTTTTGCTGCTTCTTCTGCGTTTTTAACTTTTGCCAATTTGTTTGAAATATAAACTTTGTTTGACATGCTCCTCCTATTCGTATTGATGGCCGGTGTATTCGTGGATTTCCTTTGTATTTTTTAAATATTCAATCCCGATTTTCTTGAAAAGCCTTCGCTGATTTAATGCGTTGCTCTTCTTTACGAGAAGAATACAATTACCGTATTGTAACATCTCAGATTCAAGCCCAGAAAATGACTTCCTTTTTAACTGATCAATTGTGTAATTTGTATTGATAAAAATCAGTGGGCGTGTTCCGGGCTCAAAGCGCTTTCGTGCTGCAAATATAAATGCACGCGCCTCGATCATTACTTCACCTTCTTCCAGCCCTTCAATAACAATAGCTTTTGATAGGCCGTTAGTTGCAAACAGTTCCAGAATATCATAATCTGGGCGATCGATAACCCCTTTGAATGCAATCTGTAAATTTTTTTCAGCAGGAGTAACCATTAACATAACTGGTTCTTTATACAAACGTTTAGTTCCATAAGCAAAAAGTTTTAGATGCATCGCGATTATCTCCTATTTCGCATTTCACGAACAAAGATCCAAATAAGCCAAAGTCCACCTGTTAGGAATGTTAACAGAATATCAATAAGAAAACTGCAGCCACCATAGTTCTTCATTTCTTCTCCTTTAGAATTATTCCAATTCCATTACATTTTAAGCACAGCCTGTTCCCGATTCCTCTAAATACAAAATATCTTCTACCTTTACAGACCGGGCAGGTTTTCTTTTCCATTTTTTTCCCTTTTAATTTTTCCGGTTCCTTTGCATTGCGGGCATTTTTCACTTTTAACTAATAGGTTCGGAATATCCTTAACTTTGATCCTTCCAGTCCCGTGGCATGCTGCGCATGTTTTCTTTTGCTTTTCCATTTCTTTTCTTGCCAAGATTAGCATTTTACTAATTGTTCCAGTTCCGCGGCATTTCGAACATTTTTCTTGTCGGCCATCTTTAAATATAAGAAGGCCTCGCCCATTACAGGCAAGGCATTTCTTTGTTTCGGAATTGATTTCTGCTTCCATTTTTCTCCTAAAACGCAGCTCTGATTAGCAGACTAATAATCATAATTACTGCTGCGCCAACCGTAATAT
>CAZDZB010000265.1:0-2054 GCA_964509795.1 uncultured Christensenellaceae bacterium | reverse complement strand
TTTTTATGGAGGGTTTTCATATGAACTCTTTTAAAGTAGGCATTATACAGATGCCCGTAGTAAACAACGTCAGCGAAAACGTTGACACGGCTGTTTCCATGATAAAGAAGGTCAAAGAAGAGGGCGCGGACGTCGCCTGCCTTCCAGAAATGTTCAGCTGTCCTTACAAATCAAAATACTTTCCTGTATACGGGGAAAAACAGGGAGGCAAAACGTACAAGGCCCTGAAAACCGCCGCAATTGAGAATGACATAATTCTAATAGGCGGCTCTGTGCCGGAAGCTGACAAAAAGAAAATTTATAATACATCCTATATATTCGACAACAAAGGCGAGCTT
Organism: uncultured Christensenellaceae bacterium; assembly: GCA_964509795.1. Lineage (GTDB taxonomy): Bacteria > Bacillota > Clostridia > Christensenellales > UMGS416 > JAFGUF01. The sequence goes on along the minus strand of CAZDZB010000265.1, from coordinate 1,716 downwards.
ATCGGCAAGCACAGAAAAATGCACCTTTATGATGTTGATGTGGAGGGCGGCATATCCTTTATGGAGTCTGCCACTTTGTCTCCAGGAAACCAGGCCACATTGGTTGACACAAAGTACGGTAAATTCGGCGTAGGGATATGTTATGACATCAGGTTCCCGGAATACGCAAGAATTCTTTCATTATCCGGCGCAAAAGTTGTGTTTATGCCTGCGGCATTCAACATGACCTCCGGCCCAGCCCATTGGGAGTTTAATTTCAGGTGCAGAGCTTTTGAAAACCAGGTTTATATTATAGGTACTGCTCCCGCACGGGATATCACAGCAAATTATGTGTCCTATGGGCATTCCATTGCCGTATCACCATGGGGAGAAATAATAAACCAGCTGGATGAAAAGCCAGGCACTATGATTGTTGACATTGATTTGGATTATGAAGAGAAAGTGCGAAAAGAATTTCCTATGCTTGAGCACAGAAGAAGTGATTTGTACCAAATAAGTATGATTGAAAAAAAAAGTAAATAGTAATATAGGGGCTGTCCCTTTGCTGGGACAGCCCCTATTTTTTTAACTAATGAATTAATTTAAAGCGTCTTTAAAAGCTTTTCCTGCTTTAAATGCCGGTTTGTTAGATGCGGCTATTTGAATTTTTTCTTTTGTGGAAGGGTTGAATCCTTCACGTGCAGGTGTGTGTTTTTTCTCGAATGTACCAAATCCTATTAATTGAACTTTGTCATCATTCTTCAGAGCGTCGATTATTGTTTCACTAAAAGCGGAAAGAAATTTTTCTGCATCTTTTTTTGTAAGCTCTGCTTTTTCTGCTATGGCTGCTGCCAGTTCATTTTTGTTCATTAGTGTCCTCCTTTTATTGCAAAGCAATGTACTTTGCTTTTTGCTGACTTACCTATTTTACACATTGTTGTGCCTTAATGCAAGCATTTATTTAGATTTATCTAGCCTTTTTTTTGCATTTTCCCAAAAAATATCCATCTGCTTCAAAGTAAGCGTTTCAAATGATAAATTTTGCGATTTTATATCCTTTTCCATCGTTTCAAACCGGGCAATGAACTTGTTTGTGGCTTCGTTAAGGGCAAACTCAGAAAGTTCTCCATACATCCGCAAAACATTGACAACGGCAAAAAGCAAATCTCCCAATTCCTCTCTAAGTTTTTCTTTATTGTTTTCTTTAAATTCTGCTTTCACTTCCTCAAGTTCTTCTCCGACTTTTTCAATTGCCCCTTCAGGGCTGTCCCAGTCAAACCTCACTTTTGCCGCTCTTTCCTGCACTTTCTGCGCTCTTATCAAAGCGTTTAAGTTTCTGGGGTATTTCTTCATTATTTCATATTCGGTTTTGTTATTTCTCTGTTTCTTTTTTATTTCATCCCAGTTGTCAAGAACTTCTCCGGAGTCTTTTACTTTTACATCAGAAAACACATGGGGGTGCCTTACAATCAGTTTTTTTGAAAGATTAGATATAACAGAGTATATATCAAAATCCCCTCTTTCCTCCGCTATTGCCGCATGAAAAACAATCTGCAGCAAAACATCGCCTAGCTCGTCTGTAAGCTCTTCCATGTCGTTGTTGTCAATGGCGTCCAGCACTTCAGCGCACTCTTCAATAAGGTACCTTTTCAGGCTTTTGTGGGTCTGCTCCCTGTCCCAGGGGCATCCGTTAGGGGCACGGAGTTTTTTAAAAATCTGCAGCAAATCATATAAATC
>CAZDZB010000264.1:0-2059 GCA_964509795.1 uncultured Christensenellaceae bacterium | reverse complement strand
CGGTTAAAATAAGAAGTACAATGCTCATAATAAACGACATTACCGGATACCGCTTATTGAGTATCTCCTGTATTGCCATGAAAATAAAGTAATTGATAAACACATACACAAGCAAGAGAGCCTTGAATTTTACCAGGCCGTTGATAAGCAGGGGAAAATTAACGAAAGGAAGGTTCAACAGAATACCGAGAAGAAGGATGAAACAAAAATATATATATTCCAGCCGCTTATGATTAGCCACAGATAAAGCCAGAAAAAAAGTAAAGAACACCAGGTTAAGAACAAGAGCGCTTACATTGATAATGATTGAAGAATAGTACGTGAAAAACTGATTGGGAAAACCGTGCCGGTCTTCAATAAGAGCAGGCTCCCCCTTAATGCCGTTAAAAACATGAGAGTAAATTCTCACGGTAATGGTATTTTTTTCGCCAAATCTTATAATATCTTGAGGAACAGGGTAGACCCTGGGATAACGGTATGCCTGCCGGTAGTCCAGTTTTCCTTTTTGTAACGGCATTCTTCCTGTTGATCCGATTCGCACCCCGTTGAGATAGGTCTCATCGGCAATGCCGATCTCTCCAAGGTATACAAGCAGCGTTTTATTCTTATGGTCATCACCTATAAAAAAGTCCTTTCGAAGCCAGAGCAAAGAAACAAGGTCATCGTTCTGTTTTAGTATAGAAAGCCAGTCACCGGGGATTATTATTTCTTCGAAATCTTTATCAGTGCAATCATCTCTAATCAGTCTCTTGTCATTGTTAGTGTACATTTTCCATGTACCTGAAAGAGACACTATGTGGTTATTGGTTTGATGAAAAACAGAGCACCCCGCATTAAAAAAAATGACAAGTACTATGATACTAAAAATAATGTTTTTATTATCACTGGCCATAACATTTTTTTGAGTGAATAGAGATCATGAAGCGTGACTATTTTTCTGGTTAATACATTAATTCCTCTTATTTAAAAAACTTACCGTTACATGCCACAGTATTATGAAAGAAAGTCACTCCCTTCATTTATATAACTTTTCATGATAATGTTTATTGTAAAATGGTCTATAATCATAAAGTCAAGGACTTATTCGTGAAACCAAAATCGATAAACTTGATTGAAAACCCCAACATGTGACTAATTCCCACTGCATAATAAAAAACCTACACTAAACTAATATTCATTACCCTCGTATTAGTGCAGTACAAGACAGGCACTATACAATAAGATAGGAATCTTTACAGACGGTTTATTTATCATGGAGGCATAAATGAGAGATGTTTATGTAATTGGTGTGGGCATGACACCCTTTGGCAAACACATGGATCGAAACATGAAATCCCTTGCCACTGAAGCAACAGACCAGGCTCTGAAACACGCAGGGATCGAACGAAAAGACATACAGATGGCTGTTGTGGGTAACGCCTACCAGGGAATCGTGACCGGGCAGGAATCCATACGGGGCCAGGTAGTGCTCAGGTCAATGGGAATTGGTGATATACCTGTCACCAATGTGGAAAACGCCTGCTGCTCGTCAGCAACGGCACTTCAGGTGGCATGGATGGACATAGCCCTGGGCCTTCATGACGTGGGGCTCGTTCTGGGAATGGAAAAGATGTACATGGATGACCGGGAAAAGAGGCTCAAACTGTATTCATCATCCGCGGACGTTGAAGTGGTTGAACAGGTCGTGAAATTTCTCAAAGAGCAGAAAGAGAAAAAGAAACAGGAAATTGAACAGAAAGGAGAAAACGCACAGGCCGCGGGCAAAAAGAAAAAGGTCGAGGGCAGCGCCTTTATGGAAATCTACGCAATGGGTGCGCGCATGCATATGGAGAAATACGGCATAACGCAGCGCCAGCTCGCAGTAATAAGCGCTAAAAACCATCAAAACAGCGTGCATAATCCCCTGGCGCAATATGTGCGTCAGTTATATGTGATGCATTATTAGCAGGTACACTATAATAACCCAAAAATGTGCTATTTTTCCAAAATAAAATATAATGAAAGTTTAAATTATCTACAGTAAATGTTTCAACGTTTGGTACAGGTGCTTTTGCACTTA
>CAZDZB010000263.1:0-2064 GCA_964509795.1 uncultured Christensenellaceae bacterium | reverse complement strand
ATGAAGTTTTTGAAGCAGAATACAATGCACTGACAGATGAAGAAAAAACTTTCCCAAATGAATGGCTGAATTATACAAGCAGCGAGTGGTACGAAAATTATGCAAATATTAATATAGTCGGGCATCTTTATTTGCGGGGCAGGGTGAGTGGCACAAATGTGGCGGATACATATTATTTAACGTTTGAATACACCCCCGAGGCATCGCTTAAATACACAAAAGCAGTGAACACAGCCAATCTGGATGAGGCAAAGGCAGTGGTCTGGGGTGTTGAGACGGGCGCTATGAACAACATAGTGAAGATTACCTTAACATTCCATAATACAGGAGACTCTGCGGAGGAGCCGCTGACATTCGGGAGGGGAGATGAACTGTCCAGGGAGTATTTTTTCAAGGTAATTGACATTATAAAACAAAATGGATTCAAAGAGCCTGAAGAGGTCAGCATTATCTTGGAGATTGATTATTATGACACAAACTCCAGCGCGTACAAGACAGTGTATTTAAGCGTAACAGAAGATGAAATGAAAGAACTTACGGGTATTTATAATAAATGGCAGCAGAACAAAGATTAAAATATAAATCCTTCATTTAAAAAAAGAGGGCGTATGCCTTCTTTTTTTATGCGGAAAAACCGCTGAAATGTCGCACAAGGGGTTTATATACTTATTGCAGTAGCAAATAAAAAATGTTAAAATTATTTTAACAGAAATAAAGTGGGCTATATGCTATATAAAGAAAGTAAATTCCTGTTTATATGCTGATGTTTATGCGTATACACATATATTATTAGGATATTACAGCGAAAGCTGAATAATACAATTAACTGTTCAACACAATGTTTAATATGAAAGGATGAAACTATGGGGAAAATAGGTAATTTTATCAGAAGCGAATTGATTAACATAATCGAGTGGACAGACGATTCACAAGACACTATGGTGTATCAATTTCCTGTACATGACAATGAAATCAAAAACGGAGCACAATTAACTGTAAGGCCCTCACAGTCCGCAGTGTTTGTTTCCGAGGGACAGATTGCCGATGTTTTCGGACCTGGCAGATATACATTAGAAACCGGAAACCTTCCTGTTTTATCAACTTTACAAGGATGGAAATACGGATTTGACTCACCTTTTAAAGCTGAAGTTTATTTTGTAAATACAAAACAATTTCTTGATCAAAAATGGGGAACAAAAAACCCAATAATGATGAGAGATGCTGAGTTTGGAATGCTGCGCCTTCGCGCTTTCGGTATTTATTCATTTGCAGTTGAAGACCCGGGCAAATTTATGAAGGAAGTTTTTGGCACCAATTCAATGTACACAGTTGATGACGTCGCAGGGCAACTGAAAAGGTCAATTGTATCGGGCATATCTGATATGCTGGGCGAAAGCAGCATACCTGCGATGGATTTGGCAGCTAATTATGATGAACTGAGCCAGGGCGCACTGATTAAGCTTCAAGACAGATTTAATCCTCTTGGACTCAAAATAATGCAGTTTTTCATAGAAAATATTTCTTTACCGGAAGAAGTGGAGAAAATGCTGGATCAGCGCACATCAATGGGCGTTATCGGCGACATGGGCAAGTATACACAATTCCAGGCCGCACAGGCTTTGCGTGATGCAGCACAAAATGAAGGCGGCGGAATGGCAGGCGCAGGTGTAGGGTTGGGCGCAGGCAGTGTCTTAGGCCAGGCAATGGCGCAGTCAATGAACCAAAGCCAACAGCAGGCAACAATGGCTTGCCCGCACTGCTCGGCACAAATACCGCAGGGATCAAAATTCTGCCCAAGCTGCGGCAAGCAGGCAGTGGTTGCCAAGGTGGCATGCGTAAACTGCGGAGCGCAGATAAACGAGGGCGCTAAGTTCTGTCCGGAATGCGGGCAGAGCCAGGAAGCTGCAAAGTGCGCCAGTTGCGGTGCGAACATGCCGGCAGGTACGAAGTTCTGCCCGGAATGCGGAGCAAAATCATAAAAGAAATACAGAATAAAAAAGTATAGCCCTTAGGGGCTATACTTTTAGCTGTGTAAGGATGTTACTTTTCAATAAGGAGTAGATT
>CAZDZB010000262.1:0-2068 GCA_964509795.1 uncultured Christensenellaceae bacterium | reverse complement strand
GCCGCTGTTCAAATTTGCCACGTAGGCATAGCTCCCCGATGGATCGACGGTAACGGACACGGGGTAATCACTTGCTTGGACTTTACCCTGGTAGCGCAGTCGACCGGTGTCGTTGTCAACGGCGTAAAATGATACGGAATCATCCATATAATTTGCCACGTAGGCAAACCGCGGATAAACAGCTTCAGTCCCGCCTCCGCCACCGCCACCACCGCTGTCACCGCCACCACCGGTACCGATGATCGTCATCAAGCCCAGGGCAATCACACCTGCCAGGCAAAGGTATCGCAGCGTCTTAGTAAAACGGATCATTCCCTCCTTCATGATACGAACCTCCTTTCGTGTGTCCGTAATAGGATACAATAGGCTATTATCGAGCCGAGGGCGATAGCAGCCAGATCCAGAAAATCAAAGGTCCCGTGGAGAAAGTAACTCTCAGTGTTTTCCAAAAAAGGAATCCCGGTGAACCAGTCGGGAATTATTTTTGAAGGCCAGGCAGTAAAGTGCTGGCCAACCTCAAAGGCAGCATCGAGGAGAAACCACGAAAGGCAAATGATACGGTAGCCGCTCCTGTTACAGGACAGGATGCCCGCTGTTATCAGTATGAAGGAGAATACATGGACAAATGCAGGCAGACTGCCGCCGATAGAACCGAATACGTTGGGAATGGCAGTGAAGAGTGTGATCTCGATCGGACTGTTTTTGACGAAATAGGTTTGCTCCGGGGGGCGGTCGATGAGATAGACGAGGGTACCCACCAACAAAACGGCAACGCCAATTACGAGCTGTTTTCTGTTCATAGATCGGCAGTTGTATATAAACGGTGAAATTACGCTGTGGTATGACTTAATGGAAGCAGTACGGAGGAGATGATGTGCAGAAGAGGGACCTCAGAACCTCTTACTGGCGCAGCATATCCTCTTTTCACCCTCGACGTGAACGGAGCTTACAGCGTAAGCGGTTGGCAGAATGAACAGTACTGTTCCCCCCCTTTTTTGTTAAGAGGATTAAGCATAGGGCAACACAACGAAACAGTCAACTATAATTATATGGCTGCTGACGGCACCGTTCCACACAGCACCGTGTTCAGCACGTCCAGGGTGTACTACCCGTTTTTCAACCAGTCGTGGTGCTCCCGGCGAGTGAGGACGGTAGTCGGTACAACTTATCAATTACGATACCACAACTTTTATTATATGGACGTTGTCAGTCTTAAAAATTACGATGGTTCTAATAAAACATTGAAACAATTTGATAGTGATTATTCAAGATATCCGTTTAATACCGTCAATCAATACTCACAAATTGGAATTGATGCTATATTGAAAGGATAATCATTTTTCTCAAGTCGGAAAATTGATAACAGTTGCCACCTGTCAATTCAAGCCCAATAATGTAACTATATAAAAGATACCTTGATTTTTTAAATCTGCCTGCTATAGATTCAAAAAAAGAGGATTTTGAGAATTACTTCCTAAGCAAATCTATAATAACTTCTAGCGTAACGAAGGCATTAATACCTAAATAATTATTTTACTTGCGGTCCAAGGTTGATGAAGTCGCAAAAAGTCAATTTTTACCAAAATTGACTTTCTAACTAACCGTAATCACTAGAAGCGATTTTTCAAAAACGGTCATTTTTCGACTATTTGCGAGGCCATCAAGGTTCAGATTTAAAATATTCCCTGTCCTATAAACTTTTTGAAGGTTGAAACTATTCGTCCATATTAATTTATTTCTACGATCAAATTGGAAATAAAATGGAAATCGGAAAATACGCTTTGTATAAAACGCTATCTGGACTTAATGAGGAGGGTATTGATTCTCTTATAGGCAGGAAAATAGATGACTTTGATCCTGTAGAATCTGTTTGTTATTCATCTTTTTTAAATATGATTTTTCAAACCACCGGTTCTGTAGATTTATATGCATTACAAAAACATGAACTAGAACAAGTTGGATTAGAATTATCGATAAATGAACTCTTTTTTTATCGTGAAAATATATTGTATTTCACTACTGTCCCAAGGTTAATCGAATAAATTCAATTGGTTGCTGGGACAGTCCC
>CAZDZB010000261.1:0-2071 GCA_964509795.1 uncultured Christensenellaceae bacterium | reverse complement strand
TGACAAGTATGCAACTGTAAAACTTTACTTCAACAGCGATGACGAAGTATTCTTCATGGTTGTATTCGACAAAGATGCAGCTGATGAGAATCTCGGACTCTAGAATTATTAGAGAATCGAAAACCGCATAAGACAAGAACCCGCTCCTTTTGGAGCGGGTTCTGTTTTTTTAATGGAAATATGTTATAATTACATAAAATAAATTAATAAGGGTGGTAAGAATGAAAAAGTTGAAGATACTGACAATAGCCGTTTGCCTTATGGGGATAACACTTCTTGGGTATTCTGCCGCCGATACTGATGCGGGCGACAGCTATACGGTAACGCAGGCGCAGGAAGTTGCGAGGGCAAACTCGCTGGATTTGAAGATGACTGAAGCCGATATAGACAAAGCCAAAATACAGGTGAGAGAGGCAAAGTCCGCCAAGTCTGATGCGGAGGACGTTGATGTTTTTTACTCGGTTCCGCTTGAGACCCAGCTCATGACCAAGTTGGCCGCCGACGGCTACTATCTGCGCATTGCCGAAATGGCGCTTGTCCTTGCCGAACAAGGCAAAATTGCAACGGAGAACATGGTCGATTTCAGCGTAAAGAATGCATATTATGATGCGCTTTATTACAAGGAAAAATATGCTGTCGACCAGAAGAACCTGGAGCGCTCAAAAAAACAATACGATATAGCAAAAACAAGATTTGAACTCGGAGTTGCTACTAAGCAGGAGCTTCTGAATTCGGAAGCGCAGCTTCTTTCCGATGAACTTGAAGTAAAGAATGCCTTGAGCGATTTGTACTATGCTAAAACATCCTTCAACAATGTGATAGGAATGCCGCAGGAAGCTTGGTTTGACTTGATGGACGGTTTTTCATATGAAGCCTATGGTCAAAACATTGAATTGGAAGAATTGTTTGCGGAAGCAAAAGAGAATCGATTTACGGTAGATGTAAAAAAAGAGGCGTATGAAACTGCTCAAAAGAAATTTGATGTTACGAAAAAAATATATTCAAGAGACACATACAAGGGAGCACAGGCTTACTTTGAAGTCGAAAAAGCCTATGCGGATTTGATCAAGGCAGAAAATGAGGCCGAGCTTTCTGTACGCAAGGCCTATGTTGACATGGTAAAAGCATATAGGTCTATCGAGTCTCTAGATAAGAGTGTCGAAGCGCTTTCTGAGGCATATCGCTTGACGCTTCTTTCCTATGAAGTTGGAATGGCAACCGTTGTCGATGTAATGAATGCACAAAGCGCATTGAGTGAATTGGAGTTGGCCAAGCTGCAGGTGGTTAAGGGCTACAATCTCGCCAAAATGAATTTTGAGTTTTCCTACGGCGTGGGGCTTCCATACTAAATCTTTCTTGATAAGACTACTCATATAGGCTATAATAATAATTGCGTTATCATCTAAGAAGAAAGGGTTATTATATATGAAGAGGAAGAATATTATCATTGTATTGGCTATTGTATTGGTGGCAATTTCCTTCGGGGGATTCAAATATATGCAAACCCTGCCTCAGGTTAAGCCTGCTGAAGCGGTCGAGAATTTAAGCATATACTGCTCGGAACTCGAATCTTTGTACGGAGATCTTAATGAGGCCTTCGTAAACAATGTGGATAGTCCGACAATGGATAATTGGCAGAATTTTTCGAGCGAGTGGATGGTTAAGGCAAACAATATAAAACCTGAGATACTTGACAAACGGATGGAAGAAAAATATGGAAATTTTGAAAACTTCATAACTGCAACAAACACAGAGGTAATCGATCTTTGGAGAACATATAACAGGTATATGAATTCCAGTGAAGAAAACAGGCCTTCATATGAAGAGAAAATACGGATACAGAAGGAAGAAGTGGAATCGAAGATAGCAAACATAAATGAAATTCTTAAATAAACTCCCTTTATGGGAGTTTTTATTTGCACATTATAATAAATGCTATTGTCTCATAAATGACGGTAATGTAATCTTTAAAAAGAGGAATAAGCCCTCTGAAATCGAATTTATTAATAACAACGAAAAATGAAAGGGAGTGTATTGATGAAAAATATAAGAAACGGAAGGATTATTCTTG
>CAZDZB010000260.1:0-2073 GCA_964509795.1 uncultured Christensenellaceae bacterium | reverse complement strand
TGAATTCACTTTAAATTAATACTACTTTTTTACCCCCAAAATTAATCTGCTACCGAAACGGTTATAGTTCTAAAAAGTATTTGACCTTCCGTGAGTTTTTCTGCTTTCATATTAGCATACATGTTCTTTGAAAGAAGAATTCCTGCATCAAAAGAGACAATTTCTGCTCCTGTCTCATAAGCAACCCATAGAGAGGGCAGGAGGCCCGAGTGTCATGGGCTGCGGCCTGCGTACGTATCATGGACGTAATTCGCAGGTCGCACGCGGGCGAGTACTCGAATTCGGGAGAGCAAGCCTCCCGGCGTTTGAGGGCGACCTTTGGCTACTTTGGGTCGTTCCAAAGTAGCCAAGAACCCACAGCGGAGCGTCCCTTTCACATAATCCAGAGTACGACCCACAGGACGTGGGAAGTGTCCGAATTTTATCGATAAAGTCCATGGTGAGAGCAGAAAAAATATAGACAGATCATTATATTGCCAGTATTTTGTTTTTATATATTTTCAATTGAAGGTGGAATTATGGCCTCTGTAAAAGAAGAAGCAAAGAAAATGATTAATAATTTACCTGAAAATGCGACATGGGAAGATATCATGTATGCTGTATATGTAAGAGAAGCAGTTGAAGCAGGTATTGCAGATAGCAAAGACGGCAGGGTGACAGAAGTACATGAGCTTCGAAGGCAATTTGGATTATCAGATTGAACGTTTATTGGACAGACACGGCAAAGTGCCACTTGACCGAAATTCAAAGATATATTTCTTAGCATTCAGAAAATTACGCAAAACGTACTATTGATGCCCTGACCAAAAAATCTATACAATTAAGTACATTTCCCTTATCTGGCAGAATAGTTCCAGAGTTTAACATGGAGCAGATACGGGAACTAATTGAAGGACCATATCGAATAATCTACTATATCAAGCCTGATCAAATAGATGTTATTGCAGTCATACATGCTTCTCAAAATCTATTAAGTGATATATAACCAACCCGGACACCGGCGTTGCCGTGAAAGAAGATTGGTGTGTTATCATTTGTTGATATAAATTTTAAGCACACCCTGTTAATAAGGACTTTTCAGCATGAAAAGTACCTTTAGGGGGGGAGGGGACGTTCTCTTCCATTAAGTCATTTTGTATTTTGAACTGGTATTTATGTAGAGAACTTTCCACCCTAAAAAAATAAAAATAAACTGTTGGCGTATCTGTGGGGTGCATATTAAATTTTGGGAAGTTGTGAACGTGCTCAAATGATCTCTACATAAAGGGTATTGAGGGGACTCTATCTGCTGAGGCTGCGAATTATAATGATAATGTTCCCGAAATTTAATATGCGTCTTCATCTGTGACATTGTATAATTTCTTTTTTTTATTGACGAAAAAGCCACGGCTTTTTACATATCTAAAAACTTTTTTGTATACCCCGGCACCGGGATATAAACAAATGAGCATAAAGCGGATTAACAGTTATAAAAGGAACAGTGGAGGATACCATGCCTACCTACGAATATGAATGCCTTGAATGTAAACATAAATTCGATGTTTTTCAGTCCATAAAGGACGATCCCATTAAAAAGTGCCCTGAGTGCGGATCAAAGGTGCGCAAGCTCTTTGGAAATGCCGGAATAATTTTCAAGGGCTCAGGGTTTTACGTCAATGATTACAAAAAAGGCGTTCCCCCGCAGCAGAACGATTCATCATCAAAAGAAACCTGTTCATCATGCAACGCAGCAGGGAACTGCCCGGCTTCAACCTCCTCCGAGTGACCTGGTTTAGTGCCCCCGCGCTTTTTTCAGGTTGAGGGCCCTCTTCTGCCTGTACAGGGTGAGAAGGTATTTTTCAATGGCCATGATGCCGCTGCCGGGTAGAATCTCGTCTTTAAGCTTCGTACCAACAAGTCCGTCGGTGAAGGACCGCACCGATTCCGCTGTTTGAATAATATCCGGCTCAACCAGCAGGTATTCAACATCGGGAGTCAGGAATTTCTGGCTTCTGTTCGGGTACAGGTTTGTCCGCGCGTTATAAATGGGTATGACGATTTTCAGATTGTTGCCCCGTATCTCGTTGATGATGG
>CAZDZB010000259.1:0-2081 GCA_964509795.1 uncultured Christensenellaceae bacterium | reverse complement strand
CACAAATAACTAACTTACAATAAAAAGTAACAGAATTTTGTTAAAATAATTTAAGGTTACAAAGAGTTAAATGGTTGTTTTGAAATGGGTAAAACAATTGAAGTCTCAGTACAATACTATATAGGACGCTAAAGGGACGTGTCCCTTTAGTGGGGCATTGGGCAGAGCCCCGCATACCCCACCACACCATCACCTACAGGCAGTAGTGCCTGTTTTTATTTATTTTCAATTGTAATGTCACAAATAATACCTTATATTCGTATTATAAGTGAAATCGATTTTAGCAGCTGCTTAATAAAAGCAAAAAGGAAACTTTATAATGAAGAATTCAAAGATTGACTTTGCGTATGGCGGAGAACCCGCACTGGAGGCGGTGGTGGAAAAGTACGGCCACCCCATTCTGCGATACTGCCACAGCATACTCTGCGACTATCACGAGGCGCAGGATGCCGTTCAGATGACATTTATTAAGGCGTATCAGAAGCGTGCGTCATTTGACAGCGGCAAGTCATTGTCCGCATGGCTTTACCGCATAGCCTATAACACCTGCATAGATATTATAAGAAGAAGAGCATTGCGGCTCGCAGCAGCGGCAGACGAACCGCAGGCAGAGGACAACCTTATACCCGAAAACATAAAATCTGCCCTGCTTTCACTCAGCCATCTTGACCGTTCGCTGGTCTATGCCAGGGTGATGGAGCAGCGCACATACGACGACCTGGCGGAAATACACGGCAAAACTCCGCAGGCATTGAGGAAACGATATGAACGGGCAAAGAAAAGGCTGGCTGTACTGCTGGCGGATGATTACCCTTCATATGCAAAAAAGAGCCCGCTTGAAAGCAAAGCTGTAAAGGAGAAAACAACATGAAAAAAAATATAGATGAAAATAAAATAAAGCAAATGTTCGAGCAAATTAAAACGCCCGAATACGACATTAAAGAAAACGTGCAGAACGGAATAATTGCGCAGGGTGAAGTGCGCCGCATGAATAAAAAGGTTCTGATTGCGGCAGCCATTCTGGCAGCTCTGCTGATTGTTGGCACGGCAGGCGCGGCCGCTGTGTTCGACAACTTCAAAGTGTTTAATTTCCCTTACGGCAATTCTGGGGAAGATATCGCAGAGGAGGAAATTGTGCCCGAAACCACGCCTTTGCCGGAAAACGCAGTAATAAGCAATGCCGCCGAAGACAAAATAGCCAGTGATTTCACACGCGCCGCGCAGCCCGGTGAGCTGCGTATTGCCTACTACACATTTCCAGACAGCAGCGGAGGAGGCACGTATCAGCCCCCGTCTATGGAATTCGACGACTATACAAAGTTTGCGCAATACATTGGCGACGCAAATGTATACCTGCCGCTTCCCGCATATATTCCCAAAGGATATTCGCTTCGCTTATGCCGCATCACATTCTGGAACGACCTATCCCTTCTACAAGCGGAGCCCATAAGCATGGAGGTAATAGACGGCGTAAACTGCCTGATTTATGCCCTGCCGGAAGGATATGCAAAAAACATTTCCAGGTATACTTTAGAATATGCCAATGCCGATGATAATTATATTGAAATTGATACGTTTCTGACTACCAGATTTTCTGAGGATGGATCATCCGAGTTCGGAGCGTCAGCAGAGGCGACTGCCGAAAATGTGAATATTGATGGCTATGGCGACACTATGCTGATAAACGACAAAGAGAAAACATATAAGTACCTGAATCAGCTTATTCTTTACAAGGAAATTGAGCCCGTTGAAAGTGCGATGGTGCTGGAAAAGCATATGGAGGAAAGCATACAAATCGACATTGAATTCCCCAACAGTGCCTATACAGAAATAATGGACGCCATGCTGATTATTGTATCCGGTGATGATATAAACAAAAATGATATTGTAAAAATCGGTGAGAACCTAAACTAGAAGTATAATACCGCATAGCAGACAATGAGCCGCTCTGTAAAAACAGAGCAGCTCATTTTTTTGTTATTAAATTTCTATGATTTTATTGCTTATGGTATTCACAAAAAAAGTGTCATGCTCCACAAATAACATTGTAGGGCAAAAGTCCATTATCAGGGTTTCTCTTT
>CAZDZB010000258.1:0-2088 GCA_964509795.1 uncultured Christensenellaceae bacterium | reverse complement strand
ACTCCCCTCTGGAAATTGCGCGAAAGCTGAATTTGAGCGTCAATACTGTAGAGACGCACAGAAAACATCTTAAAGAAAAATTAGGGTTCACAACCTGCAGGGAACTCTTTAAATACGCAATAAAACAATCATATAGTTAAGCTCCCCCCTCATTTATCACCGGAAACTGTGATATTTTTTTTTCATTCCAGTTATTGAAAATCGCCATTTAAATAATTACTATAGTATTTAAAGTTTCCTGTTACAATAAGGACCGCATTAACGCGGCTGAAATATTTTTATCCGGGAACTTCAATTATTTCAAACAATCATAATAAGAGTAATACAAGTGGAGGAATACCGTGAAATCAATTAAGACTAAAATGATTCTGCTGATAGTCGGGGCTTTATTCTTTGTGTCAATTACATTCGGCATAGTAAGCTATATGCAGGCAAGATCAATACTCCTTGAACAGACCGAACAGAATTTTGCCAGGATTAACGAAGAAATAAGCAGAGTCGTACAGGCAAATATGCAGGTAAATATCGCCATAATGGAAGCGCTTGCTGAACGGAGAATTATTGACGATAATACACCCTGGGCCGAAAAAGTTTCATTTTTTGACTCAGAGGGCAAACGTACAGGATTTGATATGTTTGCCATTGCTGACACTTCCGGTAACACCACATTTTTCAACATGCAGAGAACAGCCCATAATATTTCCGACAGGGCATATTTTAAACGTGCCCTGGCCGGGACTTCAACCTATTCAGATGTTGTAATAAATAAGGAAACAGGACTCCCCACCGTAACGGTCGCAGTACCGCTAAAAAGAAACGGCCGGATTATTGGCGTACTTATCGGTATGAGAGACGGCAATGAAATCACGAAATTAGTGGAAACAATTAAGATCGGGGAAACAGGTTATGCCTACATAATCAACAGAGAGGCGACAGTACAGGGACACAAAAATAAAAAACTTGTGACCGAGCAGTATAATCCGATTAAGGCGGCAGATAGTGACAAACAACTTATACCGCTCGCGGAGTTCATAAAAAAATCAATGGCAAAGGGCGGAGGCATAGACCAGTATTATTTTAACGGTAAGGACATTTACGCTTCCCTTGCCCCTATCGAAAATACCGATGGATGGTCAGTCACTCTCGCGATGGAATTAATGGAAATTCTGAGCGGAATAAATTACCTTAGAAATATTATTATTATAATTACATTAGTATTACTTATTCTAGGAGGAATTATCGCCTATTATATAGGAAACGGTATTTCAGCACCTGTTATTGCAGCAGCCAAGTATGCTGAAAACATGGCCCAGCTTGATCTCACAAAAACTATTCATGATGAATATCTTACCAGAAATGATGAACTGGGCACTCTTGCAAATGCCTTCCAGAAATTAAGCCATATATTAAAAGAAACTGTTGTGGGTATAATAAACTCAGCGCAACAGGTGGCCACTGCAACAGAACAGATAGGCCAGGACAACCAGAATCTTTCACAGCGCACATCAGAGCAGGCGTCATCCCTTGAAGAAATAGCAGCCACAATTGAAGAGGCCAATGCTTCAACGAAGCAGAATTCCGACAATGCGGTTGAAGCAAGCAAGCTGGCCAGCAATACTCTCACGCTCGCAGAAAACGGAGGTTCAGTTGTTGAAGAGGCGGTTACATCCATACTTGAGATCAATGCGTCAAGCGCCAGGATCGCGGACATAATCACAATGATCAACGAAATAGCATTCCAGACAAACCTTCTTGCTCTCAACGCCGCTGTTGAGGCGGCACGTGCAGGTGAACAGGGGCGCGGGTTTGCGGTTGTCGCAGGTGAAGTACGCAACCTGGCCCAAAGAGCCGGAGGTGCGGCAAAAGAAATTGATATCCTGATAAAAGATTCTGTGGAGAAAATTGAAAATGGAACCGGCCTTGTTAACAAAAGCGGTGAAGCTTTAAAAGAAATTATTGAGGCGGTTAAACAGGTTAACATGCTTGTTTCCGAGATGGCGGCAGCAAGTGATGAACAGAGGCGGGGCATCGAGCAGATTACAACTGCCGTTACCGACATGGACAGCATGACGCAGCAGAATGCCGCCC
>CAZDZB010000257.1:0-2096 GCA_964509795.1 uncultured Christensenellaceae bacterium | reverse complement strand
CCGGAGCAGAAACCGAGTCAGACAATTGATGCTCCTGTATCAAGTGATGAAACAAATGAAACACTTAAAATCAACAGAGAATTGGATGTGGATGATTTTGTTATCGCTGGATTAAAATACGGCATGACAGAGAAGGAAGTGCGCAGCATGTATGGTGCGCCTCTATACTACAGCCAATGGGACAGGTGGGAGTGTTTGGACGGCGGATGGTATACATATGCAGTGTATGAGTTTGGCTTTGTGACATATTACAATGACACTATGGGCTATAAAGATGTCGGCATAGTTGAGAGTGTAAAGGTGATGAAGACAGGCTCACAATGCCCCTACGGCATAAAGATAGGCGACAGTACAGAAAAAGTAATGTCATCCTTTGGGATAGATACTACAGATATTGATTTGAGAATTGACAGCACTGTTCCGATATATAATATTGATGGCGAAAACAAAATCGGAAGCATATATGTAAGCTACTTAGGTGACGAAATAAGGACTTTGGAGTTAAGTTTTGGTTTTGATGCAGGCTTCGGCGCGACTATGTATATAGAGATAACCTTCTTTGATAATAAAGTGGATGATTATTCGTTTAACGCAAATGTAATGAAGGAATAGGCGAAAGAAATCTAATTTTCATAAACCCAAATACCAGTTGTTAATTTCCTCAATTTTGTTTATAGTATATAGTATAAAGAACATATAAAATAATTTCATTAAAATATAAAAAAGGAGTAAAAAATCATGTTAAAAAAGATACCAAGCATACTGCCGCCAAACCTTGTGAAGATAATGATGGAGATGGGACACGGTGATGAAATAGTGCTGGCGGACGGAAATTTTCCGACTGCTGAATTGGGAAGAAGAGTTGTGCGCATGGACGGGCATAATGTGCCGGAGATACTGGAGGCTATACTTAAATTTTTCCCGCTGGACCCAATGGTGGAGAATCCCGTTATGCTCATGGAAGTGCCCGCAGGCAGTGATGTTAAAACGCCCATATGGGACGAATACAAAAAGATAATTGAAAACAGCGAAGAAGCAAAGGGCATGGCAAACGGATTTATGAACATAGAAAGATTTGAATTCTATGACAGGGCTAAAAAGGCATATGTGATAATCGCTACAAGCGAACCTGCGATTTACGCAAACATCATTTTAAAGAAGGGCATAGTTACTGAATAAAAAAACGGATGAGCAATAAAAAAACACTGTCTGATAAAGGCAGTGTTTTTGCGTATAAAGATAAATTATTTATCACATTTTTGAATATTCAAGCGCGATTTGTGCCGCCAGCTTTGCGTTGTTATAAACAAGCTTGATATTGGCTTCCAGGGATTCGCCCATAGTCAGCTGCTGGATTCTGTCCAGCAAAAACGGAGTGATGTCCTTGCCGTGTATGCCCCGCTCATCGGCCTCGTTAACCGCGGATATTATCACTTTTTCTATCTCATCAAAATCCATTGAGTATTCATCGGGTATGGGGTTTGCAACCAGCATGCCGCCAGTAAGGTTTGTTTTATATTTTGCGTACATCATCTCGGCTATCTGCCTGGCGGAATTCACCTGATAGTCCACGCTGTAGGGGCTTTTGTTGCTGTAGAATGCAGGAAGCACTGACGTTTTATAGCCAAGCACAGGAACGCCCTTTGTTTCCAGGTATTCCAATGTAAGCTTAAGGTCAAGTATGGCTTTCGCGCCGGCGCACACCACTGTTACGTCGGTTTTGGCCAGCTCTTCTAAATCCGCTGAAATATCAAATGTCTTTTCCGCGCCTCTGTGCACGCCGCCGATTCCGCCGGTTGCAAACACCTTAATGCCTGCAAGATGCGCGCCTATCATGGTGGCGGAAACTGTTGTAGCGCCGTCCTTTTTCTGCGACAGTATATATGGCAAATCCCTGCGGCTAACCTTGGCAACGTCTGTGCCTGATTTGCCCAGGTAGTCAATTTCATCATGGCTTAAGCCCACTGTGATTTTGCCTCCTAATATGGCGATTGTGGCGGGCACCGCTCCGCCATCCTTTATTATCTGCTCCACGTTTAACGCCGTCTCCACATTTTTGGGGTAGGGCATGCCGTGGGATATTATTGTGGATTCCA
>CAZDZB010000256.1:0-2121 GCA_964509795.1 uncultured Christensenellaceae bacterium | reverse complement strand
ATCCAAAGCGGCAGAATTTTGGCAAAATACATGCAGGCAAGCACGGTAACCAGCATCATTTTGTCAGCTAGCGGGTCGAGCAGCTTGCCAAGGGGCGTTATAAGGTCATATTTTCTCGCTATGTATCCATCTAGTGCATCTGTTGCGGACGCTGTCAGATATGTGAAAAATGCTGCTATTTTCATATCCAGTTTGAAAAACAAAATTAAAACACCCACCATGAGAATTCTCAGGATGGATAGAATATTCGGCAGGTTCAAGTTTCTCTTGCTTAATAAAATTTCACTCGGTTTCATGTGCTGATTTCTTTCTGATAAAATAAAAGACTGGACAAAAGGTAAATAAAAACACTTTAGTCGATACTCAAAAACAAGTAAAATACTTATAATCCAGTCTTCCTAATATTAGCATAATGAATAATTCAAGTCAAGATGCCCGAAAGAACACCGAAGGACATGAGGGGAACATATTTTCTTGAATAAAGCCTGTTTTTATGTTATAATTTAGGTTGACATAAAATAAAAAGTCACTTATATTTATCAAGGGAACATTTATCGAAAGGCGGATAAAATATTGGAGAATAAATCGTACAGCTCAAATGATATAAAGGTTTTAGAGGGGTTAGAGGCCGTAAGAATGCGTCCCGGTATGTATATAGGTTCCACAGGAACCAAGGGCTTGCATCACATGATATGGGAGATAGTAGACAATGCAGTCGACGAAGCTGCCAATGGTTTCGCGGACGAAGTGACAATTTGCATTAATGAAGATAAATCAGTAACAATAAAAGATAACGGCAGAGGTATGCCTGTTGATATGCACCCGACAATGAAAAAAAGCGGCGTTGAAGTTATTTTCACTCAGCTGCATGCCGGAGGAAAATTCGACAACAACTCCTACTCATATTCCGGTGGGCTTCACGGCGTTGGCGCGTCAGTAGTTAACGCTCTTTCAAAGTGGCTTGAAGTGGAGGTTCATTTAGGGGGCAAGCTTTATAAGCAAAGATTTGAAAGCAATTTTTCACAGAGCAAAAAAAAGGTACTTTCAGGAAAGCCGACTTCTCCCCTATCTGTTGTCGGGTCCACATTTGAAAAAGGTACATATGTTACTTTTATGCCCGACCCTTCTGTTTTTGACCATTTAAACTATAATCAGGAAACCATCAAAAGAAGGCTTCAGGAACTGGCTTATTTAAACAAAGGCCTAACCATTTATTTTGAAGACAAAAGAAGCACAAGCCCTATGAAAGAAACGTATTATTACGAAGGCGGAATTATCGACTTCATTAAGCAGCTTAACAAAGAAAAAACTGTGCTTAATGAGGAGCCTATATTAATATCGGGTGTTCGTGAAGACATTCATATTGAAATTGCTATACAGTATGATTCAGGTTATAACGACAATGTTTTTTCATACGTAAATAACATTCCCACCCCTAATGGCGGAACGCACGAAACGGGCTTTAAGGCGGCCATCACCAAAACGATGAACGACTATATGCGCCAGGCGGGGCTGATAAAAGAAAAGCAGGCAAATTTATCCGGTGAAGATTTCCGCGAAGGCATGACATGCGTAATAGCGTTGAAAATGCATAACATACAATTCGAGGGCCAGACTAAGACAAAGCTGGGCAATAGCGAGGCCAGAAAAGCCGTGGAGCTTCTGCTCAATGAAAAGCTAAGCTTATACCTTTCCGATTTGAAAAATTCTGAAGTCGTAAGCAAAATAACCGAAAAAGCCTTAAAATCAGCAAAGGTAAGAGCGGCCACCAGAAAAGCAACCCAGCTTGCCAGAAAGCGCTCAGCTTTGGAAGGAGCACCGTTAGTCGGCAAGCTTTCATCCTGCACAGGAAGAAAACCCGAAGAAAATGAATTGATTTTGGTTGAGGGTGACTCTGCTGGCGGCTCTGCAAAGCAAGCGCGCGACAGAAGATTCCAGGCTATTCTTCCTTTAAGGGGCAAGCCCTTAAACGCCGAAAGAAAAAGACTGGATGCCGTATTGGGAAACGAGGAGTTCAGGTCAATAATAACAGCCTTGGGTACAGGAATTGACGCATACTTTGAAATGTCAAAACTTAAATATTACAAAATTATAATTTTCTCCTATGCTGACCAGTAGGGC
>CAZDZB010000255.1:0-2135 GCA_964509795.1 uncultured Christensenellaceae bacterium | reverse complement strand
GCTGGATGTTGAAGCCTTAATTGAAGAAGCAGCAGAAGGAACATACACCATAATTTGTACAATGACCGGCAATGATTAAAAATAAAAAAACAACAACACAAAAAAAGGATGATAAAAATGTTTAAATCATTAACAGAAGGTGCCGAAAAATTACTGCAGGAAATGCTGGATGCAGATAATGTAAAAAAACTGATTGATGATAAATTCCGCGAATTTGAAACTGATGAGGCTGCTGACTCTCATCTTCGCGAACTTATCGATGAATTGGTTGAAAACCATCTTGCAATGTGCACATGGTACGGCAATACTATACACGAAGTAAAAATCCCGCTTTCAGCGGAACAATATTTTGAAAGAAAAGAAGAGGCACGTCTGGAAGAAGAAGCCAGATTAGCAGAAGAAGAGCGTCTCGCAGAAGAAGCAAGGCTGCTGGAAGAAGCAAAAAAAGAAGTAGCACGCAAAAAGGAACTGGAACGCCTGGAAAAAGAACGGCAGGCTGAATTGGAGCGTCAGGCAAAGGAACGTGAGCGTCTGGAAAAAGAGGCTAGAAAAAAAGAAGAAGCTCTTCTAAAAAGAGAAGCAAAACTAAAAGAAGAATCCAGAAAAAGAGAAGAAGCACGCCTTGAAGAAATATCTAAACTTCAGGAGTCTGCAAAAGCTGCAGAAGAAGCAAGGCAGAAAGAAATAGCAAGACTTCAGGAAGAAGCAAAACAGCAGGAAGAAGCTAGGCAAAGGGAAATAGCAAGGCTTCAGGAAGAAGCAAGGCATCAGGAAGAGGAAAGACAGCAGGAGATAGCACGGCTTCAGGAACAGCTAAAGCAGCAGGAAGCAAAAAGACTTCAGGAAGAAGCCAGGCTTAAAGAAGAGGCACGCCTTGCTGAAGAAGCACAGATTGCCGAAGAACAAAGAATACGGGATGCTGTTGCTTTATATGAAGAAGCAGGCGTAAATAAGCAAAAACAAAGCGGAGAATATTCTTTTATTGAAACTATCTGTGATATTGAAACATCTGCAGATGCAGCGATTGCAGAAATTAAGAAGCAAATAAATGCACATGGCGGAGACAGCAAGGATGATTTGTTTGAGCTATTGGATGAAGCTAAGGAAATTATAGAAGAAATTGTGTCTACAAGACGTATACCGAAACGAAAAAGATTTTTCAATGACTTAACAGGCGTATCAAAGAGCCATAAGTGGTTTTACACTGCTGTTATCTGCGTTATAGGACGTTCTGCTGTAAATCTGCTGAGTGAGTAAAATCAAAATGCTTTTAAAGTATCTTTACTTATTTTAGTTATCTGATTTTAGTAAATGATATTTTTTTTAGAAAAGATGATACGGATTCACTTATTTTCGATTTCTGTTACTATAGTGAAATTAGATGAAGATATTAAAATAAAAGCAGAAGAGATGACTCATTCAGAACCTTATTTTATTTACAATACATACATTTGCTATATTTATTAAGATACCAGTATCGGATTTGCAGATATTCATAAAAGAGCAGTAATTATATTCTACATTGACTGAGAACGTAAGGATACTAATATGAACATCGACCAGCTATTACAAAAACTTCGCAGTGATTCCTCATTTATGGATAATGTCACCCACTGGCGCGAAATCCCTGCAAAAGAAGCACAGTATGCAGGCTTTGGCGATTATCTTGATCCAAGGCTTATTTCAGCATGCAAAAGCCGTGGCATACAGCAATTATATACACATCAGCGCAGTGCTATGGATGCCTTAAACGACGGTAAAAATATAGTGGTAGTAACCCCGACGGCATCGGGCAAGACATTGTGCTACAATCTGCCTGTCCTTAATGAAATACTAAAAGATAATTCAACACGTGCATTATATCTTTTTCCTACAAAGGCATTATCGGCAGATCAGGTAAGCGAATTATACGATTTTATTAACAAAGCTGAAATTGATATAAAAACATATACATATGACGGAGACACACCTGTTGCCGCACGAAAAGCAGTACGCCAGGCAGGACATATTGTAGTAACAAATCCCGATATGCTCCATTCAGGCATTATGCCACATCATACAAAATGGGTTAAGCTTTTCGAAAATATCAAATACGTAGTAATAGATGAGATACACACATACAGAGGCGTATTCGG
>CAZDZB010000254.1:0-2146 GCA_964509795.1 uncultured Christensenellaceae bacterium | reverse complement strand
TTTATGCGCCCTGACTGGAATCAATATTTCATGGACATAGCTGAACTTGTCAAGACACGCTCCACTTGTCTTAGGAGGCAGGTCGGCGCGGTAATCGTTAAGGACAAAAGAATATTGACCACGGGATACAACGGTGCGCCGAGCGGAATGCGCCACTGCCTGGAGCTGGGAGGCTGCCTCAGAGAGCAGATGAAAATACCTTCAGGCGAGAGGCATGAGCTTTGCAGGGCCTTGCACGCAGAACAAAACGCCATTATCCAGGCGGCATACCACGGATTAAGCATATGCGGCGGAACCATGTATGTTACGCTGCAGCCCTGCTCACTATGCGCAAAGATGATAGTCAATGCGGGTATAGTAAAAATAGTATTCAAGGGAAGCTATCCCGATGAGCTGTCAATGGCCATACTCGAGGAAGCCGGCATAGAACTCGTAAACTACAAAGATTAAACTTCAGTAACAAAGGTTTGACCGTCATTGCAAAAAAAAATCCGCGTGATAGAATGATAGAAGAATAGTGTGTGGTTTACAATAAAAGAGATTTGATTTTAAAAGGTTTTGCTTTGGGTTTGACTGCCCACTGCCTGTTGCTCACTAAATGCAGTGCATTCGCAGTTAAGGGTTTTGTATTTACTGCCCGCTGCAAACTGCATTTTATGCACTGGGTATTTATTCTTTTATCTTTTGTATTTGTTTTTACTGTCCACTGTCCACTGCCCACTGACCACTAATCGAGGTTTTGTACTTGTCCTTTGTTTTTCCTGAAATCTGATATCTGAAATCTGATATCTTTCTACTTTAGAGAGGTTCAAACCATGGAAATATACATTTTGCCGATTTTTATAGCGGTCATACTAACATTCATAATGACGCCATTGGTAGAGAAATTGGCTCGAAAAGTCGGAGCCATGGATGTGCCAAATGACGACCGCAGGGTCCACAAGACCCCTATTCCCAGAATGGGAGGCTTGGCCATTTATTTGGCTTTTGTTGCGACCCTTGTTATCTTTGCGGGAATGGATGATATGACCAAGGGTATAATAATTGGTTCAACCATGATTGTTGGCCTGGGAATAGTGGACGACATAAGAGGAGTATCGGCAAAGGTTAAGCTTCTGGTACAGATCCTAGCGGCTCTTGTACTGGTGCATTTTGGTATAAAAATAGACTTCTTCACAAACTTCTTCGAATCCGAAGGACTCATATATCTTGGAAGCCTAAGCATACCGATTACGGTATTCTGGGTTGTCGGCATAACCAACACATTCAACCTAATAGACGGACTGGACGGATTGGCAGCCGGAATTTCTACAATATCGGCTACTACACTTTCATATATAGCATTTGTAAATGGAAGGTATGAAATGGCGCTTGTGACACTAATCCTCGCAGGATGCTGCGTTGGATTCCTGCCTTTCAACTTTAGCCCTGCAAGGATCTTTATGGGAGACACAGGGAGCCTTTTTCTCGGCTTTGTATTGTCAGCAATCTCAATACAAGGAACAATAAAAGGAGCGACAGCCCTTACAATGGTATTGCCCATATTGGCAATGGGACTTCCCATAATGGATACAACCCTTGCAATAGGCAGAAGGATTATTGGAGGACGATCGATAATGGAGGCCGACAAGGGACATTTGCACCATAAGTTGCTTTCCGCCGGACTTTGTCAAAAGCGGGCGGTGCTGTTGATGTATGCAATTAGTCTGATGCTGGGCCTCAGCGCAGTTCTCCTTATGAATAGCGAATATATAAGCGGCTTTGTGATTATTGCGGCCACCTTGGTGCTTGTAATGATCCCTGTCGTGATGGAACAGGCAAGAGCAGGGAAAAAATAAAATTGAGTAAAGAAGATAAAAACCAAAAACCTGATTATTTATAATCGGGTTTTTAAGTTTATTGTTGAGAAAAGGAAATTTCCAAACCTAAATCTGCATCTTCATGATATAACCTTCAAAAGCGTGGGAAATAGGAATATAATAAAATAGCAAAAGAAGCGAGCAGTATGCAGTATGCAGTAAAAGATTTAAGAGCAAAAATAAAATAGCAAAAGAAGCGAGCAAGGACAGTAAAAGAAGCGTGCAGTTTGCAGTATATATGTTTTACTGTTTATGTAGTGGCTCTGTAAGTTTTTGTATTTGGTATT
>CAZDZB010000253.1:0-2159 GCA_964509795.1 uncultured Christensenellaceae bacterium | reverse complement strand
TGTCGGAAATTGACTCTCTTTCCAGGAGATAGTATTTTTTGCCGCCGGCGTTCATAAATTTTAAATGTGTCAGGTTTTTGATGATGTCGTGCTTGAGTATCACGGCTTCCGCGCGTTTGATGTCTTCCTCGCAGCGTATAAAGAAATCGTTTAACGTGCGTACAATGAGCTCGCCAGCGGGCTCGCTTTTCTTTTCAGGGGCTGAGCACGAGATGATTACCGCCAGTACGAGGATGATGCCTTTTTTCATGAAAGCCTCCGGGGGAAGGAGTGATATCTGGTTATAATTATCGGTTGGTATGCGGTATTGTCAAAGGATAAATAGAGGCATCTTTGTTGTTTTTGTCAGAGGGGCACAGAGTTTTGAAGTGACCGCAAA
This sequence comes from uncultured Christensenellaceae bacterium, assembly GCA_964509795.1. Taxonomy (GTDB): domain Bacteria; phylum Bacillota; class Clostridia; order Christensenellales; family UMGS416; genus JAFGUF01. The sequence continues at coordinate 1,780 of CAZDZB010000253.1, read as the reverse complement.
GACTGTATAATTCATTCGCTTTGAACCCGGGAAGGTGAAAAGCAGAACTATATTAACATACATTATGAACAGCTTCTATATTCTTAATAGTATCTATTTCTTTTGACTTAATACTTATTTCTTCCCTGAGATCATATTCAATTTGCAGACCAAGCCAAAAATCAGCTGTTGTACCAAAAAATTTAGCAAACCTTAATGCCGTATCAGCAGTAATACTCCTTTTTCCTTTCAAGATTTGTGAAATTCTTGTTGGGGGTATTTTAGTCTCTTTGGCTAATTTATATGCAGAAAGGTTAAAAGGAGTTAAAAATTCTTCTTTTAATATTTCACTTGGATGTATATTTGGTATTTTTTTCATTTTAATAAACTCCTATATAATGATAATCAATAATTTCAACATTAAAGGAATCTGAATTTTCCCATTCAAAACAAATTCTAAATTGATCGTTTATCCGAATACTGTATTGATCCTTTCGGTCTCCTTTAATCTTTTCAAGTCTATTTGCAGGTGGAATTTTTAAATCTTGTAATTCCCTGGCTCTATGAATCATAAATAACTTTCTCAATGCTACTTTTTGAATCGAAGTTGGAAATCTTTTAGAATATAGTTGATTCCAATCCGATAAATATCATTATGTAGTCTCATACCCCTGGTGTTCAAGTACTTTTACGGTAAAAGGGGTCAAAGATTCCTAGAACAACCGCGTATTTTATTAATAGTATACATTACTGAGATTTTTACTCTGATCTCAATTGTGTACAAGACTGCTTTGTAATAATAGTATACGTTAATCCAAAATTAACACAACATATAGAAAGCTTTAAATCCTGAGAATCTGCCATCAGTATTCCAAGACATAAAATTTCCAAAAATTTTATTATTCACAGAAATTACACATAATCTTATATGAGTGAGTTTCCAGTTAAATACACTGGGAAAGATACAAATAACAAAAGGGGTCAAAGATTCCTAGAACAACAAGCGACCGCCCGTGGGAATTGATGCCATCAAGAAGAGCGTGCTTAACAGCATGAACACCACGCTGCGCCACGGGTTAAGCCTTGAGCTGGAGCAGAGCGTTCGATGTCTCGACACGAGAGATACCAAAATGGCGATGGAAGAGTATATCAAGTATATAGATGCAAATTTTAACAGTCTGGACATGAGTACAGTAAAAACAAAAGATATAGTTGGCCTGTATAAAAATACAGCCGCCACTCTTGAGAAAGCTGAACTTTTCAAGTAATTCAAGGGGAGATAATCTCAGGATTAAAACGCAATATTAATTATTACTGGAGGCTTAATTGTGAACTCTGATAAAAGAAAATCCGTGTTGGTGACCGGCGCTTCCACAGGCATCGGCTGGGCCACTTCGCTGGCGCTTGTCGAAAAAGGATGGCGGGTATTTTCCGCCGTAAGGAAAGAGGCGGATGCGAAAAAACTGGCGGAGGCTTCTTCCGGTAAGATCACGCCGGTTATCATGGACATAGTAGATTATGAAAGCGTGAAACGCGGCGCGCGTGAGATTGAAAAAGCCCTCGGCGGCGCCGGCCTGGACGCGCTCTTCAACAACGCCGGGATCTCGGTCCAGGGGCCGTTGGAAATAATACCCATCGAACTGTTTGAACAGCAGATACGGGTCAATGTTTTCGGTCATGTCTTCGTGACGCAGACCTTCCTGCCTCTTCTACGCAAGGCGCAGGGGAGAATCGTGTTCACGAGTTCCGAGAGCGGCAGGATTACATTACCGCTCATGGCACCATACTCCTCATCAAAATT
>CAZDZB010000252.1:0-2178 GCA_964509795.1 uncultured Christensenellaceae bacterium | reverse complement strand
TCAGCGCGGCATGGCTTGTTGACGGGGCATCCTCCCTGGCCAAAAGGGCCGGCGTGCCTGACCTGGTTATAGGACTCACTGTTGTTGCCTTCGGAACGTCCGCTCCCGAGCTTTCAGTGAATATCATTTCCGCGGTAAAGGGTTCCAGCGGTATAGCCCTGGGTAATATTCTGGGAAGCAATATATGCAATATTCTGCTCATACTGGGGGTTTCGGCTATAATCTATCCACTTGAAATCAGCCTTAACACTAAATGGCGTGAGATCCCCTTCAGCCTTCTTGCCGCAATTGTTCTCTTTATTATGGTCAATGACAGTTTTCTGAACAGCGGCCAGTCTGTTGATTCGGTTTCAAGATCTGACGGCCTGCTTCTTATATGCTTTTTGGCTATATTTCTTGCCTACACATTTATCGTGGCATTCAAGGGGGGCATTATTGATGTTGCAGATGTCAAGCTTATACCGCTGCGGAAAAGTATTCTACTCATTACAGCCGGGCTTTTTGGACTTGTTGCCGGAGGCAGGTTTCTTGTTGACGGCGCTGTCAGCATCGCCAGGATTATGGGCCTGAGTGAAAAGGTCATAGGAATTACAATTATAGCAGTCGGCACATCTCTCCCCGAACTTGCCACATCAGCAGTGGCTGCCTTTAAACATAAAACCGATATAGCCGTGGGGAATGTTATTGGTTCAAATATTTTTAATATTTTCCTGGTTCTTGGTGCCACATCGCTCATAAGGCCCCTGCAGTCTGAAACTACGATTAATACAGATATTATAATGACAATATTTGCCAGCCTGCTCCTTTTTATTGTCACTTTTACCTTCAGGCAGAGGTCAGTAGACCGTATCGAAGGGGCTGCTTTTATAGCATTTTATGTATTATATATTATCTTTCTCCTTTTTTAATCAGCGTTAAAAATTTTATATTCTTTATCGTAAATAATTGACAAATCTTCCGTGTAAGTATAAATTTGAAACAGGAGTGCCATATATAAATATAAACACAATGGAAGGTGTAAAATGAAAATAACAGCAGACGGGCTTCTGGGGTCGGCCCAGAAGATCAGCAATCAGAAAAAAACAGAAAATGAATCTCCTGCCAGGGGGATTAAAGGTTCAAAAACAGACTCTGTATCAATAGGTAAAATTATAAATTCCCGCATAGAGTCCATAGAAAAGGAGATAAGGGACCTGCAGACATCTCTTGCCAGAAATCAATCTGTAAGTAATGGCATAGATCAGCTTGAAAGGGCTCTCGCTTCAGGCGGAGACATAGCGGAAATTCTTGAAAAGAATACGTTTAACGGTAAACAGGCGCTTAAGGATTTTGTAGGGCCTGAACTTACTCCGGAAATTCTGAAATCAAGAAAAGAGGAGATTAAAGGCCTGGTAAAAGAGGACCTTGGCAGCCTTACAAAGGTCCAGGTTGAGCTTGATAATATAATCGCTTCAGACCTTGTAGGGAATAAAAAAGTCGAGGGTCTTATGAACGGCCTGAATGAATTTTTTAAAGGCAACAGCACAAGCCTTGATTCAATTTCAAATCTTGATGCTGACAAGGTAATGAAGCTGATCAGGTAATCCTGCGGCCCCTGGTGTATTGCCCGGAGTGTTTTTGCAATACGGGCAGGCGGTTTTTTTATGAAAATGGGATCAAAAAGTATTATATCAGTTATATCTTTTTGTTTTATTATAGTATTATGCCTTCCCGGACTTCGCGGTGAAGCAGATACCTTTGACGAAATAACCTCAAAGGAAACTGTAATTATCAATGAAGTATCAGGTCCGCCTGATACTTCAAGTGACGCATCCGTTACTTATCTTGATTCCCGCGCAATAAGCAGCCGCGCAAAAACCCTGAGACTGACTGCTGTTGAAGATGCTCCGCCATTTATTGACAACGTGGCATTTTTTCTAACAAGGCCTCATATCGAAATTCCTGTAACCGGCCTTGTAAAGGGCAAAAGCTACAGCATGTTTATTGATTTTGTCAGGTACAGAAATAAAGATATACCTTTTGAAGGTATGCTGAAAATATTTATAAGGGATATCCATGGCAATTCGCAGCTTGTGGGCACTGCTGATTCAGCTGTTCTCTCTTCAGGAGGATTGTTTGAGACTTTGATACCTTTTAACTTGTCATATTCCGGGACTTTTACTATAATAATTCATGAAT
>CAZDZB010000251.1:0-2196 GCA_964509795.1 uncultured Christensenellaceae bacterium | reverse complement strand
CCAGGGCATTTGCTGAAAGGCTTAACGCTAATTCCCGGCTTGCCGTTAAGGAAGCCGAAGACGGTGACAAGCTTGCGCCAGGGCTCGGTTTTATTGCGCCTGGCAATCTGCACCTCTCCATCGAGGGTAAAACAGGGAACAGGAAAATAAGGATTTTTGACGGCGAAAAAGTTTCCGGTCATAAACCTTCCATTGACGTGCTTTTTCATTCAGTTGCAGAGACAGCAGGAAAAGACTCTATAGGCGTGATTATGACCGGTATGGGAAAGGACGGCGCAGAGGGGATTATGAAAATAAAAGAAAAAGGCGGCTATACATTTGCACAGGACGAGAAGACCTCGGTGGTATACGGCATGAACAGAGTCGCGGTTCAACTCGGAGCGATCAACGAAATCGTTCCGCTTAAAGAAATAACAAAAAAAATTGTTGAACATATTTAACTAATCACTATAATGTATCCTAAGTGATATAATTTTTTGTTTTGATTAAATTCGTTAATAACATACAATATATTCATTATTCAACAGGTTTGAAATTATTATTGGGAGATACAAGATGGCGACCATTTTAATAGTTGATGATGCAAAGTTCATGAGGACTCTGGTGAAAGACGCTCTTGTCCCGGCGGGTCACGAAATAGTTGGGGAAGCTGAAAACGGAAATGAAGCGGTTGAATTGTATAAAAAATTAAAACCTGATTTAGTAACCATGGATATAACAATGAGAGAAAAGGACGGTATAGAGGCTGCTGAAGAAATCCTAACTCTTGATCCATCGGCTAAAATTATAATGGTTACCGCCCTTGGCCAGGAAAATCTTTTAACTAAAGCGATAAAACTGGGAGTAAAAGATTTTGTCGTGAAGCCGTTTCCCCCTGAACGATTGCAAAAAGCCGCTGAAAAGGCATTAAGCTGATCCTGCGGTTCAATAGTTTACAATCATACTATACCGCTGTTATCTATTATTCTTAAAATATGGATTGCTTTTATAATTTGTCGAAGGAGCCCCCTTGTTTCGCCATGTAATGGGATGAGGGGATTTTTTTATTGGTCGGCACAGGGGAAGTGCCGGGTTATCTAGGGTTTCCCGTCGCTCAGCGTGCATGGTAATACTATTGTGAATGGTACAGTATATAATGAATGAGCAGGAAAATAACAGTTACGCGCCTGATAAAGAAGACAGCTATGTCCTCCATATAGATAATTTTGAGGGCCCCCTTGATTTATTATGGACCCTCATAAAAAAAGCAAAGCTAGATATTGCCGAGGTTTCCCTTTCTCAAATAACGGAGCAGTATATCCGTTATCTTCAGCTCATGGATACGCTTAATATCAAGATAGCCACGGAATTTATCTGGATGGCATCAGAATTGCTGTTTTATAAGAGCAGGGCATTGCTGCCCACGCAGGACATGGAAGACGAATATTTTGTGCCGCCTCTTCCCCCGGAACTTATTGAAAAACTTCTGGAGTATAAGAAATTTCAACAAGCATCAGTCCAGCTTAAGGAACAGTATGATCAGTTTGCCGACCTCTTTGAAAGAAAGAACAATCTTGAGGAGATACTGGGCAGTGAGGAGTATATTGAAGTGTCCCTTTTTGATCTCCTCAAGGCGTTCGCAGATGTCATGGAATCACAGTCTGTTATAGAAAGCGAAGAAATTGTATTTGACGAGATTCTGGTAAGCGACAAAATTGAATATATAACCGGGCTCTTGAAGGAAAAAGAGATGGTCCTCTTTTCTGAGATATTCAGCCCTCACGTTAACCGGGCGGAAATAATTGCGTCTTTTCTGGCGATTCTTGAGATGACAAAAACTGCAATTATAAAAATTGTACAGCATAAGATATTTGGCGATATCAGGGTTGTCCGGAATTTTAAACTTCAAGCTGTATAACCTGAGTTTTATTTCAAAGGGTGCTATGGAGAAAGAGAATACAGACATTAATGGCGAAATAACTGGACAACCCGAAGACCTGTCCGTGCAGCATGATGAAACCGCGTATGAGGGTGGTGATCAGGATCTGTGGCGACGTGACGAACCTGACAGCGGGGATGTATATGACGATGAGCCTGAAGACGAGGATACCTATATACGGGGGCTCATTGAATCTGTTTTGTTTTTAAGTAATGAACCGCTCCCCCTGTCTTTTTTTGTTAAAAATTTTTCCATAGACCCGGACCATTTAAACATCA
>CAZDZB010000250.1:0-2218 GCA_964509795.1 uncultured Christensenellaceae bacterium | reverse complement strand
TGTGAAAAAAGAGCAAAGGCTATTATGAACACGGCTAAACTTATTTTTTTCATTGCAAACCTCACGTATTTCAATTGACATTCGAGTTAAAAATATTTCCGGACTATATTCAGTACAGAATAAATAACTGCTCAACAGTTCTGGCCACGTTTCCCGTTTCATTCACAGCAGGCGGGGGAACACACTCCTGTCCCCTGAGTCTTTGAGCAGCGACTCTATAAACTATTATCTCATTTTTTTGTAATTGTGCAATAGTATAAATACGGTCAGCAATAATTCTAAAAAATTTTTTACAGGTAATGAAACTATAATAACGAAACAGGAAAGCAGCTATAGCATTTTGTCCTACATGAACAAAATAAAATGAATCTAATAGATTGATTATGATTTCAGGAATGTGCGAAGCACGTGCTTATCGGTATGATATGGTCCCTGCCGTCTGTGCCTATGTGGTTAAAAACCAGTAAAGAATATCAAGAGCGATAAAAATCATATATACTGCCGATATAATTATAATGATTTTCATAAACACTTTTTTCATATGATCACCGCCCGGCCCGTATTACATCAAAAACAAGACGCTCACCGTTCCTGTCAACCACAAGAGTGACTTTTGTATTTGGTTTACCCAGCAATAATTTCTTATAAACATAATCATGTGTCATGCCTTTCCGCAGGGGGACATCATCAATTTGAATTATGACATCATCAGCATGTATGCCTGCCCTGTATGCCGGCCCGTCGTATACGGCATGAATGACAAAAGGAGTTTCTTTCGATATTTTTCCGTTACCAACCGGGACTTCAATCCCAAGCCGACCATATTCATTTTCCTGTGAACAACAGATGAACGCAAAGATCAATAGTGATAAAATCAGTGAAGCTGATTTTTGTCCTGTGAGCATAGCCGGTCTCCGGATACATGGTCTGTGATCGCAAGATACTGCGATACATTCTACAGATTAGAGGCGATACACAAATATGCAAGACATTTTTTGCAGGGCTCGTTATCAAAAACATGCTACGTATAGCGCACTAGCGGATCTGTTTACACACAGTTGATATGATAAGTAACTATCTCAAAAAAAGGTGGGGGCATTTTGTCTCACGCCAGCCAAAGGCGGGCGGTAATCGTTCGCTCCCCCTGAATACAAGAAGTTACTATGATAATTGCACAATCTTCTTTAAAAACCTTGACAACAGAAGCGTCCAAAATAATCTTATGTAAGTCAAAAGGAAAGGGGCACCGTATGAATCTTGAAAAATTTTTTTCAAAACAGCAGGTCATCAAAATTAAAGCACAGGAAAAGCAAATCGTATTTAAGGAAATGATAGATAAACTTGAGGAACTCGGTAAAATTGAAAACAAGGAACGCTACTATGCCCAGATCGTACACAGGGAATCTCTTGAAAATACCGGCATCGGCAACGGCTTTGCCATTCCTCATACAAGAACAGAAACGGTTTCAGAATTTATCAGCATTTTTGGCATACTGGAAAACCCGGTTGATTACCAGTCCATAGACGGAAAACCCGTTGAATACGTGCTCATCAGCATATTCCCTGCTAAAATGAGTACGAAATATCTCTATCTTATAGGAATGATGGCCCGTATTTTTTCCAATCCTGACAAAAAAAAGAGCATCGACGAGAACAGAACCCCGGCAAAACTGTACGGCATACTGCAAAAGGAAACACTTGCCTATTTTGAATCAATATCCGACATTGATAAGACTGAATTGAAAAATGAAGACACCCTGCAGGGTGTCCCCTCTTCGGACCTGGACCTGATCATCAGGCTTGACCGTTTATACAATGTGCAGGCAGAGAACCCTGGGAATGACGTAGCAAAAAAAATCGAAGAGCTCAAAAAACTCGTTGATAACCGGTCACTAACCTATTACGAACGAATGAGAAAAAAAAGCAACAATCCCTTTGCTATTGTTGAAAAAAACAGCTGTTCAGGCTGTCATATGGAGCTTCCTCCCATATACCTAAAAGAAATTATGGAAGGCAGGGGAATCCCCGTATGCACCCATTGCGGGCGATTTCTGATTATTGTATAAATATTCTCATTGGCAAATGTGCCTTGGCGATTATAATAAGCATATAGCCTGTATAATAAAATTTCAGATGCATAGAGAAACACCGTGTCTCGTATATATATAAACTTCATCAAAACACTATCTGATTACTTCCTTTCGAATTACCGGGACCG
>CAZDZB010000249.1:0-2221 GCA_964509795.1 uncultured Christensenellaceae bacterium | reverse complement strand
CCGAAGTTCAAATTTAATTACTGCCTGAGCGCAGACTACAACCCGGAGATTGACCCCGAAAAGATACACGAATTTTTTATAAGTACCGTAGTACCGGAAGACAAACAAGCCATACTTTACCAGATCCCCGCACAAGCAATGCTGGAACTTCTGAGACATGGACCTTATAAAAAATGCTACCTTCTACAAGGGGACCCGAACGCAGGAAGAATGTATAGGGGGAAAGAACGTTTCCAAGCTGTCTCTACAGATGTTAGCGGAAAACCGTTTCGCATTGGCAGGACTAGAAGCTAAAGTAATGAACTTGCATGATGACATGGGGACCGCATCAGTCCAAGACGTAGGAGTTATTAAGAAGTTGACCGGGGGGGTAAGGCAGGAGATAGAGAGAAAGCACTTCCAGCCATATGAAGCCGACATAACCGCCGTACATTGCTTTACATGCAACAAGGCCCCGGACGTGGAAGTAAGCCTAGACGATGACCCGGCATTTTGGGAACGGTGGGAGTTTGTGCAATTCCCTTACAGCTTCCCAAAGAATCCAGAGTTTAAGAAACTACTCAAAACGGAAGAGATGAAAAGCAGTTTTTTAAACAAGGTCCTGCAGGTCATGTTTGAAATTCGGGAACATGGATTAATGGCGAAACACTCACCCTTAGAGGTTTATGACCATTGGCACTACACCAACGACCCATTATTTAAATTCCTCAAGGAATGTTTTGTTCCAACAGGCTTTGAAAATGCTATTCATGTGGAAAAGAAGAACATCTATGACGCTTATAGGCAGTATTGCGACGAACACACAGTAAGGCAGGACGCAGTACTAAGCTTTAAAGATGGAAGTTTTGGGAGAAAACTCTCGGGTTATGGCGTGAAAGAATCCCACAAAACAAGCAAAGCCGGGATAAAAGAAAAACGTTATAAATTGTGTCTCCAGCTAAAACCTGATTGTCCTTACGACATTAAACCGGTTGAAATGATGACAAAAGACACACGGAAGCAGGCAAGCTTTGACGCTTGACCTGTTTTTTTTTTTCGATTTTTTCACATTTTAAATTTTTTACGGAACCCCCGGAACCCCCGTTTCACGATTACTTAATATATACAGGTAATAAAAAACATCGTTTGTGTGCATTCTATACACAAACGATATTTTTTTTTTCTCTGAATTTACTAGTTTTCTAAAAATGGAGGTTCCGGGGGTTCCGTAGTTTTTTAATGAAGTTGAGCTATAGAATAATGTCTTATCCTGGATGTCTCGAAAACTCAAATTCCCAGGTCTTCCAGGCTTGCAGCTCCGGACCTTCCCAGGTCTTCCAGGCTTGCAGCTCCGGACCTTCCCAGGTCTTCCAGGCTTCCAGCTCCGGACAAAAAAACTCACAAAAAAAAGAACATAAAAAGAGGGATGGTAAGGGATTTCCCGGGGGTTAAAGATGTCTACCAGGTGAGTGAACCCCCGGGGAATCCCTACTTCTAGATACGCTTTTATCCTATAAAAAGCTTTATATTCCTTGAATGCGTATATTAGAGTATATTAAAACGTAATATCGAAAAATAGTCTATTAAATCGCTTCATTTATATATTAAAGGTATATTAGATTTTAAAAACGTAGACAAAATAAAATTTAAGTGGGATGGTAAAAATTAAAGACTTTTGGAACGATGAAAGCGCAGATTCGGCAATCCCGTTGGTGATCGTGTTAGCGGTTTTGTCTTTCGGGCTGCTTTATATAATGTTTTCAATAACCTGGGAAATTCCTATTCAGCTTATGAACGATTTCATACAGGACGGATCAGTAACAACTCAGACCGCGCATTATTTCGAGCTGGCTCTTAATATGTGGAAGTGTATGCCCTTTTTTGCTCTAATCGGGCTTACATTCTGGTGTGTGGAACGCAGCAAAGGCGGGCAAATTGGAATATGGACGTATTTCTCATATCAAACGCTCATGATTACGGGGGTTTTAGTCTCCGCATATTGTGTGTTCGCTTATGGCCTGTCAATGGACGGAATTACCCTCACGTTTGACGAGGTTGACTTTTTTACCGATGTTCCGGAAGAATGGGACACTTCGAGAACCCGGGGAATCGTCATATCGGCGATGTATTACGCTTGCCTTATGCCTGCTTACTTAACTTCCATCCTGCACATGATCCACCCAATCATAATTCAGAAATTTAACGATAGACAGGTATTCCAGACATCAGACCCGGCAGCAGA
>CAZDZB010000248.1:0-2223 GCA_964509795.1 uncultured Christensenellaceae bacterium | reverse complement strand
CCGGTTAAACTTTTTTCAATAAGATTTTTCTATGCAAATCTTTTTACCCGATCAGGTTGCATAGTTTGAATAAATCCAGCTCCTGCTAAATTTTTGATTTTTTAATAATTAAATATCGAATCAATTATCAGCAGCAGTACAAGTAAAAAACATGATTTAAACTTTTCCCGGATGAGAAAAAATGTAACAGTCTATTCAGGATTTTAAACTGCTTTGAATCAGTATTAATTAAAACAAATGTAATTATTTATGATATAGTCAGTAATATTCAGTGAAATATATAATCATAAAAACAATAAAATTCATGCTTGATTTTATCCGTGAAATGAGTAAATTAAAATAGAATAAAGACCGCCATAATTAAAAAAGCAAAGAGGTATAATAAAAATGAAAAAATCATTAGTAATGATTCTGCTTGTAGCTATTGCAGCTGTATCATGCAAAAAAACAGTAGAGTCCGAACAGAAATCCTGGGAAAATAACCAGAAAAGAGCCAGCCAGATTTCCTACGAGTATCCAAACTTCGCCAGTTTGATAAAAGAGCAGGTCGAGATTGCCCGGAAATTTATGGATGAATCCGCAGCAATTACTGATGAAAAAGCCAGGATAGAAAAAATGGCTTACGCGAATTCCCAGGTTCTTGTATCGTTTGTAAGGAACCTTGAAGAAATTAAATCGCTTAAAAGTTCAATCAGAAGTAAAGCAACCGAGGCAAGGGGGCTTAAATCCCTCTACAATGAAATGATGATGATAAGCCAGGCAATCTCTGATAGTGAAAGAATTATCATGGATTCGGAAACCAAACTTCAAGCCGAAGTGAAAACACGTCAGGATGCCGATGCGCTTACGGAACTCGTTGTATCAGACCTGCGCACAGCACAGTCAAACCTTGACCGTGTAATTGCACTGGTTAAAGACCGTGAAGCCTCTGAAAAGAAAAAAATAGAAGAAAAAAATGAAAAGACAATAACAACTACAACAACCACAACAGACTCAGGCAAACAGGTTGAAGCGACAATCACATGCAAGTACTGCGGAACTGTAAATCCCGGAACATCAACAACCTGCAAGGGATGCGGGGCTTCCCTTAAATAACAGGATAAACTCAATGCGCATAAAAAAAGGGTGCCGGAGCACCCTTTTTTTGTTATGAAAGCAGCTTTTATATTATTCCGCGAGCGCGCCTGTAAAGACGTTTTTGCTTGCCTTAACAACAGCACCTTCATTAAAAAGAATAGCCTGTGCTTTACCGAAAAATTTAGGAAGCTCTGTTCCGATGTAAAACTGGGAAGAGAGAACCTTGCCAGTGTAGAAAGCGGCTTCATCGTTGTCTGCCATAAGTTTTTCTCTGTCAGCGCCTTTCGCGTCGCCTACTATTTCCTGCATTTTCGGCTGTGCAACAGTAAGAGTCCATACGTGAACCCATGCCATGGCAACCATGTACATTGCCTCAAGGAATGGTGTTGCCTGTGCGAAAATGTTGAGGAATTTGCCGGTAGCCATCTGTCCTTTGAAGAATTCAACAAGCTCATCAAGCTGTTTTACAGAAGCGTTGAACAGTTCAAGGTATTTGTCATCAACGATACCTTTTGCACTGGCAACTGTAGCATCCATTCTCTTCCTGAGTGCCACATAGTTTTTCTGTTCTTTATTCATGAGGATTTTTCTCATCATAAGGTCCATGGCCTGGATACCGTTTGTTCCTTCCCAGATAGCAAGGATTTTAGCGTCGCTCATGTAACGTACAATCGGATAGTCGCGGCAGTAGCCGTATCCGCCATAAGTCTGCATTGCTGTCGCTGCTATTTCAAGGCCCTTATCAGTACACCCGGATTTTAATATCGGAGTAAGTATTTCGATGAGCGAGTTGGCCTCTTTTTTATCATCTTCATTGTCAGAACCCCTGATGATGTCGAACTGGTTGTACATGAAATTAATCAGCGCCCTCTGGCCTTCAAGGTGAGATTTCATGTAGAGGAGCATTCTTTTTACGTCAGGGTGATTAATAATTGTAACGCCTGGAGCATCAGGGTTAAGCATCTGTGTTACGTCAGCGCCCTGGATCCTGTTTTTAGCATAAGTGATTGCATGCATATAAGCGGCAGAGGCGTTTGCCTGTCCCATAAGAGCAGTACCCATACGAGCCATGTTCATCATTTTAAACATGATTTTCATACCCTGCCTTTCTTCGCCAAGGAGGTATCCGATACAGTTTCCGTTGTC
>CAZDZB010000247.1:0-2223 GCA_964509795.1 uncultured Christensenellaceae bacterium | reverse complement strand
GCACTGTGGGAGATGTTATCCATACCACTGGACATCTCTTCAATGGCCGCAGTAATTTCTTCTGTAGCTGCAGCCTGGCTTTGGGAATTTGAGGAAAATTCTTCAAAGGCAGTATTCATTAAATGGGAAGTATCAACAACGGATATGCTGTTTTTACGCAGGGTATCATTGATAAATATATTTTTTTGAACATTCTTTTCTGTTTCGTCATTTGCATATTTTATATTTTTTTTTGATACAGTCATTGTGAAAAGGGATGCAATATAGACAAGAAGAAGGGTAACCATGGAGTCTATAAAGGCAATTTGGATTACACCCCGTTGGGAAGGATCAATATAAACTTTAACAAAAAAAAATGCAATCAGGTTTGCCAGTGCCAGAGCGCTTGCGTTAATGGTAAGAATTCGGGATGTACAAAACAGGGTGCAAACAGCAAGGGAAAGATATATAAAATAGATATATGCTGTGTATACTGCATCTGGTTTTATAATGGAATTAGTGATGATGGCAGCAATAAGAATTGCTGTGGCTATAAATGAAAAAACGTTAGCAGCTAAAGAATAATTTCCTTTTTTTAATAAAAATAGGCTCAATAACGTTCCAAGAAAAAAGAAGGGGGTAACTTTTATAACACGAAGGAAAGGCACCATCCCGACTAAAAGCAGAGAAAACTGCAATATCGTTACAAGAAAAATAAATGCGAGAAGAAAGGTTAAAAGTAGCCGTGTCCTGGCCGTAGTAAGGTAATTGCTGTTTTCATAGGCTGAAAGAAAAGTGCGGTAAAATTTTTTCAACATGGGATGCTCTTTTGGTTACATAAATTTTTTATCTTATATTTGTTTTTATTTATGTATGATCATACATCATAGGTAATATTTTCATATTCAAATTAAAAGGTAAAGAAGAATATTTTCCCTTTTGAGAAATTTATAGTTTATTCATAAAAAACTACTAATAATAGTGATTAAGAAATCCCAAAAACAGTATAGTACGTTATTTTTAACCTTTTGGCGAAATTTTAGAGAAAAGTCTTTATTGTTGAAAAAACAACAGCGCATGCCTTAACAGAATAAATTTTCAAAAAAAAATTGTTGAAATTATAACTTAACAGTGTTAAGTTAACACTGTTAAACTAAAGAGGTTTTCAATGCCTAAAGCACCCATGACTCATGAAGAGGTTGAACAAACCAGGGGTCAGATCCTGGATACTGCTCTTGACATTATTATTGAAGAAGGGTTCAACAATCTCAGTATCAGAAAGATCGCTGCCCGGCTGGGGGTGACTGCAACCACGATCTACAATTATTACGCAAATAAAGACGAGCTGAACCTCATGATCAGGGTGAGAGGTTTTGAGACTCTGCATAATTTGCTTTTAGAGCGGTCTGCTCCCTTTGAAACTGCAGAAGACCGGTTATCAGTCATGATCAGGGCCTATGTAGAATTCGGCCTTACCTATTCCAGCTACTATGACCTTATGTTTAATCTTCATACACCTAAATACCTTGATTATGTTGGCACAGACATGGAGACTACAGCGTTCAATGAAAAACAGACCGCCCTGCAGTGTCTTGCCCTTTTTGCAGAACTTATCAGCTCTTATATTAAAGAAGAGGGAAAGGTAAAGGACCAGTTTGTCCTGTATCAGGTAGTGCGGTTCTGGTCTGACCTTCATGGTCTGGTCACTCTCTCCAACAGCAGGCTCTTTCATGAGGTGATGGATGATGTGGATGCCTTTATTGATAGGAGAACTTCAGGCCTGATTGAAGAAGTCATGAAATTTAAAGAGCGTTTTGACGATGGAGAAAAATTATTTTGGCCATAAACATTGAGCTATAATTCCCTGGAGGTGAATTATGAACAGAATGGTAAAACAGACAGAAAAGGGTATTGCCAATACACTGACACGCCTGTTTTTGCATTTTTTTGCCATAAACTTTAACACCCGTAAGGGATTAAAGAAATACCTGAAATGTGATGACGGATGGATCAACTTTACATTCGGCATCAGGACCGACAATTACAGCGTAGAACAGGCCATACGTTTTGAGAACGGCAGGGTGTACATTGAAAAAGAGATACCGGACAAGCTTGACGCGCAGCTTGTCTTTTTGGATGAGCAGGCCCTGAAAGAGGCCGCTACAGAGCCCCCCAATAAACTGATGATCATGCTCATGAAGAACAGGATGGTTACTGTCGGGAATATGGGATATCTGCAGCTGA
>CAZDZB010000246.1:0-2251 GCA_964509795.1 uncultured Christensenellaceae bacterium | reverse complement strand
AAAGACAGCACATCATCAGCCTGGAGTGACGCGTGCATTTTTGTGCCGTGGTATATGTATTTAAATTATGGAGATATAAGCGTGCTAAAGGACAATTTAGATATGATGACACGCTGTCTTAAGTATGTTGAAAAGCGCTGTAAAGAGCTCCCAGAAAACTATGGCGAACTAAGCGATACAAGAAAAAAATGGAACAAGTATTTGTGGAATAAAGGCTACCATTTCGGCGATTGGTTTATACCGAGCATTGTAAGGGAAGAAGGCGGCGTAATGAAAGTGGGCAATCTTACAAAGGACGTTGTGGGCAGCTGCTTTTATGCTTTATCCGTGGAAACATACCTTAAGGTTATTGATGCGCTTTATGCCGTGGATGCTGATAACGCAGAGCTTAAAAACGCAAAACTGCATTACAGTCAACTGCTGATTAAAATAAAGCAGGCCGTAAGGGAATGCTTTATAGCAGAAGACGGATATATTGAAAATGATTTGCAGGGGCTCTATGTCATTGCGCTGCATGCTAATATTGCAGAGGGCGAACTAAAGGAAAGGATTGCCTCAAGGCTGGCGGAGCTTATTATTAAAAACGACTATAAGCTGGATACAGGTTTTGTAACGGTACCATACCTTTTGGACGTACTTACAGACAACGGGTATAAGGATTTGGCCTACAGGCTGCTTTATCAGACAGAAAGCCCTTCATGGCTGTATATGGTTCAAAACGGTGCGACTACAGTATGGGAAAACTGGGAGGCAATAAGGCCGGATAAAACTGTTACAACATCATCCTTTAACCATTACGCGTTAGGCAGCGTGGGAAGCTGGATATACAAAAATATCGGCGGAATAAAAATAAGCGAAGCGGGATATAAGTCAATAGAGTTTGACCCTGACATCTACTGCGGCCTTGAATACGCAAAATGCTCTGTTGAGACGAATTATGGCATGGTTTCCTGCAGCTGGAGGCGGCAGGGCGAAACATGCAGCATAGAGATAATTGTCCCATGCGGTGCTTCGGGGATTTATGAAGGGAAAAAATTAAACTGCGGTACACATAATTTTTTGAAAAAGCAGGTGAATTATGGTTGATTTAAAAGCAAAGCCTTTTTATTTGAAAGATGAGGATATAAGCTGGGTTAAAGATACAATATCATCAATGGATTTGGATGAAAAAATAGGGCAGCTTTTTTGCCCCATAGGTATATTTGACGGCAAAGAATATTTAGAGCACCTGGCAAAAGATTTGCACATTGGAGGGCTGCTTTTCCGTGAGGATGAAGGCTTGAAAATACAAAATGCACACAGAATACTGCAGTCAGCCAGCAAGGTTCCTTTGTTCTTGGCGGCCAATGTAGAAACGGGGGGCAATGGAATAGCGACAGACGGCACTGGGTATGGCGAGCAGATGAATATTGCTGCCACAGGCGACAAAAGCTGTGCGTATACGCTGGGCAAAATAGCCGCCGCTGAGGGCAGCGCAGTGGGACTGAACCTTGCTTTTGGGCCTATTGTAGACATCGATATGAATTACCGCAACCCCATAACAAATGTGCGTACATTCGGAAGCAACGCAAAAAAAGTGATGGACATGGGTATGCAGGTGCACAAAGGCCTCACAGAAAACGCTCTGGCATCCTGCGTAAAGCATTTCCCCGGAGACGGCGTGGACGACAGAGACCAGCACCTTTTAACCAGCGTTAACAGCCTGGATAAAAAGCAGTGGGACAAGACATTCGGCAAGGTATATAAGGCCTTTATTGATGATGGCGTTTTATCAATTATGGCAGGGCATATTATGCTTCCTTCTTACCAGAGCGAGATGCTTCCCGCAACATTATCAAAAGAACTGCTGCAGGGATTGCTGAGAAACAAGCTTGGATTTAACGGAATGATTATCACTGACGCCACACCGATGGTAGGGTTTTGCAGCGCTATGCAAAGAAGCAAAGCAGTGCCGTATTCCATTGAGGCAGGCTGCGATATGTTCCTCTTGAACAAAGATATAGACGAAGACTTCGCTTACATGAAAAAGGGGATTGAAAGCGGAATTTTGTCTGAAAACCGCCTTAATGACGCTTTAACGAGAATACTTGGCATGAAAGCGGCGATGGGGCTGCACACAAAGCAGAAAGAAAACAGGCTGGTTCCCGACAAAAATGCCTTGTCCGTCCTTAGCTGCGCTGAGCACGTAAACGCAGCAATAGACTGCGCGGACAGGTCAGTGACATTAGTAAAAGATATTAATAAACTTCTT
>CAZDZB010000245.1:0-2254 GCA_964509795.1 uncultured Christensenellaceae bacterium | reverse complement strand
AAACCTCTCCGTCCGTTGGCCGCAAGCAATTCGTAAGAATTGTGATAGGCACGCTATGCGTGCCACCTCTCCTATAGGCGAGGTCGGGATTTTTTGAATAAATTAATATTTAGTTAAGCTCTCCTTGCAGGAGAGCTGGCAGGCGAAGCCTGACTGAGAGGTTTTACACTAAACTCATTAAATAATTAGAAGTTAGAAATATTCGTATATAGTTAGTATTTGACGCTGCTTCAAAGCAAGAGCAGATTTTTGTTAATAATAAAAGTAATTTTGAGTAGAAGAATAAATGGAAATGAGCTTACGTAGTCAAACTTTTGATAAATTTGTAGAAGCGTTGATTCAAAAAGATTATCCCGAAGATTGCATAAAATTGCACTGGAGTGATTATAGTCATAAAATTGATATAGCAATTCTAGATAAAACAAAGTCATATATAATAGCTATTTATAGAGTAAGCACTCACACAGAACATAGTAACTTTAGTTGGGAGATAGATGATTTAAGGAGATTCCGTAATTACTTAAATTATGATATTATTGCAGGCATAGTTGAAGTTTTGGGAATGCCACCATATTTCAACCATTATTATGTAAGTGACCAAGTAAATTGTAAGAAAGAAGAAAAAAAATCTAAGAAAGATTCATATCTTTATAAAGCTTGCGAAATTTTAACTTACGAAGGACTACAAAAAACATTCGAAAATAAATCAATTTCGACGCAGATAAATAAAGCGAAAAAACTGGATGACTTTAAAAAAATAGTTTGGAGTGGAATCACACCTGTCGTAGGAATATTATGGATTTTAGATTGGATAGGAATATATGATATTACATATGAACGTATAATTACACTAGGGATTATTATTTTGCTTATAATACTACCATTTTTCAGTGAAATTACTATAGCAAATTTCTTTTCGTTTAAAAAGCAAAAAAATAAAAACCGATAAATAAGAACAGGGATTTTCAAGGGATAACATCCCTTGAACAGGGTTTGGGGCGGTGCCCCATATCTTCCATCCCCTCCATCGACCACATAAAGGTAACAGCATGAAAATAGGCGAGTTCGCGAAAAAAAACAATATCAGCATAGACACCGTAAGGCACTACATGGACCTGGGGGTGATTGTGGCGCAAAAGAAGGGCGGGCAGTACGACTTCAGCGACAGCTGCCAGCAAAGCCTTAATGAAGTTTTCAACCTGAAGGACATGGGCTTTTCGCTGAGCGAGATAAAGACAATTTTCATATTCAGGCTGCTGGGCAAATTCACCGACTATCAGCAGCAGGAATATTTTCGATCGCTGTTTTTGGGCAGGCAGCGCTCAATAGCAAGGCAGATTAACGAGCTGAAATCAATGCATGGCAGGCTGTCGGAGGAGATTGAAAACCTGGCAAGCAGCGAAGTAAAAAAGAACTTTACAATGGGTGTTAATGTATCCGCCATCAGCCGCTTGAAATGCAGAAAATGCGGCGGCGATTTGAGCCTGGCCAGCGGCACAGTGGAGAACAGCCAAATAATAAACGGCGTGCTAAGGTGCGGCTGCAAAACGGAATACCCCATTGAAGACGGCATATTGTTTTCATCGCCTTTGAGCAATACGGGCAATGAATTTAGCGAGGACTACATAGCCGACTACATAAAAAGCACCGACGCTGACTACCTGGACAAGATATACAAAAGCATAGAGTATTTTAACGGCATCTTCGACATGAGCCTGCTGGAAAACAAACTGGTTTTGGAGCTTGGCAGCGGCATGGGATTTTTGCTGCGAAATATATACAGCGCACTGCCGGAATCTTGCGTGTACGTGGCGGTGGATTACGACATAAACAGGCACATGTTTTTAAAAAGAATGCTGGAGCGCACCAAAAGCCCCAAAAACATTATATTGGTGTGCGGCGAATTTACGGACACGCCGCTTAAGGACGGCTCCGCCGACGCAGTGTTTGACTTTTCAGGCACCAGCAACTATTCATTTGAAAACACTGACTTTCTATTGGATACGATTGACCATTTCATGCGACGGGAAGCGCACCTGATGGGCAGCTATATCGTTTTTAAAAACTTCAGCCCGCAAAGCGAAATTGAGGAAAAGTACCGCAAAAATTTTGTGCTCAAAAACATAAAAAAGGGTATATCGGACATGGGCTACAAAATGATAAAGGAAAACACTTCCCCATATATGACGTCAGGAGGGCCTTACGAAAACTACTTTGTGGAAGGCGAAAAAGTATACGGATACCAGTTCTTCGG
>CAZDZB010000244.1:0-2286 GCA_964509795.1 uncultured Christensenellaceae bacterium | reverse complement strand
AACAATTAAAAATAAAATATACAGAATTTGATAGAATTGAATGTTTTTGATACATGAATTTTGAATCAATTATTCTGTCTGTCAATAATAATATTAACAAAATTTTTATTAAAAAGAATTTTTTTTGGAAATTGTTTTATGTCTCATATAATTTGCGAAAAATATTTTCTGCGGAAATAAAGTTACTGTGGAATCAGTGGATGCATGAGCCGATTTTTTGTGGAACGTATAACGTAATCAATGTTTCCAAACTGCATGAGTCAGGTACATAATACGTAAGTTCTCAAAAACGGGGGGCAATTTTTCTCCCGCCCCCTGAAAATGAGAACTTACCATAATACTGCAGGTAGAAATTTTAAATCATTTGACAAATTCGTCGTAATGCGTAGAATTCATGCGTTGAACAAGGTATAATGATAATCTCGTAACATTCCCGCAACAGCAGATTTGCGATGATCAATAATCAGGACTTCTATGAAAAAAACTACCGGTTTTCTAATTTCATGTATTCTCCTTATCTCGATTTACGTGTTTTTTACGGCACAGAGAGATAGGTGCATCGCTACGCAAAAGACGATGAGTCATGGAACTTCTCAGGATATGATGCAGGTGCCTGCCACTCTTGCCATTAAAGAAGACTCCATGGAAAAAATTTTTCTCCGCGAGCATCTGGAAGCCTTTCTCGATAAAGGAGGGAACTGTGATATAGATAGTATACTGTCTCCGGGGTTTTCCGGAACATTCCAGAGTGTCAAAGAGAGGTCAATTCATTATGGTTTTTCATCAACAGTATACTGGGTACGGTTCAGGATTGTCAGCCAGGCAAAAGAGGATCATACATGGATACTTGAAATTCCAAATCCTGACTTTGATCTCATAGATTTTTATAAGGTCGATAAGAATAATACACTTATAGAACATCGGGATGCAGGAGACCACAAGCCTTTTAAAAAGCGGGAAATATTGTACCGAAATTTTGCCTTCACGTTAAATCACCAGCAGGGAGATGATTATACGTATTATATTAAAATCAGATCATCGTCATCAGTTGAACTTTTTTTTATCCTGTGGTCCGATGAAGCTTTTCAAAAAACGAGGAACCGGGACCAGTTAATACTTGGTCTTTATTATGGCGCACTTGTTTTGACCCTGATATTTAATTTCTTTTTCCTGATATCAATGCGAGACAGGAGTTATCTCTACTATGTACTTTTCTTACTGTCCTTCATGGGTTTTATATTTATTGAAAACGGTCTTGCCTTTCAGTATTTATGGCCTGATTCTGTCTGGCTTGCAAATCATAATCTGCCGGTATTTATCTGTCTTTCTGTCCTTTTTACAGCACTCTTCTGCAGAAGATTCCTGAGTCTCGAAGAAAACTATCCTGTTATCGATAAGTCTATGATTGTGATTGCGGCAGCCGCCGGGCTTCTTATTCCTCTCTGTCTGTTTATGCCGTATATATATGTGATTCAAATATGCCTTGTCCATGTCATCATTACGTCACTGGCCTGTGTCATTTCGGCAATGCTGATGCTGTTGCGTGGGTATCGGCCTGCGCGGTATTATTTTTTCGCATGGGTGATATTTTTCCTGTTTGTGGTTCTTTATGCGCTGGAAGTATACTCTATTATTCCTTATCACAGGCTTCTGGTCTGGGGGATCCAGGTTTCATCTCTTTTGATGGTCGTTTTTATGTCGCTGAGCCTTGCAGACAGGGTTCATATATACAAAGTGGAACTTGAATCCTTTAATGCCAATCTTGAGCAGATGATAAACGAACGCACCGGAGCATTGGAGCGGGCAGTTAGCAAGCTGCAAAAACGTGATAAGGTTATTCAGATTGAACTCGATCTGGCCGGTAATATACAGAGAGGCATATTACCGCAGACTCCTTATTATTTTGAAGGGATAAAAGTCGATGCCTATTACCGGTCAATGGATAAAGTAGGCGGGGACTTCTTTGATGTTTTAAAGATGAGCGGCGGCCATCTGGGCATCCTCATCGCGGATGTATCGGGGCATGGTATGCCTGCCGCGTTTATTACGGCCCTGGCAAAGATCAGTTTTTCAGAGGCCGTCAGCACCAATATCTTCCCTGCCAGTATTTTTAGCGGGGTAAACACGGAACTGGTGAGTGCCATTAAAACAGATGATTTTGTCACCGCCTTTTTACTGGTAATAACTCCCGCTTTTGAGATCTTTTACTGCAATGCTTCTCACCAGAAGCCGCTCTGGTATAAAAGTGATAAAAAGGATATAGAAAGTCTTGATACGAACGGGCTC
>CAZDZB010000243.1:0-2289 GCA_964509795.1 uncultured Christensenellaceae bacterium | reverse complement strand
CTTCTGTTCTTTAATCGGTATCCCTGCGGCCTCTAACATTAAATGAAAATCCTTTTGTATGTGAGCATAGTATAACGGTTTATACTGCTTTAATAAATATTGTTTATCCGATCTGTTTCCCACATTAACCAGTACCAGGTCATCGGCACTATTAAACGGTGTTTCATTATATAGCTGTAATAATATATTTTTCAATTCAGGAAAAACAAGGTAAGGCCATTTTCTGAAGCTCCCGGCTTTCGGTGTTTTATAAATCGGGTTCCCGTCCCTGTCCCAGTCATCAACAAAATTCCGTTGAATATTTATTGTATTTTTATCAAAGTCAATATCCTGCCACTGTAAGGCCCTAACCTCTCCCCAGCGCATACCCGCCCACATACCAAGACAAACAGCGGCCCTTGTGCGTATGTCGTGCCATTCAACACTTGTTAAAGCCTGCATCTCTTCGGGTTCGAGAAACCCGCGTTTTCCTTTTACTGTTTTAATAAGTGGAATTTTAGAAGTAAAATCGACCTGTATGTAGTCAAGGGAATTCGCCCACCTGATAAATGTTTTAATGTTCTTGATTAGATTATTAACGGCGGCGGGGGAATCGGTTTTAATTAAATCTTCTTTAAGGCGGTTAATATGTGAATGTTTTATTTCTGACATTCTGACATTCTTTAAATGCTTTGAGGGTGCGGCTTTTTTAGTAATGCGGTTTACAATATCGGTGCGGTATGCCTGACAAACTCCTGTTCTTTCAGTCCAATATTTCAAGAGTTCATCAATAAACAGCGGGTCATTTTCTCTTTTAACAAACTGCCCCGCCTCAATCATTTCAAGGGCTTTACCCCCTGCCCTCTGTGGATTTGTTTCTCTGGTGCTTTTTGCGGGTGTGTAGGATTTTGAATTTTCATCCCATACGCGGGCATAATAAATGCCATTTCTTAAATACAGTGAATAAGGATTTGTTTCATCAGGCTTTTTCTTTGCCATTTTATAACCTCCAACATGCTACATTTTTACGGCTACACTTTAAAGTCATCCCTGTTTATAGCCGTTTATAGCCGATTATTGGCAGTTATAGCCGATTATCACGGCCACGGAACCCAGTCGCCCCAGTTGTCATAGTATTCTTTAAAGGAAGGAATCCTTTCAATATTTTTTAAAACAAACTCCTTTGTCTGCTTTACTATCTCCTGTTCTTTTTCTATAGCCAGCTCTCCCAGAAGCACACGCGTACGAAGAAAAACAAAATACGTATCAAGAACATCGTGAATACAGTAATTGTTAATCTCCTGAATCTTGCCCTCAAGGAACATTCCGTAAACTTCATCACCCTTGGTGGACATTTTGCCGGGCTTGCCAAGGACCTTTGCAAGAAGATTCAGCCCGCCGTTCATCCTTATTGCATTGTAGTTTGAAAGAAAATCCTGCAGGTCCAGATGTTTTGTGCTGAATCTGTTACGGCCGGCCCATTTATCCTTGAAATGGCGTTTAACCGAATAGCCATACCTGTAAGCCATGAGTTCAAGAAGAGGGATGTCAAATCCCCGTCCGTTAAAAGTCACCAGTGACGCGTGGTTATAAAGGTTCTCAACTCCATGCCAAAAAAGACGCACCATTTCTGGCGGCCTGAACTGCGGCTTATCAAGGCTGACAATGTCTGCCAGGGTAAAATCCTCACGGATTTTGGCAATACAGACTGATATGGGATACTGGAATGTAACCGGAATAAAATCAGAAACGCCGTTTGAATTTTCAAGCAGTTCCTGCTGAAATTTCAATACAGCGCCTGGTTCATCGATCTCTTCCCCGGAGTACCTGACTTTTTTAATCAGCTTTGAATCAGGTACAGACTCAACGTCAAAAACAAGATACTTTACTTCATCATAAGGGATGGTCAAATGCTTTATTTATCCTTGGCTTTCTTTTCAATTTTATCAAGCAGGTCTTTCATTGCCGGATCTGTTTCTTTCTGCTTGGCCTTTTCCCACGCGGAAATAGATTTTTTTGAACCTATCCTGAGTGTTGACAGAAGTGCAGTGTAACGCACAGACGCATTAGCGTCATTCAGCATCACATTATTAACCGCATCAACGGCATCCTCTTCGCCAATATAGCCAAGAGCCATAACAGCATGAAGCCTGACATTATCCCTGCTATCTGAAAGAAGTTTAATAAGATTTGGAACAGCGTCCTCCTCCTTGTTATCTCTGAGCCAGTCTGCGGCCTCAACGATAGTCTTTTCATCCTTCGCAGGATCAAGATCAGCGATATATTTTTTAGCATCAGCAGCAAATACAG
>CAZDZB010000242.1:0-2290 GCA_964509795.1 uncultured Christensenellaceae bacterium | reverse complement strand
GGGCCTGAATAGAGAAAAGCTGATGCAGGCCCGAGGCCCGCGCCCATGCGGTAAATGCCCGCGAACAGGGGAAGTACCGTGCATGAGCATACTGCCAGTATCGAGCCGGATACTGATGATACTCCATAGGCGATCACCTTGTTTGCTGCAGGCCCGAGGTATTTCATTACTGAAGCCTCGCTGATAAAAACAGCTATGGCCCCGGCAATGAAAAAGGCCGGGACAAGGCAGAGCAGTACGTGTTCGCGGGCGTACCATTTCGCCAGGTGCAGTGCTTCCATAATGGAATTGTCAAAACGCTGCCAGCCGAGGGGCAGGAAAAATAATACTGCAAATAGTATAATGCCGTATATGAGGGGTTTCCATTCTTCCTTCCAGTTCATGGTTTTGTCTCCGGATTTATCATTTATGAAAATTTTGCCAAATAGCCAATAATATACTAAAAAAATTATCTTTTTTTACAACTTGTCAGGACCTGAAGCTGTCCCTGTGTTTTGGTTTCAAGCACATCTTCAATGCATCCAATAAAGTCAAGGATGCAGGGGCACTGAAGATGGTACAGAATTGTTGTACCCTGTTTTTCATGATACACAAGGCCCGCGTTTTTTAAGATGCTGAGATGTTTTGACACGGTTGACACATCAGAGCCGATCATGGCTGTCAGTTCGCCTACGCTGCGTTCTTTTTTATTGAGTTCTTCCACAATGAAAAGCCTGCTGGGATGCGCCAGTGCTTTTATGATTGCGGCTCGTGCCTCGTATTGGTTTTTTGCTTCAGTATCCATAGCATCAATCTTTTATATTTTGCCAAATTACCAAATAATAAGAATCTGTCAAGAATTAATTTATAGAAATCATCGGGCTCTGAGCCCTGCTGGTTCAAGCAATAATTGTAGCTTCTCATTTGCAGGAAAAGTATCTCCTCAGTATTTTTGTTTAACTATTGACAAATATAAAAATTGTTCATATGAATAACCTCTGTAATCGTTAAAAAGCGAAGGAGGCTGTAATGAAGAATATAAAGCATGTTTTTGTTTTTGCAATGGTACTTGCCGTTTCAGCTGTTTTATTGTCATCTGATGCAGAAGCGACATTTCATTTCGCCAAAAAAACAGGGAAGGGATGCGCTTTCTGCCATTTTGACAGTAATGGTGGCCCTCTCAACTCAACCGGTTATGCCTTTATCAGGAATAATTATTACTATCCCATTCCGGAACAATTAATACATGAAGAAAAAGATGACTCGTATGCGTTCGGTGATGTATTAAAGCTTATTATTGGCTATATACATATCCTTGCGTCGTTTATTCTCATTGGCGCTATATTTTATATCCATCTTTTTATCAAGCCGGGCCGTCTTATCAGGGGGCTTCCAAGGAATGAGAGGATTCTTGGCGTTTCGTGCCTTTGTACCATCCTGATTACCGGTGTTATCCTTACCATAAATCGGATTGATTATTTTGGACAGTTTTTTGAAAGTACTTTTGGTATAATTCTCTTTGTTAAAATTATTCTGTTTTCAATTATGCTTATCAATGCCGCGCTTGTGGTCCTGGTGCTGCATCGCAAAATGAAGGAATACTCTCAGCAGGGATCTGCTTCGGATGCTGAAAATGAAAGCGGAAGCATCTCTTCATATGACGGGAAAGAAAACAGACCCGCCTATATAATGTATAATGATACCGTCTACGATGTTACTGAAAGCAGCCACTGGAAAAACGGTGCTCATTACGGGCGCCATTCGGCAGGAGGCGATCTCACTGAGGAGATAAAGGGCGCGCCTCACGGGCCTGAGGTGCTGGACCGTGTCAAAAAAATGTCTTCTTTAAAAGACATGGGCATCGCATCTGTGTCCGGGCAGTCTCTGAGAATGCCACAGAAGGTTTTTATCTTTATGGCTTATGCAAACCTGGCGCTTATTCTTCTGATCCTGTTGTGTGTTGGACTCTGGCGATGGGGCTTCCCCATTGTAGATGGTAAACATATTCAGGACCAGCTTGTCATGGGGAGGAGCAATGAATGCATATCGTGCCATGCAGGCATTACCCCAGGTATTTGTCTTGACTGGCAGAAGAGCGTGCATGCCGGAGTGAATGTGGGGTGCCGTAAATGCCATGAATGTGATGATGAAAAATCAAATCTTGTCAATAAGGAGCACCTGGCAAACATCCCCATACCGGTGAGCATGGTGGTGACCCCAAAGAAGTGTGCTTCCTGTCATCCCGATGAATACAATCAGTATTCGCGCAGCAAGCACGCCAACACGCACGAGATAATGTGGAAAGTGGACA
>CAZDZB010000241.1:0-2305 GCA_964509795.1 uncultured Christensenellaceae bacterium | reverse complement strand
TGGCTGCTGTGGAAGCTGCAGCTGATGTGGCTGCCGTACTGGATGCTGCGGAAGTTGTTGCCGTGGAAGTTGTGCTTGTTCCTCCGCAGCCCACTGCCGTCACACCGACTAAAAGAGCTGTTACAATAGAAAGAACCTGTTTCTTTTTCATATGCCTGTTTCCCCCTTTTCGTTAAGCGCACCGCAAAAAATGCACTTTTGAATTGATAAGAGCAAGTATAAACCTGAATTATTCACGGAGCAAAAAAATCATTATTGAAACCGGCTCCGGATTGAGATCCTGTTATTTCATTTGCTGAATGGAATTAGTTGTTCACAAAAGAGCAGACTTTCCCTGTAGTTATCAACATTCAGCTATGAAAATGTCAAGGAGCGTGTACGGGTTCTTTATTCAAGTTTTGGATGCAGTGCGCCGATATTTTCAAGCGTCATGTAAAACTCTTTTTTATAAGGGCAGCTGCTGCATAACTGGAAAATTTTGTATCTTGCTGAATGAATCACCCGGGCTGCGACCTTTAGCAGCTTGATCCGGATGGCATCAATCCGCAGCCTCCTCATTGCCGCCGGAAGAGCCAGATTGCGGAACCAGTTTAATAAATTGTAAGCCATTGTATGAATTGCAAGCCGGTTGGCATTTACTGCTTTTGACGAACTGCTTACGGCGGAAAAATCAAAGCCGCTCTTGCCTTCCTTAATCATATTTTCCATGTTCCCACGGTTGCAGTAAAACCTGACAACCTGATAAGGCTCAGATTTCATGGAGGTCACGATAAATGTATAAAGATGCATCATCTGGTTTGACGGTTTTTCCACCTTAAACACGACCCGCCGCGGCTGTCTCCAAGTATTGGCCTGATAGTAAAAATCTCCATACTCCACGGCATAATCAATGGTATTGTATTTTGTTGCCCTTGTCAGTGCTTCATCCGCATAAGAGGCATATGAACGCAGCTTCGCATTCTCTTTTAACCGGATTGCATATTCACAGTCATTGTCCTCGCATGTGTCATAAAGTTTTGGAGAAGCGAAGCCGCTGTCACCGCGCATATACAATGGCATGGATGGATATTTTAATCTGTATTCCAGAATCAGCGGAAGCATAAACTTTTCTGCATTCAGGCTGCAATACTGGGTACCGTCCCGGAGTTCGCTTTTAAGCAGATCGCCTGTAAGTCCATCGTAGCAAAGAAGAGGATGATAACCATGCGCCTGGTAATGATAGTTGAAAGCTTCTCCTTCCTGTGATCCATAAGTCGGAAGCAGTGTTGAGTCAAGGTCAAACAGCATACATTCCGGTTTCCTGATGGAATATATGATATCACGCATCGTACCGGCTATCTGATCAAGCTGAGTGAGTGTGGTTTCATCCATGCGATTCCAGAAACGGGAAATTGTCGGCTGCGATGCAAGTAAGTCTTTGTCAAGAATTTCAGTAAACACCGGATCGGCTGTAAGTTCATCCGCATCATTGTCATTAAAATATGCGGCAATAATCTGATAAACCATCTGCATGAAATTTTCAGAATCCGTATGTAGACGAAACAGCGCGGAATCGTTTGTATGGAACAGCCGTTTAACGGTTTTTTCAAAACCGATTTTTGCAGCGAATTCCTTTACAAGAAGCAGACCGGCATCGGAAGAAAGGCTGCCGCCGTTGAAATTGAATTTGCAATAACTGTTGCTTTCCAGAGTCATGTCGGCTAAACTATGCATAGGGCTTCTCCTAATTGTCGTGGTTTGGTTTGACCGCTATAATCATAACAAATCAGAAGCTCTTTTTCTATGAAAAAGCATCATTTAACAGATGAAACCTGAAGCTTTAAATTATCAAGGAACTATGCGGCTTTACGCCGCTGCCGATTCAATCGGTGAATAATACAGGTTTATTATTAACTTTGTTTATAATTTTTTAAATTTATCAACATAGAAAAACGTGTAAAAAAGGACGGTAAAGGCAGATTCTGAAGATAAGAACACAGCTTAAAAACGTTTTATCCACAAGATATCCACAAAATGTGGATAAATATTACGTAAACTGTTGTCTAAAAAGCGCGCAGCTGTGGGAAGATTTAGCTTGACACGCAATAAATGCCCTTATATAATAATAAAGCGCATTTGAATTTCGATTATATATGAAACAGATTTTTCAGCGCTGTATTCTCAGCTTATTAACTTAAATCAACGTTAATAGTTATTTTTATATTTTAAGGAAGGAAAATAAGATGAGCAGAAAAATGACATTCCAGCCAAAGAAGATCTCCGGGGCAAGGGTACACGGTTTAAGAGCCAGGATGAGCACGGAGGG
>CAZDZB010000240.1:0-2324 GCA_964509795.1 uncultured Christensenellaceae bacterium | reverse complement strand
CTATATAAAGAAGGGGCTTGACGCGCACTTTGTAAATTATTTTGACGAGGTGCTTAAAATAGTATATTAGGCTACTGGCGGTATGTTTAAGCCATATATAATATATTGTAAAAACCCGCGGTATTATATAGCGGGTTTTTACATGTCCCGATGAATGGCAGGGATCTGGCCGGGAAAAGTCCGCGGTGTTTTTGACCGGGAATAATCTGTCTTTGCGGCTTTGAAAGAGAATGGGTTTATTTTTAAATAAAAAAATATACAGTGAAATATTTTTTGTTGACATACTATGCCTGTAGTTTATTTAGTCTTTATCTTCAACTGAAGTTTGCCCAGGTGGTGGAATTGGTAGACACGCATGGTTGAGGGCCATGTGGGATATTCTCGTGTGGGTTCAAGTCCCGCTCTGGGCAATAATAAAAAAGGCTGTCCTTTAAAAGGCAGCCTTTTTTATTATTTCGTATTAAGAAGAATGCACCTGGCATGACAAATTTTTTTTGCGGATTATAAAAAAGTCGGGTTCACATTAAATATAACAGGAGAGACAGCATGGAGAGGACTCTTTCAATAATTAAGCCCGACGGTATAAGGAAAAATAAAGTCGGCGAGATTATCCGCAGGTTCGAAGCGGCCGGACTCAGGGTTGCTGCGGCAAAAAAAATCATGATGAGCAAAGATACTGCCGCCGGATTTTACGCGGTACATAAAGGGAAATTTTTTTTTGATGAACTGATCGGGTTTATGTCCAGCGGTCCGGTGCTTGTCATGGTTCTTGAAGGGGATGATGCCATCGCACTGAACAGGAAACTCATGGGCGCCACAAATTTCAAGGAGGCCGAACCCGGTACGATCAGGGCCGACTTCGCAGAGAGCATCCAGTTCAATGTGGTCCATGGGTCTGACGCGCCCGACACAGCGGCATTTGAAATCGGGTATTTCTTCGCTGCTTCCGAGATTTATTAATGCTTTGAAAAAAATGGCAATGGTGCGTGTAAAAAATAAATTTTACAGGTGATCTGTATATCTGCATGGCTCATTCTTTCTGCCCGTGCCATACAGCCTGTTTTTTAATCTGAATCAGCATTTTTCTGAAACAGCTGCCGTCACCTGTTATTTTTTTTCAGTATCCCCGATCTGCATCAGCGCTGTGCCTGTAATTGAGAAAACAAGGGCCAGTATTGCGTACGCGACCGTAGTCCCCCACAGGTCAAAGAATGACCGGACCGGACGCGCTTCCCCGGGGTTTCCCCTGCTGTATCGTATTTTAACAGGGGGGACTTTGTACAGGGGATTAGTGAATCCCGATTCCCTGGCCTTGATAAACACAAAGACCTCGTAGTTCATTGCCGTATCAGAATTGATCCGGTATGACCTGCCTGCAGTGTCAGTGTACTCGATAACGGGATAATAATCAGGCTCAGTATTTTTATCCTCTCCTTTCGTATCATTTTCTGCATAACCGACTATAGTCCCTTCGGTTTCAACTGAGCTGTTTTTGAAACTCATGGTGTCAGATCCGAAATAGAGCATGCCTGCAAAGAGAAAGGTGCTGGCCAGAAGAAAGATTTTTCCGCTGAGTATCAGGTTTTTTGCCGGGATGTTCATTGTTGTTTACCTTCTGGAGGGGATTAAGCCGGTGTAAAATATATTTGTCAACCGGATTATTTGAAGTCCCGCTACCAATTATTGCAGCGTTATATTAAAAAATATCCGGCGGCAGCCTGGCGTTAATGGATATGGCGGGCGCCATTCTGCTGGTCCCGGCAGACACTATAACCTGCGCCATATTTTTTATACTGTATAGCGTTTTATCCCTCTAAGTCTATACTAAATATGAGCTTAAATGTATTTACATTCTTTTTATCCTGTAGATATGACAGAGGACTTATGAATTATCTGAAAATTTTTTTAACGCCGCTGTTCCTGCTGTTTACACTGATACCGGCCTTTTCAGCGGATGATACTGAAAGAAAGGGGTATGTCAGAATTGATTGTACTTTTGGTATTCCTGATTTATTTTTTAGTGACAACAATTCGTATGATCTCTCGCTTGGCGCCGGGAACAATTCATCCATGGGAATAACTGCCAGTTATGACGGTTTTGTAATGGGTTTTGACACTGAAAGAGTCTTTGGAGGTGAGACACTGATTCGTGACCTTTTCCTATCGTGGTTCGGTGAAAGTATCGGCGTAGAGTTGTTCTACCAGTCATTTAAAGATTATTATATTGAAGATGGCAACCTTAATAAAAAGTATCCCGGACCTGACGAGTACCCGGACATGCGTATCATGAATAACGGTATATCCTGTTACTATTTTTTCAGGCA
>CAZDZB010000239.1:0-2348 GCA_964509795.1 uncultured Christensenellaceae bacterium | reverse complement strand
ATAAATAATTAATCGTAATGAAATCCCCAGATAGATAGGCATTTATTGCAGGAGCTGCTGGTGCGCGGGGAGGTCCGCTGGGTGTTTCTTTCATTAACTCTATTTCTTTACTGTTAGGCGTTGACTGAGCTTCCAGCATAATGAAAGGGAGGATTAATACCGCAATAATTACGAGAAGATTTGTTTTTTTCATACGGATGTGTAGTTTTGGATATATTGATATGCAAAGCTATCAGATATAAATCAGCTGCACAAATGTTTTAAGGTGAGGAGTGAGAAGTAGCGCTGAAAAACAACGTATATCACTGTGAGACTGTTTTTTACAATTTTAAAGTAACGCGCAGAAAGCATTTTATCTATTGCCTGTCAGCAGCGCTGATGCCAGCCAAATCAATATTCAGCCCATCCAGTTTTCTTCTCAGTTTTGATTTTCTTCCGCGGATGCTCGATTCTGAGGTGTTAAACAGCACAGCGGCTTGTTTATTATCCAGCTCAAGTGACATGAATACCAGCAGCATTTTTTCACTGTCGTTAAATTGGCTGTTATACCTTTTGTCTATATTGGTGAATTTCATAAACTTGTCATCCGTAATAAACATTTCCGAATTGATAAGGGCGCTTTGGATTAAATCTCCGCATGCATTGGAAATAAGCTGTTGTAGTTCCGGGTTTCTGACGATGTAGGTATTTGTCGAAAGGTCGGTTAGCAGGGATGTGATTTTTGCATTCCGTTGTGAAATCTGCTTGTATAAAGGCAGCATGAATTCTTTCTCGATAAGTTTTTTTTCTATCCTATCCTTCTCCTGGCTTAGCACCTGATACTCTCTTTTTTCCAAAAGCTGTTTTGTTGAGGTATGCTTCATATGCTGGCGCCGGGCGAACAATCCGAAAACAAGCAGCATAAAAAAAATGATGCTCAGAAGTCCAAGCAAGATATTCTGGTTTCTATACCGAAGGGCGTTATTCTCAGCTTTTGATTTGTCGTATGATTTTTCCAGTTCAAATATCTTCGTATCAAGCTCCTTTTCTACTGCTCTTTCTCTTAGCGCAGCACCCGTTTTGAATGCTTCGGCGCTCTGCCTCCAGTGTCCGAGTTTTTCAGAAATTTCAGCCGCATTGTAATAGTAGAGATAATTGAGAACATCTGCCGTGTCGCTGATGTGCTCCACAGTTCCCAAGGCATATTCAAGAGCACTGTCAAGTTGATGAAGGCTGCTGTAGTTTTTTGAAATCCTGTACAGCATGCTTGGGGATGCCCTCAGCTTCCTGAGTCTTGAATCTTGATAAAGGCTTAGATTCATTTTCAGAGATTCCTCATTTTTTCCCAATGCATTATAGTGAACCGCTTTAGCATATTTGACATCCTGCACTTCAAGCTCTGATAAATCGGGCATCCTTTCGATTGCATCCAGGCTTTCTCCAGCCTGTTCGTATTCACCTGCTTTCATATAAGCCCAAAATAAATCCCGTTTCGCAGTAAAAAGATAGCGCATATCCTTTGTCTTTTCAGCAAAAAATATTGCTTCCTTGAAATAATCGATACTTTCTCCGGGATTATCATTTTTATCATGAATCATTCCCAAATAAAAGCTGCAGAAGTATTGAATTGCAGGGTTATCCTCTTTATTGCTCTCCAAGAAATCCAACGCCTCCTTCAATGGAATGTAGGCTGTGCTGTCAATCACACCCATTCGGTAACGGACTATCCCGAGATACAGCAGCGAACGGGAATAAAGTCCCGGATACTTGTTTCTACTCTTTTTGAATGTTCCCGCGGTTTCTTTGGCGAGGCTGTCGGATGAAAAATCAACGTACGATTTATCCTTAGCCGTAATCTCAAGGAGATGGTAATATGCCCGGTTGTATTTTGTCAGAAAATCGGGGTTGATCATTCGCAGGCTGTCCAAAACTGCTCCGGGTTTCTCCGGCAGCAGGCTGTCCAATCTTTCCATGCGGATAAAATCAGCTCTGCTTTTCTCCCTGCCGCATGAGGTAGGCAGGATGGTGGTAAAGCTTAATACGAACAACAGAAGAAGGGTGTTTCTCATAGTAAAAATCGGATGAATCAGATATTCACATCATAAAAATACGTAAAAATATCAGGTTGCCATCTTATTGCAAAGATACGTATTGTTTTTAATTGAAGTCTTCTCGACTTTAAAACATAGAAAACAAGAGACTTATTTTATTAAATTTTTAGTGTTGCTTTAATTGAATTCGATAACATTAGTATTACTATTTTTATTAATTTTTCAGAATAATTACAAGTAATGATGTACCTTGTATATTCATCCGGAGTAGATTCGTACCGTAAATTGCTACCTCGTGAGCATAAACTTGAAACTCAG
>CAZDZB010000238.1:0-2349 GCA_964509795.1 uncultured Christensenellaceae bacterium | reverse complement strand
ATCTCTTGCTCCTTTGCCCTGTATTGTCCTTTAATTATTTAACGGACTCAGTTGAAACTGTTTTATATAAAAAATGATTACAATTGCCTAAAATTATTTCGATAAAGCATCCGGTAATTTTTTTTTCAATGAATAAAATTTACAGTGGAAAGTTTTTCATCCGTTTACTGATATAAAAAGTTTTAATAATTTGTATTTAGCACCAGAAAAACGCATGAGACAGCTTGTTTTAATAATATTTATTTTTCAGCGTTTCTATTGTCTGCCTGGACTATCCACTGATCAGTACAAGTCGGTTCTGTAATAAGTGCCGATTATTGGGCAAAGAACTTTTAATGTTAAAAAAACAGCCTTTTTATGCTGTTCCGGGGTATTTTTTTATGTTACATAAGATAACCACTTGACTTTTTAATCATGTAAATGAAGTTTTTTAACTGTCGATACACATTGTTATTACAAGGAAAAGGTTAATTTATGGCAAAAGCTGTTAAAGCAAAAGAAAAAAAGGTTGCGATGCCTGAGAAGTTCACAGTAAGTTCAATGGCCGCGTATCTTTCTGAAGCTAAAGGTCTTTCAAAAAAGGATGCTAAAGAACTGCTGGAAACCGTTTTTGAACTATTTGAAGCAGGAGTCCTGCAGGGGCAGAGGGTCCCGGTTGGAAAAATCGGTAAACTTTATGCAAAGGTTAAACCCGCTACTAAAGCAAGAAAAGGGAGAAACCCCATTACAGGCGAAGAGATGACAATCGCCGCGAAAAAGGCAACCAAGGTCCCGAAGTTTGCCTTTACAAAAGGTTTTAAGGAAGAGGTCCTTAAAGCAAAGATAAAAGCAAAATAATTTAAAGGCCCGCCGTAAGGCGGGTCTTTAAATTTATCCGCAACTTTCAATGGACGTGCACTGTCTGTAATAGACACTTAATCCCAGAACAAAAAGAGCAGTACCCACGCCTATGAGTGCGCTGTAAACCGGAGGTGACAAAAGCGCAAGCCTCATGAAGACCGTGGCCGCTGCGAAACCGGAATTTCTGAAAGTCACAAGGTAGTTTGTGTTATACCTCATGGAGAAGAGTATGATGAGTATATCGCTGAATATGAGCAGGGTATAAAAAGTTTCAAATGCCCTGTTCGGTTGTCCGGCGGCGATAAACCGGAAAGCTTCATAAGAAATTATTATTATAAAACTGATCAGAAGCAGGAAAGCAATATTTTTCTTTATTTTTATGAATGTCATTGCTTCGTCAGCATCGACGGTTATGGGCCTGGACTGGTGTATTCTGTAATAGACGCCAAGAAGAATAAAAAGGGCAAGCGCCCCCAGCGCGCTTGAGGCCATGGGCAGCAGAAATGGTTTTATCTGTACCCAGTCGATGGGTTCATTGAAGTTGGAAAATTCCATGAATACGTCGCGCAGAAGTACCAGTGAGAGTATCTCTATCTGCTTCCCCATGGAAATTGATACTGAATGCACAAAGCTGAAGACCAGGCTGATCACCTCGAAACATAGTATAAGGTTGAACGTCTGGGCAATGATCACAAGGTGTTTCACCGGGATATACACTGAAATAAAATCCGGTGCCAGACCACGAATATTCATTTCAACTGAAAGAAGACCGAAAAGAAAGGCACCTACAAGAAATGTACCTGTCATGGCCCTGGCGCCGGCCGACTCAAAAGCTGTTTCAAGCCTGTCCATTATTTCACTTATGATATTTATAAGTTTCATGGCATTGCCCCGGTGTTTAAATTTTATCAACCGTCCCTGGTATCCTTCAGACATCCTGTTGTTAATTTATTCACGTGAAAAGAATTGTCAAGGGGAGTAATGCGGAATTAATAACAAGAGGCATTCACCGGGGAGAATAAAAGAGGCTGGTCCTCTAAAAGGAACAGCCTCTTCCGGCGCAGCAGTATGTTGTGCTTCAGGTGGCAGTAATTACTTCACCTGTGTGAGGGTAACTGCTGATGTATTTACGATCTCTTCCCAGGTGCATCCACGGGAAAGGTCAGTAATAGGCTGGGCAAATCCCTGAAGGAATGGGCCATAAGCTGCCGCATTGCCGAATCTCTGTACCAGTTTATAACCAATGTTTCCTGACTGGAGGTCAGGGAAAATAAGTGTGTTTGCGAAACCCGGAACTTTTGAATCCGGTGCTTTCTTTTTACCAACGCTTGCAACAAGCGCTGCGTCTGCCTGGAGTTCTCCGTCTATAATAAGGTTCGGTGCTTTAGCCTTTGCAATCTCAAGTGCTTTAACAACCTTGTCAACATTTTCATGCTTTGCTGATCCCTTTGTTGAAAAAGAGAGCATCGCAACAATAGGGTCTGTGTTAAGGAAAGTTTTACATGATTC
>CAZDZB010000237.1:0-2368 GCA_964509795.1 uncultured Christensenellaceae bacterium | reverse complement strand
TTTTTATGGAGAACTATATCATGCCGGTCAAGATGGGGTTAATTTGACGCTTACGGGGGTTATCTATTCTTTTACCCAATTGTCTATCTCTAATCCTTCTACTCTTTCAAATTCTTTTGTGTTATTAGTAACAAGGATTAACTGTTTAGTTTTTGCTTGGGCTGCTAATAATAAATCCATTGGGCCAATTATTGTACCTTTCTTTTCCAGTTCTGTCTTTATGATTCCAAAATTAACAGCATCATTATCATCAAATGGTAAAATATTGAAGATTGATAAAAACTCAATTAAAGCTATCTTGTTTTTTTCCGGAAATTGACTCTTAGCGACTCCATATTCCAGTTCAGCAATTGTTATAGAGGATACATAAATATCTTTCTTTGATTTTGTTTTTAATGTCTTTAAAACATCTGTGGGCTTTTTCTTTATGATATAAATACAAATATTCGTATCCAGCAAATACATCAAAAATCTTCTCTTTTTTGATTTTTGCCCTGGTCACGGCCTTCTTCCATAAAATCATCATTGAAATTATTTAAACCATGGAGAAATACTTCCCAGGATTTATCATGAGGGACAAGAATCACGGCATCCCCTACTTTCTGAATAAGAACATCATTTCCTGAAAACTGGTATTCTTTGGGTAATCGTACGGCCTGGCTTCTGCCGTTTATAAAAAGTTTTGCGCTTTGCATACTATTCACCTCTTACAGATAATATATATCATGGTATATATTATGTCAAGTTTTTAAAAGGTATTACACCTGAACAGTATCATGCTCGATTAGCAATCGAAAAAACTAAACCTGCAGGTGGTCGAATACATAATCCTGTTTTCTCCACTTTCCCCGGTCTCCAGTACCAGTCTACTACCAGTACACATTTTAGGTACCTTCTAACTTCACTTTTTCTATCTATTGGCATGGAAATTCAGCCTTACCATAATCTTTCTATTTTGAGATTCCGGTTTTTCCTGGTCCCTGGGCAAAAACAAGACGAAGATAAACAACATTATACCTTTTGCAACATCAACGTAAACCCAACCCCAAACGAGCCTCCTCGGCGCATGAGAGGCAAGGCCCGAGGCGTGACCAACAGGAGGCTGTAAGTGCCGGCGTAGACAGGGATGTCGAGAGCCGGCCCTGAGAGCGGTTTTTTGCGCTAATTTTTTACTGTTTAAAAATGGCGAAATCCCTCTGAAAAGACTTTCCCCCGGGTAAGAGCTCCTTTCATTTGTTGGTCCTGAAATTCAAAATAAGTAATTGACCATATATCTTATATCAGACGTTTTATATTAAAGGACAAAACTTTCAATTTTTAAACAAAATTCAGCAATTAATCAAAGTTACTCATTGACACACGGTTAAAATGGTTTGGGCAATATTCAATAGAGTAGTTTTGGCAGCGTTAGTACAAACAAGCATGAGGTTTTATGAGACTGTACCGGTTATTCTTTATAATTTTGCTCATCTTTTTAGGATGTGCGACAGTTCAGTACACAACAGCCGATATCCACAGCGAGATTGACAAATACAATATTGGCAGTTCAAAATATCTTACCATTGACGGCAATACTATTCATTACATTGAGGAAGGACGCGGCAAACCCATGATATTAATTCATGGATGGCTTTGCTGGGGCGCCTATTGGAAAAAAATAATTCCCCTCATCAAAGACCAATACCACATCTACGCCCCTGACCTTCTGGGACACGGCATTTCCGACAAACCCCTGAGCAGGAAGGGAACGTACAGCACCGTGGCCCAGGCAAAGAGGATCATTGCTTTTATGGACGCTCTGCATATCCAAAGCGCATACCTTGTGGGACACAGCATGGGAGGCGAGATATCAGCCATCATCGCCATTGTAAAACCGGAACGCGTGAAGAAACTGGTGCTTATCTGCGCAACAGGCCTGGAGGACACCCCCAAACATATGCCCGGCTACGTAAAGGCAGGCCTGGACCTCGGCATGGAAGGACTTGTTTCCGACATGATGAATGAAAAATTGATGCGGCGCCATATTCCCGGACTCATGTTCTATAAGGAAAACCCAATGCCCGACGATTTTGTAAAAGACATTATGATGACCTGCTTTAATACCAGGAAGGACAGACAGGCAGTGGCCAGGGTCACCACTGAAGGACTCTTTGGCATCTTTTTAGACGAAAGCTGCAAGGATATTACAAAGCCCGCCCTTGTGGTGTCCGCGAAATATGACCGCATCATAGTACCCGCCATGGGAGAGCGGTATCATGAGCTCATAAGCAATTCAAAGTACGTGTGCATAGACAAGGCAGGGCACATGGTCCCCTGGGAACAGGCTGATGCAGTTGCTGCCGCGATCAGGAATTTTTGCCGATAGGGG
>CAZDZB010000236.1:0-2380 GCA_964509795.1 uncultured Christensenellaceae bacterium | reverse complement strand
TCAATGAAAATTGAGGAGAAGCACAAAAACAGTCACGGAACAGTCCACGGCGGTGCAATTTTCACTCTTGCAGATGTCGCATTTGCAGTTGCCTCAAATTCGCACGGTATTCCGGCCGCCGCAATAAATGCCAGTATATCATACATGCAGGCCGCAAAAGAAGGAATTTTATATGCTGAAGCATCGGAATTTGCACTGAATCACAAACTTGCCACATACACCGTTTCTGTAACTGATGACAAGAACAACAAAATAGCAATTTTTCAGGGTATGGTTTATAGAAAAACACCAAAAAGAGATTTTTCAAAGTAAACTAAAATTTTTTCTCTATATCGTAATGGAAATATAATATCCACCAAAGTATCTCTGACAGGGAAATCAGACATAATGGTGTTACAACACCGTCATGAAAAATGAAAGTGCACCCATCCCACATTTTTTTAAGATTGTACATGAAAGTTTCTTCGTAACTTACATGAAACCGGTGCATGAAATATAATTCCATGGACGTTTTTATGAAACAATGGTATATCTTACTCTTAATTCTCAACTATTATTTGACAATGTTTTAATAATGTGCACCACAATACTATTTTTAATGGTGCATGAATTTTTAATTTTACACAATTTTGATTGGATATGCACCAAATGAATTTTATATGAGGCTTTTATGGAACCAATAGAAGAAAAAAACAGGAACAATCTTTTCCTGATGGATAATACTGCAAACCCTGCACCGCTGGGACTTTGCGCTTTTGGTGCGACTACAATCCTTCTCAGCATTCACAATGCAGGAATAACCGGGCTTACAAGCCCTATTGTAGCAATGGCACTTTTTTACGGCGGTCTTGCACAGCTGATAGTCGGAATTATGGAATGGAAGAAGAACAATACATTCGGAATGGTGACTTTTGGAAGCTTCGGCCTTTTCTGGATTTCTTTTGCCGCGATAATGATTTTCCCGGCACTCAACCTTGCAACTGCACCAACAACTACTGATATGGCGGCGTTTCTTACAGTCTGGGGTCTTTTGATCCTTGGGCTGTTCATCTGTACATTAAAGATGCACCGCCTTTTGATGGTAACACTGGCGGCCGTTCTTCTCCTTGTAATACTGCTTGTTCTTGCAAACCTGACAGGAATTCACCTGATTCACACTCTTGCAGGAGTAACAGGAATTGTTGCAGGTGCACTTGCTCTTTATATGGGAGTCGGTGCTGTCATAAATGAAATTTATGGACGCCGGGTTTTACCGGTATAATTTTTTTATTTTTACCAGTATAATTTTCTATTTTTCAGCAGTGAAATAGAGAAGTTTTCCTTTTTTGCAAATTTGCTTGTATTTAAGGCCAATAGATAAGCAGGCAGCGATAATATCGTCTTCAAATATTGGCGGATTAAACCTTCCCTTTTTGTAATAATAATTCCAGTACGCATCAACAAAAATTCCGCTCTCCATTACAGGCACCGAGCATACAAATAGTGCACCGCTTCTCATAACCCGGAATACCTCTTTTATTGCCTTATTCATGTCCGACATGAAATGAAGCCCGAGAGAGGATGTGACAAGACCGAAAGTGCCGTCCTTAAAGGGGAGTTTCATTGCATCACCCCTTACAGGATTAAAGACTGAAATTTCTGATTCCAGGCTATATAGTGCTGATTTAAGCATAGGAAAGGAGATATCTATTCCTGTAACGGCATTTGAGTTGTCAATAATTTTTCCGCAAATACCGCTTCCACATGAGATGTCAAGCATATGAATATTGTTAAAAGAGGAGAGCATCTCTTCCATCGTCTTTTTGTGAGAGCCGTATGAGGTTTTGTATAAAAAAGGCATCACATGAAATCTCATCCGCCGCTCATAGCTTTCCGATTCTGGCGTATTTTTTTGAAAGCCGGATTTCACGGTGGAAGATCTCATAAATTAGAGGTTTGGAGTTCTTATTATAAAACCCGGTCGTCTTTGGTCTTGGAAAAACGCGAGTCTCCTTTTTATTGAGTATGCCCAATAGTTATCGTAAAAAACATTATCTCATTCAGTCAGTTCAGATAGATATTCCCGGCAGTCCGGCGGGTAAAAAATGATTCCTGAAACTCTCAGGGGATCATATGCCATGACAATTCCTTCTTTTCGCTCGAATACGACAAGATATGAATAATACCTAAGCCTCTTCATCTCCGGATCGTCTGCGAGAAAGGAAATTTCCTCTTCCCCAACCCCGTCTCTTTTTTTGTACACTGATTCCCGGTACACCCCCTTTGTCACCGAGTAATGGCTGATGGTGTATTCCAAATCGTTTTCGGATACAAGTACCCAGTGCAGGGGATTAAAGGTCGGAATGGTCATCTTTCCCCTGAATTTTACGGCGACAAAACC
>CAZDZB010000235.1:0-2387 GCA_964509795.1 uncultured Christensenellaceae bacterium | reverse complement strand
CGGGCCTTGCAAAGATGCCCCTTAAAGACTTCATGTTCTATACCTTCATAGGGGCCGGGATATGGAATATTATACTCGCTGTTATGGGATACTTTTTATATACACAGAAAGAACTTCTTGAGAAATACTACACGGATATATCATACATTTTTCTTGCCCTGGGAACCCTGTTCGCTGCCTACATCCTTATTAAAACATTTATACTTAAAAAATAAACCCGGGATCAGAACGGTATGCCGGGTATATGACCAACCCGCATACCGCACCCCTGTGAAGCCCCCGGAGACCGCAAGGGCACAAGGAGACCATATACCGGAAAAATCCATTACAAAAATACTTTAAGAGGGATTTACAAACATAATCATTAATTGCTTGATTAAACTTATCGATAATAGCATATAAGAGGATGAATTAAAGCCTTTATTCTGACGATAATATATCAACATCAATCAGGTGATAAAAAAGAGAGGACTTAAAAATGGCCATATCCAAAGCCCAAAAGGCGGCATATAATGACGACATAAAGGCCCTTCAGGCCGACTCCAATGAACTTGAAAAAAAAGTAAGGGAACTGGTAAGTAAAAAAAAATCAAAGCCCAATATTGAAGCCTATTACAATCTTGAAATAGTCACATACTACTCACAGACTATCGACCTGTACCTGCAGATGAGCGACCTCTCGGTAACCATGCTTGGTATAAAAAACAGCAAGAGCCTTGATGCTGCAAAATCCAATTTTTCCAAAATTCTTCAGTATATGAAGGAGACAGTGGGAGATGAGGTAGACAGGGAATCCCTGCGTGAAAACGAGGAATACCTTGCCGCAATAGAAAAACTCAATCCCAGGGAAATACTCGACCTTGCCCATAAAATAAACGATACATTCAACAAGCTGCGCGACAGAATGGGTGAAGATTCCAAGTGGAAATGGCTTTTTGTGGAATTTCAGGCAAAAGTCGCCATTATTATACGCAACCTTGTAAATTTTTCCAATATTATGAAATACCGCGACCCCCGCGAAGCCTTTTTCAGGGACAGGCGGGAGCACCTGGGACTTGCCAAGGAATCCCTTGAAGAGGCTGCAAAGCAGTACAGGACAAAATATGAATTATCGTCCAAATCAAGGGAAGATCTCAAAAAATCCATTGAAATTCTTGAAGCTCTCAGAAAAGTCCATATTGTTGTGGGAGAAAGCGGTGAAGCCGACAAATTAAAAAACACCATAGACGCTGCCAGACAGACAATGGAGGCTGGCGACAAGAAAAAAGAGACTGCCGAACTTTCCAAAAAAAAGGGCCGCCTGTAAAAACAATAAAAACCTTCTAAAAAAAAATAATTTTTCCTTGACTCTACAGCCCTTATTATTATATTGTTATTAGCACTCATACATAACGAGTGCTAATAACAATAACGGGTATAACTGATGAAAAAAGACACATTAACAGACCGCCCGCTGAATGACAGAGAATCTGCCATACTTAATGCTATTGTTTACGAATATATTCTTACAGGAAAAGCTGTAGGGTCACGGTCATTTGTGCAGAAATATTCATTTTCACTCTCGCCCGCCACAATGAGAAATATAATGTTTGACCTTGAAAAGATGGATTACCTGATGCAGCCTCACACATCATCGGGCAGAATCCCCACTGACAAAGGATACAGGTATTATGTCGACTCGCTTCTTGATAATTACCACATGAATTATGACCAGGAAAAGATCATCGAGGAGAAACTTATTCAGCGCGAAATGCAGGTGGACAAAATTTTTGAATCCGTCACAAAAATGCTCTCCGTTGTATCAAACTATGCGGGAGTAATGCTTTCACCCAATCCCGATTTTACAGTGATCAAACTTATAGAACTGATCCAGATTGAAAGCAATGAAGTCCTTATGCTGGCAATAACTCGCACAGGACTGATCCTCACGCGCAGGGTGAACCTTTCGGTACGCGTTACACCTGACGAACTTGCGGATTATTCAAGCTTTCTTACTGGCGAACTGTGCGGTTATTCGCTGCAGGAAATCAAGGGCAAAGTCTTTGCGAACCTCAGGGTCGACAGGGTTTCGACCAACAGAGAACTGGCAATTGACATTGCACAGCTTGCGCTCAACGAAAGCGAAGACTCATCGATAAACATTGACGGCATTGAAAACCTGCTTAAAATTCCGGAAATGGTCGAAGAGCAAAGACTGCACAGCCTGCTGAATATAATAGAAGAAAAAAATCTGCTCAGAAATATTCTGGAGCAGCAGATAGACAAGGAAGGAATTACTATACTCATAGGCGAAGAGATAGACGACGAAAAGGTGGCGGGCTGCAGCCTGGTTACCTCTTCATATAAAATAGGGAATAAACCCGTAGGGGCTGTAGGCGTTATCGGCC
>CAZDZB010000234.1:0-2395 GCA_964509795.1 uncultured Christensenellaceae bacterium | reverse complement strand
TTGCCGCGAAACTTGGCGGTGAAAGGACATGTTCATGCAGCGGAGCGGCGAAGTTTGCCATAATAACAGCTCCGGAAAAAAGAAACCCGGTCCAGGCCAGGAAGCTGGCCGCAATACTTCCGGAATATTTCTAAAAATTTATGGAGACCCCTGTTGCCAGGTTTACGTAAAGGGACTCGGTTCCCAGGTCCAGTGTTGTAACAGGGGCTCCCGGAATTTCCATAGTTATATCAGCCGTTATATATGCCGGGCTGCATGAAAACAGCAGCTGAATCCCGTTTAAAAGCCTGTACTCACAGCCGTTTATATGGTTTATGCATAATTGTAAGCAGCCAGTGTTTGTGCTCAGTATGCTGCCGCAATTTTTTTAAAAAATGTATTTTTTATTGACAAAAAACGGCATAAATTTTTTGTTATCGCTTATTGATGCTCTTCGTGGAATAAAGCTGATAATGACGGAAAGGAAGAATAAAAAAAGTACTTTTAAGGTGATATTTATAAAAAAAAATTTAAAATATATTGACTCACAGGGTATTTAACACTATCTTAAATACAACACACACTTTATATGGAAACAGGCAACTGAATCTGTATAACTCAATCAAATCCTCATAAAAAAGAACCGGCAAACTTAAACAGCCCACCCAGGGCTGTATTTTTTTTCTATTAAATAATTAATTCATTGAATTTTACATATATACATTTTTTGTGTATAATTAAGTT
This sequence comes from uncultured Christensenellaceae bacterium, assembly GCA_964509795.1. Classification (GTDB taxonomy): domain Bacteria; phylum Bacillota; class Clostridia; order Christensenellales; family UMGS416; genus JAFGUF01. The sequence goes on along the minus strand of CAZDZB010000234.1, from coordinate 1,672 downwards.
TGAATGTTTTTTTATATTGAATATATATAAAATATAAAAGGCTATGCCTTGTCAATGGAGAATAGGCTCAACTTATGGTCATTGCCGTACCGATATATATAAAGTCTTATTTGAAAAGAGGGAACAATTATGAATAATAAATACACTGCCAGCGAAGCTCTGTACATAAGGACAACCTTTGCCTATTTTATTGCTCTTACTATGACATTGATAATCGCAATCGGTTTTTTGATTGTTGCCGGGATGCCGTTAAAAGATATTCTGCCTCAAAGCCTTGTCGCTTTTTTCTGTATGGGGCTTGCATTTGTACAATACCGCCTTAAAGTAAACAGAAAAGATTCGGTTATTATTCCATGGATCTTATCTTTAATCACAATTACTATCCCCTTTATCGCAAAACTGAAATATGCAAAGACTCATGACTGGTCTTTTGCCCTTGAGGCATATAACGTATCTGTACTTTTAATAATAATGACCCTTATCAGCTGTCTTTTTTTAAGAGAAAAACTCTTTCTTGTAATATCTTCACTTGTTATTATCGCCTGGGGCATGTTTATTTATATGGCTCTTACACATGGCGCTGTTTATTCATGGAATGCCATTGTAGACGGTAAGATCTATCACGGTATAATTCCATCAAGGGAGATTTTTTCAATAGTTGTATTGAGTATAATTGTTTACGTTGCCTTCAGGCTGATAAGAATTGTTAATACTTTCCAGAGGCAGACAGATATCCAGAAGCTGGAAATCGAAAAGCGGGTAGAGCAGATGCACGAAATGAACATTGAGATCCGTGACAAGGTCAATCTCCTGTTCGGTGAAGTTGATTCTCAGAACGGACTTGTTATGAAGTTCAATGACAAGATGCAGAGCCAGGCGGCAACTTTCGAGGAGATCTCAGCTACGCTTGAGGAGCTGCGCGGATCGTCTGAAAGTATCCATAATTCAACCCTTGAACAGATCGAAGGTAATGTGAAAATGGATGAAATAGTAGATGACTTTAAGCATATAAAGAGCGAAACCAAGGAGAACCTTAACCTGACATATACGCAGATACAGGGGATAGCAAACAGGAGCCAGGAGGCAAATGACAAGCTCATGGATGTTGAGAACACCATGAATACGATTGCCGTCCAGAGTAACAAGATATCTGAAACTGTAAATATAATCGTTGATATAGCAGATAAGATCAATCTGCTGTCGCTTAACGCGAGCATTGAGGCGGCAAGGGCTGGCGAGCACGGCAAGGGCTTCGCGGTTGTTGCTGATGAAATAGGCAAGCTGGCATTTATGACAACAGAGAGCATCAAGGAGATTGAAAAGGTGCTTAGCCTTAATGATACCGTAACAAAAAAAGGAGTTGATGTAATCAAGGTTTCATCAGCTTCCATTAAGGAGATGATAAACTCTATCGCAGGGAGCAACCAGAATATACAGATACTCCAGGACAGCCTTATGGTTGAAGAGAAATATATTAACTCTATTATCAAACAGATGGAGGAGAACATAAGGCTTGCCCGTACAATAGGCACGGGGACCGACGAGCAGAAGAATGCGCTTGAGAACACAAGCAACGCGATTGAAGACCTTAACGCCATTGTCACAGAGATGGTCAAAGAGATAAATGATCTTGCGGGTTCGTCAAAAGTGGTTCTTGAGAGCGCCAGGTACC
>CAZDZB010000233.1:0-2413 GCA_964509795.1 uncultured Christensenellaceae bacterium | reverse complement strand
AAAAAAGATTATTTAAAAAAATATTATGAAAACTTCACTGTTAAACATTGGATTCGGGAATGCGGTTGTGGCAGAGCGTATAATAGCTGTTATAACACCGTCATCCGCATCAGGTAAGCGCCTCCGGGAGGAGGCCAGGGAAAACAATCTGCTTATTGACGCAACGCATGGAAGAAAAACAAGGTCAATAATCATCATGGACAGCAGCCATATTGTTCTCTCCGCAATGCAGCCCGAGACCCTCTCAAACAGGCTCTCGGCCAGTCCGGAAAGCTGAAATGGTACTTGTTATATCAGCACCGTCAGGAGCCGGGAAAACCACCCTTATAAGCAGGCTGCTCAAGTCTGACGACAGCTTTATGTTTTCAGTTTCTACTACAACGCGTCCCAGGCGTAATGATGAAATGGATGGTTTTGACTATAATTTTGTTAACAAAAAGACATTTCTTCAAATGATTCAGAATGATGAATTCATCGAATGGGCCGAGGTTTACGGCAATTACTACGGCACCACAAAAAAAGAGGTTGACAGGATCAGAAATTCGGGCAAAGTTCCTCTTTTTGATGTAGATATTCAGGGTGCCAAAAATCTCAGGACAACACTTGAAAGGGGCGTTTATATTTTTATTATACCGCCTTCAGCGGAAATTCTTAAAAAAAGGCTGGTAGGCAGGCAGACAGAAAGCGAAGAGCAGCTTCTGGTCAGGCTGTCAAATGCCAGAAAGGAAATTTCAGAATACAGAATTTTTGATTATGTTATTACAAATATTGAAATTGATGACGCGTTTCAAAAATTAAAGGCAATTATTACTGCGGAAAAATGCAGGATAAATTATATGGAATCAGCAATAAGCAGTATTTTGGAGGGTTTTAATGATTATACCACTTGACAAATTGCTTGTTTACAGCAATAACAAGTATGTGTTCACAAAAGCTGTAATGAAGGCAGTGGATAAAGTTGGAAATATAGAACAGTATCCGGAGAGCGATTTGAACTGGAAGGTCGTTCCGAATGTTTTAAAGCTGTCTCTCGAAGATAAGATTAAATTTATGTATGACGAAACAAAGGAACTGTAAGTCTATTCTTGTCGTGTAAAAAACTTGTAATAACGGGGCCTACTGCCGCAGGTAAGAGCGATCTTGCGATTGAGCTTGCAGGCGGCATTTTTGAAATCGTTTCAGCGGATTCTGTGCAGGTTTACCGTTATATGGATATTGGGAGCGGTAAGCCGTCGCAAGAAGATTTGCGTAAAGTTGAGCATTATCTTGTTGATGTAGTTAATCCGGATTATCAGTTCACTGCCGGTGATTTTTGCGCTTACGCTGAAGCGGCATGTGATAAAATATATGAAAAGAAAAAAATTCCTCTTTTTGCCGGCGGTTCGGGGCTTTATATTGATTCATATTTTAAAGGTCTGTCAGACATTCCCGATATTCCGCTTCAGGTCAGGGAGGGTCTGATCAGGGAGATGGATGAGAAGGGACCCGATGCTTTATACCGGGAGCTTATGCGGGTGGACCCTGTTTTTGCGGCGAAAATTCATGTAAATGACAGGCAGAGGATTATAAGGGGTCTCCAGGTTTTCCGGGGCACAGGCAGACCGATCAGCAGCTATCATGGAGAGAAGGTAAGCCGTCCGGATGATGACTGCCTCTTTATAGGACTTTTCAGGCAAAAGGATGAGCTTGTTGCAAGAATTAACTCCCGTGTTGACCGGATGGTTGAGTCTGGTCTTGTTGATGAGGTCAGAGGGCTTCGGGCAATGGGATATTCAACTGAGCTCAATTCCATGAAATCAATAGGTTACATGGAAATCAATGAGTTTATTGACAATAAAAGGGACCTTGCTTCAAGTATTGAGAATATTAAGCTGAACACGAAACAGTTTGCAAAAAAACAGATAACCTGGTTTAAAAAGAACAGGAATATTATCTGGTTTGAGCCGTCTGAAAAAGAAAAAATAAAAAATATAATAAACAATTGGCTAAATATAAACTGAGGGGTAATTTTCCATGGCTAAACAGTTAAACAATCTGCAGGATATTTTTTTAAACAGCACAAGAAAAAATAAAACTGAAATTACAGTGTTCCTTATGAACGGGGTCCCTATCAAGGGGCGTGTTGTGAGCTTTGATAATTTCACAATACTGATGGAGGTTGACAAAAAGCAGAACCTTATCTATAAGCACGCTATATCAACAATGGTGCCGAGCAAACTTGTTGCCTTCAGGGATGATGAGGAAAACTGACTGGAGAAGTGATCTGGATGAAATCAATTATACAGGTGCTGATTAAAGTTTCATTTGTTCTAATACTGATTTACCTTTTTGTATTCTGTTTTTACAGGCTCAGGGACGACAGGATCGGTGTGGTGAAAGATTTTAGTACGGGTGAAATTGTCCTGATCTTTAA
>CAZDZB010000232.1:0-2415 GCA_964509795.1 uncultured Christensenellaceae bacterium | reverse complement strand
GTGTCAGGTATGTTTACGCAGTTGATGCACAAATCATATTCTTTTCCGCCGTTTAGCTCCAAAGCTTTGTTATATACATCCATTGCCTGTGTTGCGTCGGCCACCATGTGTCCGTGGCACAGGTTTAAGTCAGCCAGCCTTTGCTTGCTGCTTTCCCTGCTTGCAACACCAACAACGTTTCCTGTAGGCCCTACTCTTTTTTTGGCTTCGTAGCAGCACAGTATGCCTGATTTTCCGCTTGCACCAAGTATCAGCACGCTGTCTCCCGGCTTAACCAGCTTTGCGGCCTGTGCAGGGGCTCCTGCAACGTCCAATGCCGCTAAGGCCAGGCTTTCGTCCATGTCTTTTGGCAGCTTTGCGTATATGCCGCTTTCAAATAATATTGCCTGTCCTTCTATTTCCACTTTGTCAATATCCATGTGGATTTTCTTTACCTTTTTTATCTTTAACGGAGTTAATGACAGCGAAACCAGTGTAGCGATTTCATCACCCACTTTTAGCTGTGTCTTGCCCTCAAGAGCCGGGCCTATCTGCACAACTTTGCCCATTAGCATTCCGCCTGAGCCTGTAACAGGATTTTGCATTTTGCCGCGCTCTGCAACAATTCCCATTATCATCTGACCGATTTTTTCCGGGTCTTTATCACATGCTGATTTCAGTTGCGTAAAGCTGGCAGAATCGATATTCAATGCCTTAACATCAACTAATATCTCGTTGTCGTAGATATTCATGTCATTGTCGATTTTCTGTGCCGGCTGTGGCAGAACGCCTTTTGGTTCAATAACTCTGTGACTTCCGTATTTACATCCTTTTTTCATTTCACACCTCTTTATAGATTTAATATGCTGCGTGCTTCTGCAGGGCTGGCGGGCTGCCGCCCCAGTTCCCTTGCAATTCGCACTGCTTTTTCCACTAATTGTCCGTTGGACTCCGCCAGAACGCCCGGTTCAATATAAATATTGTCTTCAAAGCCCACTCTTATGTGTCCGCCTGTTATGGCTGCCATTGCTGCAACATTAAACTGATGCCTGCCTATGCCTGCCGCTGTAAATGTTGAGCCTTCAGGAAGGCTGTCTTTTAAAAAGCTGAACTCGCTTAATGTTGCCCCTATTCCCCCGACTACTCCCATCACCATGTTAAAATGCATAGGCGCTAAAATATAGCCTTTTTTTAAAAGGTATAAAGCTGTGTTTATCATGCTTCTGTCAAACACCTCAATTTCAGGCTTTATTTTTTTGTCCAGCATCTGCTGAGCAAATTCTTTAATTGTTGATATGGTATTTACAAAGATGTCCTGTTCCCCGAAATTTAATGTGCCGCAGTCTAATGTTGCCATTTCAGGGTCCAATGTAAGAGGCTGCAGCCTTTCTTCATTGCTCATTCCCGCTGCTCCGCCTGTTGAAGGCTGAATAATAACATCAGCGCATTTTGCCCTTATTGCGTCCATACATTCTTTGAATCTTTGTGCGCTTTGCGTGGGCCTGCCGTCGTCTTCACGTACGTGTAAATGAATGATGGCGGCTCCTGCGTCGCACGCTCTTTTTGCCTCGTCTGCAATTTCACTGACAGTATACGGAACGTTTTTATTGTGCTCTTTCGTCACTTCGGCTCCGCATATGGCAGCAGTTAAAATAACTTTTCCCATGCTGTTCTCCCTCTTATTTTGCAATTAACCGGTTTTTATGTCCGCCGGCAGTACTTATAATAAATTTATAAGCTTAATAATTTAGCGAATAAAAAAAGCTACTCCAATTAAAAAATTGAAATAGCTCATTGCGTTCAAACAAAGCAACAGTCAGCCGAAGTTCCTTCAACCAACCAAGATATAAGCACGCGGCTCAGCTTACACTTTCGGCGGATAAAGCCTTATCTCACAGCATCAGCCAGCCGGGGCTTAACATCCGTGAGGTACCCTCATATCCGCTCCTCTATTTACTAAAGAGTATTATATTTCATTGTATTTTCTCACCAAAAATATACTATCATATTAGCATTTGAATGTCAATATATAAGGCTTATAGCGCGTAATCATTTATTATATTAATTTTATATCCTTAAAAGGATTAATTTATTAATAAATATGTTGGTTATTTGTTAATAATTTCAATGACACCCCTCTCTTTGACGATAAAAGTATCTTTCCCTTCTTTTTTTACGCATACTGCGTATTTGCCTTGGGGAATAAAATAATCGAACTGATAGTCATCTGCACTGACCTCAGGGAATTCTGCGTTAAAAAGATAATCAAAATGCCCTTTTTTGTATATATTCCTGCTCATTTTCTTTTGCTGCTTATTATTAATTATTGTGTAATACTCCAGGCCGTCTTCACTTTTATATAAAAACAAATCAGAGGTTTCTTCATTATCTGATAGTACTTGCTCAACTTCAACCGAGTTGTCATAGCCGTATACC
>CAZDZB010000231.1:0-2417 GCA_964509795.1 uncultured Christensenellaceae bacterium | reverse complement strand
CAAAAAATGAGCCAAGAATAATGTACTTCATGGCTAGTATATTTGAAAGCGCCCTTTTAACCTTGTGCCAATCCCGTCTAAGGGAGAAAACCAAAGAAAATCCAATGATAGCTGCAATAACTCTAATCTGTGTTGAGGCTATGGGATCATAGTCGGCCATGCCAAATTTGCTAAGGATAAGACCAGTCGCTTGCCCAACAGCCCCTCCAACAGCAAACATGAGGTCTTTTATCGGATGGCTAAAAATAATTTGTCCACTCTCAATGTCTTTTTTTATAATGACTAAAACAATGCCAAGCAGAGTAATTAACATGCCAATAATTTGATTGATGGTCATAAGTTCATTTAAAACAAAATAGCTTAATATGCTGGCAATCAAAGGCACACTGGCCATTATAAGCATTGTTATTCGAGAGCCGTTTCTGACAAGGGATTCAAAGAGCAATAAATCACCAATTACAAAACCGACAAATCCTGATACTGATAACCAAATCCAAGCGTGAGCAGGAGCATCGATTGGAAAAGGCAATCCCCTAAAAATACTAGTGTATATACTGATTATAATTATTGCGATAAATAAACGTATGATATTAACTGTATACGAACCAACCTTTTTGCCTGCTTTTTCAAAAGCAATCGAGGTTATAGTCCAGCAAAATGACGTTGCAAAAGCAGCGATTTCTCCTATATGATCCATTAAATTCCCCCTAATAATATACTGAAATACAATCTATCCCTATTTCGTTGATTTTTCTATTCCCTTGTGTATTTATCTAATCCTTTCATCCATATATTCGTTCTATCCGGTATCAATTTCTCTGTTTCCATTAGTTTTTTAACATCTTTTTTCAGCATCATTGTCTTGTCCACTATGCAAATTTGTCTATCTTCATTTTGCGATACAAATCCATCGTTTTTCCTATAAAATTCTTCTTCACGTCTAATATAATTTTCATCTAACTCAAGGCTCTCAATGTACTTATCTAGAATCTGTTTGCCTGCACTTATGCCTGTTGTATATGCGATAACCTCTCCCTCTAAGTCATATGCTACTGCGTAGCTATTGCCCTTTCCAAATAAAGAATCTAAAATTCCCATACTATTAATCCTCCCTATATCTTCAAATTACTCAGCGCTTTCCGCTACGCGAAGTGGCCGCTCTCTATTTTGAGAATAAGAGACCAAGCCCTCCGGCAATTCTTTTTTTGTCTTTAGTCCCAATTCTTTAAGCTTGGTGGTTTGACGCACCAAGTTATCATTTCCTGTATAAAGTTGCTTGTAAGCATCCTCATATCTGTCCTGCGCCTTGTTGATAGACTTTCCTACCTGCTCCAGGTTATCCACAAAGCCCACAAACTTATCATAAAGCTTTGCGCCGCGATCCGCAATCTCAAGCGCGTTCCTGTTTTGATACTCTCTCTTCCACAGATCGACTATTATTTTAAGTGTGGTAATAAGGTTTGTCGGGTTGATTAAAAGTATCCTCTTGTCGTAGGCAAAATTCCAAAGCTCAGGATCACCCTCGAGAGCTGCTATGTAGGCAGGCTCGCTTGGAACAAACATCATTACAAAGTCCAGTGACTTGTCATAGTCGTCATATCCCTTTGTGCTAAGAGTTACAATATGGCTCCTTATAGCCCTAACATGTTCTTCAAGCTCCGCCTTCTGAACTTTAGCATCCTCTGCGGCGCTGTAACGCGCATAGGCATTTAGCGAAACCTTGGAATCTATTATTACATTCCTGCTGTCGGGATATTTTATTACCGCATCGGGACGCATTTTCTTGCCCTCAGATTCGGACTTTATTGCATTTCCATTTTCATCCTTCAGCTCCATCTCCATAAAGTACTGCTCGTTTTTTCTAAGACCCGAACGCTCCAAAATACTTTCAAGAATCATCTCGCCCCAGCATCCCTGGGTTTTCGCCTCGCCCTTAAGCGCCCTTGTAAGATTCCTTGCCTCTTCACTTATCACTTGATTAAGCTTAGCTAGCTCCTTAACCCTTTCGCCAAGTGAAAATCTTTCCTTTGACTCACTGCTATAGACATCATTTACCTGCTTCTTGAAGTCCTCTATATTTTGGCCCAAGGGGTCTAAAATGGTCTTCATGTTTGTTTTGTTAAGCTGGGTAAATTTTTCGCTTTTGCTTTCAAATATCTTGTTTGCGATGTTCTCGAATTCATTATTGAACTTGTTGCCGATTTCTTCAATTTCAGCCTTTTGGGTTTCAAGCTTTTCACCAAGTGCTTCATTGTTTGCAACAGCAGTTGCCAGCTCCCTATTGCTCTTTTGAAGCTGGATTTTTAAAGTCTCCAATTCTTCATTGCGTTTTATTATGTCGCTATTCTTTTCCTCTATAGTTTGGCTTGCGGCCTTATAGTTTGCTAGGGCAGTTGCCAACTCATTATTTATGGCCG
>CAZDZB010000230.1:0-2418 GCA_964509795.1 uncultured Christensenellaceae bacterium | reverse complement strand
TTCAGGTCGTTAAGGTTGTACTGATAGATATATCCTATCCTGAAGAGGGCCTGGATATAATTTTCATGAAGGGCCACTGCGTTTTCGTAGGCGTTTATTACAAATTTCGGATCTTTGTATGTTGAAAAATTTGCTCCAAGCATAAACCAGGCTTTTGGCGACTGGGGTTCTTTTTTTGAAAATTCATCCGCCTTATGGTGGGCCCTGTGGTCACTGTCATCAAGAAGGGCTATGCGTGTTTCCATCTTTTTCATGAGCCGCAGGGCCTGTTTTACCAGTTTCTTTTTTTTTGAGTAACATATTATTTCATTATATGAGTCTTTTGCCTTAACCTCGTACTCGATTTCAGATGTAAGGAAGGCCATTTTATCATAAACCTTTGCAAGAAGCAGTTCAATTTCAGGAGTATTATATCCATGATGTTTTAGTTTGAGTATAAGCGCCTCTGATTCATGGAGCCTGTTCCGCCTGAAGAAACGTCTTGCCCTCCTGAAGGTTTTTTCAGGATCAACTATATTGGGATATTTTACATTGTTTTTGTTTTTGAATACTGTATTCATAACGGATATAATGTGATATATTTTATGTATGCTGTTATAAATTTCGGCATTTTTTACAAATAGCGGATAAAAAAGATAAGGGCACACCATTTTTTACAGTATCAATGCGGTTTTTAATTGAAAGATTAATAATGATGGTCGTTTATTGTTAAAAGCATGATATTGAACCAGTATGTGAAATGTTATTAACAAAGGAAGAATCCGTTCTTGTAAACTGATCGGTTGATACCGTGTCTGCATGAAACAAGATAGTATTAAAATACTTATTGTTAGTGTTTGTTAAAGATAAAAATCTTTACAAAAGGTGCTCTATAAATAATAAAAAAAATAAGTAATTACTATGCTGACACAGTAGCCCTGGAATATATCAGAGTGTTCCATGAGCTTGCCGTACAGGGGTAATAGAGTGAATATAGGACTTATTACAAAAAATCCGGAAATAACCGATGACCTGGAAGAGAATCTTCCGGACCATGAGATATTCAGATACAGGAATATCGAGTCCCTTGTTAAAGATGTGTGCCAGCTCTATGTCGTGGATTTTGATGACATCGACAGTCCTGATTCCGCACAGTTTTACCTTTCCCGTCTCAGGAAAAAGATACATGATATTCCGGTTCTTCTTGTTGTCAGGGTAAATACTGTTGCTGAACTTGATCCAAAGTGGTTTTTTGATGATTTTATTCTTTATCCCTTCAGGAAAGGCGAGGTCAGGGCAAGGATTCTTGGACTTCTTGAAGACGTTCCCGCAGATACTGATGAAATAATCATAGGCAACCTGCGCATAAACCTGAAAGAGTATGCGATCTATCTGAATAACGAAAAGGTTGACCTTACCTACAAGGAATTTGAGCTCATGAGGTTTTTTGTCCAGAACAGGGGCGTGGTTTTTTCACGCAAGGATATACTCGGCAGGATATGGGGCATGGAGTATATAGGTGGTACACGTACAGTTGATGTCCATATAAGAAGGCTCAGAAGCAAAATCGGAGATGAGTTCAGCGCAATTATTGAGACAGTAAGAAATGTAGGATATAAATGCAGTGAATAAAATCATCATAAACTCCGGTAAACATTTCAGTAACAAGTAACTACAGAAATATCCCCGCCTGTTTTTATTGATTTATACATCGTATGGGCTGATTTGCTGCATTGATGTTTATCTTCGTCTTACCTGTGCCCGGCCTGCCTTCGAATTGATATATTTATATTTGACAAAATGCGCAGTGAATGCGTATTATGTCGTATACTGGAGGCATTATACAGAATGAAGGTCTATCTGGTCAGAAGGTTTCTGCTGATCATACCTACTTTTATCGGCATTACACTTATGGTTTTTGTAATTACGCGCTTTGTCCCCGGCGGCCCGATAGAACGAATGATTGCTCAGGCCCAGCAGGCGTCCGCCGCAAAGGGTATGCAGAGGATGAATGAAATGCCGCTTTCCGAGAGCCAGCTTGAGCAGCTGAAAAAGTACTACGGTTTTGATAAACCTGTAGTTGTCAGCTATTTCCAGTGGCTCGGAAATGTGCTGGTTCTTGACCTGGGAAATTCCACAAGGTATTATGAACCTGTGTGGGGGATCATTAAGAGCAAACTTCCGGTCTCCCTTTTTTACGGAATTATGGCCATGATCATTACCTATTCGGTATGCATACCTCTGGGCATCCTTAAAGCGCTGAAACACAGGACCCCTGTTGATAATGTCACCTCTGTTATTGTTTTTACAGGGTACGCTATCCCCAATTATGTCGTTGCCATTATACTTCTAATGGTATTTTCTTCATGGCTTGACATATTCCCCCTTGGCGGATTTACAGGCGATAATTTTCATGAACTGGGTTTTTTTGAAAAAATA
>CAZDZB010000229.1:0-2420 GCA_964509795.1 uncultured Christensenellaceae bacterium | reverse complement strand
ATTCACCCAGTGTAGAAGTGGTTTCTGTCCAGACACTTCTTAGCCTGGCCTGGGCTGTGGAGTTGAGCTGGCTGAACAGATCCTGGTCGTCCAAATATTTGCCGACAGGGATTATTGTGTAGTTTTTGTTATCTGTGTCGGTGTCTTCTATGCTTATCCACGTAGGGACATAGTTTACATCTATTAGTGTTACCACATCAGTTGTGGAATTATGCTCGTAAGTAAGATTTAAAATTACGCCGCTGTCATAATATGTGCTTCGTTGAGCCGTTAGGAAAGAACCAAGGGAATACGCGACAACGCAGTCAGCGCTGCTGCCGTCATCTCTTTTTACGGTTTTTCTAGTTATCTTCTGCATAACCTGAGGATATGTTCCGAATATGGCGTCAACACCTGCTTCCATCATTGCCTGGGCATATGTTTTGGCGTGGTCAGAGGGCGACATGTTTCCTATTGAGCCCCAGGAAACATAGGCGATAATAATGTCGGCATCGGACTCATGGCATAAGTCAATGTCTCTTAGCACACTGGACATTTTAAGCTCTTTTATCGCATAACTCATCTGGCTTGTGGTTACGCGGGGCTTAATAGCGTCAATTATATCTTCGTCCGCATAGTTAAGTATGGCTATCTTTACTCCTTCAATGTTAACGATTAAAGGCTTATAGTATTCACCTTCGCTTAAATATGTGCCTGTTGACATCATGCCTGCTTCCCTGATGAAGTTGGTTGTGAACTGCAGTCCTGCCCAGCCCTGGTGGAAAACGCTTTCGTTGGCAGTACACAGCACGTCAAACCCTGCGTCTGCCATAGCATCCAGTGCGGACTCGGGCACGTTGAAACTAGCAGGGTCTCCTGAATAACCCAGTGCGCTTCCCGCAGCAGCAGAATTTAATCCTGCTATTGCAAGGTCAGCTGATTGAATATAAGATGATATTTCAGTGAAATTATGGCTGAAATCGTAAGTATCCGTGTTTGAATCGTAGGCGTCAACTATTTGTGAATTGTAAAAGGATAAATCACCTACAACGCTGATTGTAAACTGAATTACCTCAGGCCTGGGTGTAGTAGTGGGCTGAGGGTCAGGTGAGACTGTGGGGTCCGGCGTTGCCGTGCCAGACAGTGTAGGCGTAGGCGTGGGCATGGACGTCGGCGCAGGGGAAGCAGTGACTATCACTTCGCCTTTAAATGTGCTGGCAAGAGATACAATGGTATCCCAATTGAAATAGGCGTATAAAGAAGCTCCCAGCACCACAATAATGATGAATACCGCTATCGTTATTCCTGCTTTTGAGTTTCTGTATCTTTGAGCATGAGCGTTTGAGCTTATTTTTCTTCTCGTAGTTGTTGAATATCTTCCCGACCTTGAGCGGTCCCTTTCGGGATATCGGCTGCCGCTGTTTCTGCTTGACATGTAGTTATCTCCTGTAAATATTATGGCTTATTTTGTAAGCGGTCAATTTTACAAAGCCATTATATCACAATTTTTTGTTTTTTGTACAATCAAAAAACGTACGTAAAACACGCCGTAAGAATATACTTTGTTTTTTAATTGGAAATTTTAACAAAAACCTTTATAAGAGTATTGTTATTATGATATACTTTTAGAAGCAATAAATAGTAAGGAAACGATATTTATGAATCTTGGAATAGGGTTAAAACACTCCATACAGTGCATTGTTGAGCCTGACATGACAGCGGACAAGGTAGGCAGTGGCTCATTGAGCGTGTTTTCCACACCTTCTCTTCTTGCTTTAATTGAGGCAACTGCTTTTGAACTGGCCGAAAACGGAATGGATGAAGGATACACTACTGTAGGCTCATATGTCGAGCTGCATCACATGTCGCCAACACCAGTGGGTATAATGGTTAAAGCCGAAGCCAAACTCACCAAAATACTCGACAACAGGCTGACGTTTAAAATTATTGTTTACGATAAAACCGGCGTAATTGCCGAAGCTACACACATTAGATACATTGTGGAAAGAAAAAGGTTTATGAGAACGGCGGATAAAAAACTATGAAATGCCCTAAAAGAATGAATAAATTAATAGATGAAGGCATATTTCTCAAGCTCCACGAGATAAAAGATTCTTTGATAAATGAAGGCAGGGAAATAATAAACTTGTCTGTGGGATCGCCGGACATACCTCCTGCGCGAAATGTTATGGATAAGCTTATCGAAGAATGCGCAGTTGAGCAAAATTACCGCTACGCAATAACAGACATCGCCGAGCTTAGGCAGGCAGCTGCAGATTGGTATAAGCGTAGATTTGATGTGGAACTTGACTGTGATACTGAAATCACATCGCTTCTGGGTTCGCAGGAAGGCCTTGCTCATATGTGCCTGGCGCTGACAGACCCAAAAGACATTGTGATGGTGCACAATCCGGGGTATCCAATATATCACGCAGGTCCGC
>CAZDZB010000228.1:0-2424 GCA_964509795.1 uncultured Christensenellaceae bacterium | reverse complement strand
CATGTGTTGCTGAACATAAAATTATAGCCTAATTCAAGGCTTTTATTGTAAGCCTCTTCAACAGCTTCATTACTTTCATTAAGCGGGATATGGCAGTCTCCTGTCGGCGAAAATGAAATCATCGCTTTGTCTCCCAGAGCATCACGGATAATCCTGACTGCTTTGCCGTGGGCGAGCAGAACATTTTTTGTCATTGTTATAAACTGCTCATCGCTATAGTGGTCAAACGGAGCGTGCATGCCTACACGATAGCCCAAAAATGTGAATATCTGTGGTTCATTAAATGTGAGCCAATAGCGCACTTTCTCGCCTAATGCCTCCACAACCACTTTAGTATATTCAGCGAACCATTCGCTGCTTTCATCATTTAACCAGCCGCCTTTTTTATATAGCTCATAGGGCATGTTCCAGTGGTAGAGAGTCATCATAGGCTCAATTTTAGCTTTGTTTAGCTCATCCAGCAGATTTTTATAAAATTCAAGTCCTTTTTTATTTACTTTTCCGATTCCTTCCGGCAAAACCCGAGTCCAGCTTACGGAAAACCTGTAATGCTTCAGATTCAGCTCACTCATTATCTTTACATCATCTTTATATAAATGATAGTGGTCGCATGCAATCTTTCCGTTTTCGCCTCTGGCTATTTTGCCTTTGCTCTCTGATAGCGTATCCCATATGCCAAGCCCCTTGCCGTCTTCATTGTATGCTCCTTCTATCTGATGCGCCGCGGAAGATACCCCCCACATAAAATCCTTTTTAAATCCCATCGTTTTTACTCCTATTTTTTTATGTTAATATATTAAATCATAATTTCTTTTAGCTGCTTATCCGCCTTTTCCACAGCTTCTTTGGAAACGCCCATTATCCCTATCATCGCGAATTTTATTGGCGTCCACAGCTTAAATTCATCGTTTTCGCCTGTTGCCGCCGCGTAAACCTGGGGAAGCAGTTCCATTAATATTTCTTTCGCTTTCTCATTTGCCAGCAAATCCATATTTATGCTGTGCTTTGAGTAGGGGTGGTTGTAATCAAGCTCCGGTTTGTATTTAAACTGATGCTTACCACTGCCGATTACAGCCGTCCGGCTTTGGGGGTGGCTGGGCAAAATAACTTCCGCAGATGCTCCATTCGGAATGTAAACATTCAATTCAAATTCATTATTTTTTATTTCCCATCCCACCGAATATTTCCCCTTAGGCGAATCGTATGACAAATCTATCTTTTTCATTCTAAAGTCAGGCTTTGGCTCAATAATAGCGCTTTTCCAGCCTGACTGTGCGCATTTTAGCCCCGCAATCTCTGAATATATTGCCTCACATACCGCGCCGTTTGCGTAATGATTAAGCGAATTCATATTTGTTCCGCTTATTTTGCCGTCGGGCAGCAGTGAATTCCATCTTTCCCAAATAGTTGTCGCCCCGATATTAACTGCGTATAGCCACCCGGGGTAATCCTCACTCATCAGTATGCGATAGGCTTCATCTGTCATTTCATTTTGAAGCAGCGCAGGCAGCAGCAAAGGAGTTCCTACAAATCCCGTCTTCATTTTATAAAAGTCCTTGTAAAGCCTGTCTTTAAACCCGTCGATTATTTTCTGCTTGTTTCTGTATAATCCATAATACAACGACAATACGTAACCCGTCTGTGTGTCCACAGAAAGCCTGCCATTTGGCGTTATGAACTCATCCAGCAATGCTGATTTTACTTCATCTGCAATCTTTTTGTATTTATCATAATCCGCACTCTTATCCAGAATTTGTGCAGTGTCGGCCATTATTTTAAGCGTGTTCCAGTAGTATACTGTTTTAATGTATGTGTCATCTGTGCCGCCTTTTAGCGACTGTTCGCACACGCCGTCCTGCGCCAGCCAGTCACCGAAAGTAAAACCCTGATACATTATATGCGAGTTTCCGCTTTCTGCATCCCTGGAAATCAAAAGCTCCGTATAATCTCTCATCATGGGGTAATTATCATTAAGCAGAGTAGTGTCCCCGTAAAACATATAAATATTCCACGGAATTATAACGGCGGCGTCCGCCCATACGGCTCCTCCGTTTCCCGCCCTGCCTTTTACTGACGGGCTGTACATCGGAACATCACCGCTATAGTACATTTCTTGGTCGGCACGCATATCGCTCATATATTTTTTGTAGAATAAATAGCTGTCCATATTAAAGCACGCTGTTTTTGAAAACACCTGCGCGTCTCCTGTCCAGCCCAGCCTTTCATCCCGCTGTGGGCAGTCTGTGGGCACATCTATGAAATTGCCCCTCTGTCCCCACTGCGCGTTCTCAATCAATTTATTTATTTTTTCATTGCTGGTTTTTACTTTTATGTTTTCCTGCAGGTCAGAATATAAAACAACGCCTGTAAAATCATTAGGGTTAACATTTTTTATTCCTGTGACTTTGACATACCTGCCGCCGT
>CAZDZB010000227.1:0-2446 GCA_964509795.1 uncultured Christensenellaceae bacterium | reverse complement strand
ACAGGCAGATCAAAGGGCAGAAGATAAAGAATATTAAAATAGACCGGAAACATTGTAAGCTCGTTAACTCCATCGGACTTGTATTTCTGGTAGGAAGTATCAAGTCCAAGCTTGACTGAATCAAAAGGAAGATTATACCTGAAGAAAAGACCCACACCCATATCAGGATTAAGATAGTCGGCAGCATCAAAAAGGGGTGTAACAGGTCCGTACCAGATACCAAGCTGCGGTTTGGTAAAATATTTTTTTCTTGAAGTTGCCGCGAAAATATCCGTTGCTGTGAGTAGAATTACCATCGACAGCATCGCCAGTAAAAGTCTGTTTCTCATTATCAATATCCGGAATCAGTAATAGACAGCATTAATTATATCATATAGTTTAAATGACAAAGCTTTACAATAATTGTTATAAAAAAAACATTGCTGTGCGATTTTTCTGCATATACACAGAGTATTATTTGTTTTTCATGATAATTATATGTCAATAATTAAAATGCCGAATCATAAAAGTTAAGAGGCGGGGCATAATCGACCCTGTGAAGATAGAGCCCGTAAGGCGGCGCTGTAAATCCACCGTGCTCCCGCCCCTTTCCTGCCAGGATAGTCCTGATATACGCGGGTTCTCTTCCTTCCCTGTACATCTGAACAATGGTTCCCACGATTATTCTGATCATATTATGCAGAAAGGCATTTGCCCTGAATGTTACCCTTATCAGTTCATCCTCACGGCACACATTGATCGATTCAATTTTACGTACGGTCCCCGCACCTGCGGAAATTTTTTTACAAAACGAGGCAAAATCATGCTCACCCACAAGAAAGGACGCTGTTTCGCTGAAGTATTCATAATCAAAATCATGGTTAATCCACATTGCCCTGTGTTTCATAAAAGGGGCCCGCAGGGGATAGTTATAGATAAGGTAAAGGTACTCGCGGGAAACAGCCGAAAACCTTGCATGGAAATCATCGCGCACTTCATAGCAGTTTTTAACAGAAATATCCCGAGGAAGTATGCCGTTCAGGCTGATACAGATTTTCTGCATCTGCATTTTACTCTGTAAATCAAAATGGACGACCTGACCCAGAGCATGAACGCCTGAATCTGTACGCCCCGACGCTGTTACGCGCACATTTTCTTTACAAAGAATTTTTAAAGCGGATTCAAGTTCCTGCTGAATTGTCCTGCCGCTATTCTGTATCTGAAAACCATTAAAGTCAGTGCCGTCGTACTGGACCAGAAGAGCATAACGGCTCACTCCTGGGACTCCGATTCAAGGCTTTCCATGGTCTGATTTATTTTTTCATAAAGCATACGTGTTTTTTCTATTAAATCGCTCGGCGTAGACCTGGAAGATTTACCCATTCCAAAAAGCCTGCTGAGGTACATTTTGCTTCGCCTGAAATTTTCAGTTCTCTTTGCCGGGTCTTTCTCGATCGCGCCGAACTTCACTGTAAGAATCGCGCTCAGGTAAAGAATGCCCTCGTAGCCCCAGTTCTTGTCTGAATCAGGGCCCATGTTGCCCGCGGCATCAGCCGGTTCGCCTCCGCTCTGAATAAGTTCAAGCACACTGAAATAGTATTCATAAGCCTTTTTATAAAAAAAGAGCGACATTTTTTTATAAGGCCTTTCAGGATACTGCTCGGCAAGGTCAGAAAAAAGCCAGGCGCCCCTTATTGATGAAACCGCTTTTTTAAATGTTGGAGCAACATTCTTTCTTCGCAGATTATAGCAGTCAACAGCGAGCATAAAGGATGCGCCTCCCATAAGCAGATTCCGGTCCTGGTTAAAATCAATGTCACCAAAAAATTTATTTACAGCATTTTTCCGGGCAGAACTCATCCCCTGGATTTTCATCACCTCATCATCTGTGACGTCATTAAAGTCTTTCGGGTACGCGGTAAAAAGACAGTTGGGACATACATTAAGAAGATAACTCAGGGGATAGATCCTGCCCCATTTTTTATTTTCTTTATAGGTCATGCGAAGTTCATCGGTTAATTTGTCTGCAATAAGGCGACCGCCCCCTGTAAACATCTCCTCCCTGAAAAATTCATTTCTGCACACAGGGCAAACCGTGGCATTTTTCTGTCGAAACGTAATTTTTTTTACTTCTTCCATTTAAGTTGGAACTCCGGAAACTTGGATTTTCAGCTTTTACAATTAATTAGTATGTTATGATTACATATATATTTATTCAATCAAATTTTCCCCGTTAAGCCCATAAAAAGTGCCTATATACCCCAGGTCTGTAAAAAATTATTTCCTTCCATCTCAGCCTGTTTTTTCTTCAAGGTATGATCAAAATCAGTCGAATCTATAATGAATATCTATACTCACAATGAGGCATTATAATGAAACTACATAAACAGGTATTATTACCACTGATAGTATTGATATTAATCGCTGAATCCGCTTTTCCTGTTTCAGTGGGAGTTCGATCGTCAAA
>CAZDZB010000226.1:0-2454 GCA_964509795.1 uncultured Christensenellaceae bacterium | reverse complement strand
AGGGGCTTATGTTACTTTTTTGTAAGCGGCACAAAAAAGTAACCAAAAAAAGCCGCCACTCAGGCGGCGTGGTGCCTTACTACTCATGCGCCGTAGAGGCTCGTTCGGGGTTGTGTGAAAGTTGATATATCAAAGGTTATGTTGTTGTTTAATTTTGTTTTGTTAATTCACGCATCATGACTTTGTACTTCGGGGCTCGCATGAGCATCCATGCTCAACTCGCCCACGATGACATCCTGTCATCGTTATATTCAGCAGTAAAAATTGCATTAGTAGCATTTATTGTTCTAAAAAGTATTTGACCTTCCGTGAGTTGTGTTGCTTTCATAATCGCATACATGTTCTTTGAAAGAAGAAATCCTGCATAGAGAGAGGCACTACCTGCTACTGTCTCATAAGCATACCGTAGAGAGGGCAGGAGGCCCGAGCGTCATGGGCTGCGGCCTGCGTACGTATCATGGACGTAATTCGCAGGCCGCACGCTGGCGAGTACTCGAACACGGGGGAGCAAGCCTCCCGGCGTTTGAGGGCGACCTTTGGCTACTTTGGGTCGTTCCAAAGTAGCTAAGAACCCACAGCGGAGCGCCCCCCAGGGGTGGAACCGATATTTCTGTGGCAAAAATTATCATTTATCGATATTTAAAATATTGTTAGCTGAAAGGATGCAGAATGTTAAGCATAATGAAAAGATGCGGGTACTGTAACACATTAACTGAATATTTTTAAACCGGTCAAGATCTGTGCTATTTTCTCAAAATGTTTATCATTAGTGACTATTGACATGTTATGTTCAATACACAGAGTCGCAAGAACAGCATCCTGAAAGGGAACAATGAGCCCGTTTTTTCGAAGCAGGTTGAGATTCATGCCCACCGATTGCCAGAGTGAGTCATTTAGTGATATCCATTCGAAATCATTAGATGCATCATTAAGAAGCTGTTTTTCGGTGTCTGAATTAATACCGTGAAGAAGCTCGGCAAGTATGATACCACATATTGCAATATCTTCTTTTCCAATTAAGTCGGTAAGGATCGATTCATTACCTTGGAGATAATCTATTATTACATTTGTATCAACTAAAATCATAGTATGCTTTTTTGTCGAAGTTCAGAAAGGGCATTTTCATCAAAGTGGATTTTTCCTATAATATCCTTTAGCTTTTTAAATTTATCAGTTGCAGGTACTTCATTCTTGGAATCATCCAGCAGAATAATTTCGATTCTTTTCCCCATAAATTTTTTCAACTCAGGAATTTTTAAAGTATCTGATTTGACAGTTATATGGAATTTTAGCGCATTCATTAAATGTATCCTGTCAATAATTATAGACAATTTGTATTATTAGAATTCAATAATACCTTAATACTGCAAATCTATAGAATTGTACAAATAAATCAACAAAAAAACAGGCCGATACATGTCGCCTTTGGCATTTCCCACGTCCTGTGGGTCAGACATCGCGTGCGCAAAGCGCATACCGGCGATTTATTAAAAAATTCGATTATTAAACAAAAATTACAGTAAGCATGTGATTTTATTAGTAAGCGTCAAATAAACTACAGTCTAATCCGATCAGGCAGCAAAGCCCTGAAATCATCTTTTGATTGAGCATAAGGTAGCTTTTCAAAGATGTAACGCAGATATTTATACGGCTCCAGGCCATTAGCTTTTGCAGATTCTATAAGGCTGTAAAGGACCGCACTGGAACGAGCGCCTCTTGGAGTGTTTGAAAACAGCCAGTTTTTTCGCCCCATAACAAAGGGCCTTATGGCATTTTCAGTGAGATTATTATCAGGTGTCAGAAGATGATGATCAACATACCTGATCAGTTTATGCCATTCATCCAGCGCATACCTGATGGCTTCTCCAGCCTTGCTTTTGGGAGTAACCGAATCGACCTGAGACACAAGCCAGTTGTGAAATGCTTCAAGAACAGGAGTGACTTCTTTCTTGCGAGTTTCAATAAATTGTTCAGGAGACAGATTGCTTTGCCGTAGTTTACTTTCAACAGCATATATTTTTTTAATATAATCAAGTCCCTTGAAGCCCACTTTTGATTTCTTATTCAACTTATAGGCATTCTCAAAATACCTTCGCGCATGGGCAAAGCAGCCTACATGAGTAATATCTTTAGCATTTTCATCCTTAAGCGCCAGATTATATGCCTTATATCCATCAGTCTGGAGAAAACCGGAGTAGTTTTCAAGAAGACCTTTCGGGACTTCATGAGACCGTGTCGGATTATACTGATAGAGCAATAAAGGTTTCTCTTCAGCAGTATATCCCATGGTGACCCACATATATGATTTACTCTCAACTTTTCTTCCCGGTTCTTTAAGAACCTGCAGAGAGGTTTCATCCATGCGGATAACAGGGCCGCCTCTGATCTCTTCAAGCATCAAATCAACAAGCGGTTTGCACTTTTCAGCAGCAAGCAGTGCCCAGTTGCATAATG
>CAZDZB010000225.1:0-2499 GCA_964509795.1 uncultured Christensenellaceae bacterium | reverse complement strand
GTCCTTTTAAGTTTAAGGATGTTGTATCCCAGGTTTTTAAAAGAGTAGCGTATCTGCCGTTTTTTGCCTTCAGCGATAAGCACCTTCACAAACATTCGTGATTTGTCCTCAACAGTAACAGTGGCGGGCCTTGTCCTGGTCTTTATCTGGTGAACAAAGAAGCCTTTTTCAATGCGCTTCAGATCCTCGCTGTCCGCCGGTTTATCAAGCTCAACAAGGTATTCTTTTTTTACCTTGAAGTCGGGTGAAGTAAGCAGATGCGAAAGGTCGCCGTCATTTGTAAAAAGTAAAAGACCTTCAGTGTCCTTGTCCAGCCTGCCTACGGGAACAACTCCCGCGCGTATAAATTTTTCAGGCAGCAGGGACATGACAGTGGCCCGTCCTTTTTCATCACTCAGGGTGGTTATGTATCCCTTCGGTTTGTTTAACATCAGGTAATATGTTACGCTGACAGGCACAACATGTTTACCGTTAAAACTGACAACCGATTTTTCAGTATCAACTAAAGTGGCAAGGTCTTTTACAGTCCGTCCGTCAATCTTTATCCTGCCTTCAAGAATGAGTTCTTCAACCTTCCTGCGCGACCCCAGTCCGCATGACGCGAGATATTTATTCAGTCTAGTCTTCATCGGTTTTCTTCAGGCTGTCCGCCTCATCGTCTGGTTTGCCCGCTCCGTCGTTTTCGGAAACTTCGTCAGGGGATTCGGGTCTGGTGTTGATTTTTTTAAACCGTATTTCGCCATTCGCGGTATCACGATACAGGGAGAAAAGGTTCCCCCTGCGTACATAATTTAATTCGCCTTCAAATGACGTCCCCGCAAGGAATATAACCTGGTTTTTATTAAAATCAAAGTTAAAGCTGCCTTCTATTTTCGTAGAGGCGCCTTTTATGTAGGATTTATATGTCCCGTCACTGTATATCTCAAGGCAGTGATTCGTGTATTCGCCGAACCTGTTTATACTCCACCATTTGCCGTGGAGGGCCCTGCTTAACTCTTCATTCTCTTTTTCCCAGAATGAGCTGAGATAGGATTCCACGTCCCCGTTGTTTGCCTTATCGATAATATTTATATGTCTCCCGAATACCCAGCCTGTGATTCCATTGGAAAGTCTTATTTTATACCAGTAGTTTTTATTCCCGGCTATTTTTTGCTGCACCGCTGACCTTTCAAGGACTTCGGCTATTTCACCTTTTTTAAGCTGAGCGATCCGGGAGGTGATTATGAGAGGGTCAACACGTAAAGATGTATTGGCCGTAAGTATAATACCCATCTGTTTAACCCGGGTGTCTGCCGCGGTTTCCTGAACCGCGTCTTCATCTTTTCCGCATACGGTAAGAAGGAAAAGCATAATGATAACCGCCAGTATGGATGCTTTCTTTTTGTATCTTTTCATAAGAAAT
The DNA here is from genome assembly GCA_964509795.1 of uncultured Christensenellaceae bacterium. Taxonomy (GTDB): domain Bacteria; phylum Bacillota; class Clostridia; order Christensenellales; family UMGS416; genus JAFGUF01. The sequence goes on along the minus strand of CAZDZB010000225.1, from coordinate 1,097 downwards.
GACCTTTTGTATTAATGTACCGGCTATAAGCCTTTTTTACAATGTTTAATGAATGCCGCCGGTTTTTTAACAGATATAAATAGGTGAATTTCAGCGGCAATGTTGTCAATAACAAATCCTGATCGCTTATAATCCCCTCGCTCAGAAAAATCTCTTGACGCGTTATGTTAAAACTCAAAATATAAATAGGTTTTGTTGATATGAACAATCTGCGGAAAATGATAAATGCATCATAAGGGCAGCGGAATATTCGGGGCAGGTTAAAGTAGATGAAAATAAGGGAATTATTCAAAGAGAAGGTTTATACTTTTTCAAACTTTCTGACTTTGTTAAGAATAATGGCTGTTCCCGTGATTATATATTATATGTATCTGGAAAAGGCAACAGGTGACCAGAAATATATCTTTTATCAGGTATTCTATTTCTGCATTGTGATTTTTTCCGATTTTTTTGACGGCTTTCTTGCAAGGGCATTTGATCAGATATCTAAACTTGGCCAGTTTCTTGATCCTGTTGCCGATAAAATTTGTCTTATTGTAGTAGGGACTTCACTGGTATATTATAAGGGATTTCCTTTATGCGTGCTTGTAATTGTGCTGTTCAGGGAAGTGGTTGTTGTGATCGGCGCGCTTTTTCTTTTTACCAGAAGAGATGTCGAGGTGAAACCAAGCATCCTTGGTAAAATAGGAGTGTCATGCATGGCCCTTTCAGCGCTGATTTACCTGGTGTCGTTTGACCACCTGCTGCTGGACATCGTTTCTGTAAAGGATTTTTCAGCCGCGCTGATATTAATATTTTATATCCCCGGATCTATTTTATATGTTAAAAACTATTCAGCATACTACTTCAAGGATAAAAAGTTTTAGTGCTGCCGCATTTATCGCCGCCGTAGTACTCCTTTTAACCGGGGCATCCTCTGATAAAACAATACCGTTAACAGTAATCGACGGCAAAAAGTATATATCACTTAATGCTTTTATTAATGCGCTGGATGTTGAAAACAGTTTTGATCCAGTGTATCAGAAGGGCCGTCTCTATTTTAAAAATCACTACATGGTTTACAAGACCGGTTATTCAGTGGCAATAATCGACAACAG
>CAZDZB010000224.1:0-2507 GCA_964509795.1 uncultured Christensenellaceae bacterium | reverse complement strand
TAAAAAAAAATTGTGCTGATACAAAAAAAAATGCATGAGGCTCTGAGCCGGAGGGCGGGGTAAGTATAAAAAAACAGGGTATATTGTAGTATTTTTTAATAATTTCGCAGTCGCTCAGGGATTTTCCACTCTCTAAGCAATTCGATGGCTGCATCAGGCACATATTTTTCCCAGAGTCCCTGTTCTTTCATAAGATTACGGACTGATGTTGCACTGATCCCCTTTTGTTCATGAGGGACGTCCCATAAAACGTGGATTTTGAGGCTCAGAGCCTCAAATCTGGCAAGCTTTTCTCTTCCCCAGTCATCATAAATGGATAGTAAAAATACAGCCCTCATGGGAACATAATAACGGTAAAGCTTGGGGAAATTGATGGGGAAAGGGACTATGGTGAAGTCTGAAAGAGATATGCCTTTATCAACAAGTACAGTTTTAATAAGAGCATGCCGTTCATAATAGGTAAGTGGATTTGCTGAATCATCATTCCTGTGTGGGTCGCTTTTTTCATCACTGGTAAGGCGCGGATCAGGATTTGTTATTCCAATATAGAGATGTTTACATAGCTCAAAACCGGCCATGAGATATTTTACATGATCATGATGAAGTACCTGAAATCTGCCATGTATTAATCCTGTTTGGTACTGTTTCATAAAACAGGGGCTCAGAGCCTCAGATTAGATGACAAGAGGCTCTCCTCCTCCTGGCCAGTATGGTAGATCCTGCGGTGTGTCACGCAGGCCTGTTAGGCAACTTTTATCTAAAAAATTCAGTATGTAATACATAATTTCATGTCCCCTCATAAGGCTCAGAGCCCCCTTTGATGCATCAATTTCATTATAATAGTGTGCATCGTCCACACGGACACCTTTCCCGTGGAATATAACAGGAACTGTCTCCCCGGAATGGATCAAAGATCCTGTACTTGGAGTAGAATGATCTGCCATAACTACTATCAAAAGATCTTCATTTTCAAGAAGATTCTTCGAGGTTTTTTTTATGCCGCGGTCAAGGGACTCAATAGCTTTCATTTTTTTTACGGGATCCTTCTGATGGGCAGCCTTATCAGGAGCTTTTGAATGAACATGGATGAAATCATAGTTATGCAGATTTTCAAGGGCAGTATTGATTTTATAACTGATTTCTTCTTCAGGTGTTGGGGCTTCTGATACCAGAATGTGGTCCATGCCGATATAAGCAGAAAGCCCCTTATAAATAATTGACGATGATATCGAGAGCGATCTGAGACCATATTTACGATGTATGGGTGATATCTGCTTTAATGATCCAGCCCGCTGTGTTAAGCATATATTAACAGGCTCTGAGCCTTCTGTTATACGGATGCTGTTAAGAAGGTGTTTTTTTAGAACATGGTAAGTCCATGTAATATAATCATTAAGGTTCTGTGCTGTTAACACGGCCTTTTGTTTGTGCTCGTATCCCTGCCACGGTTTTACAGTTAAAACTGGAAAGTCATGATTAACTGGATCGGAATCGGTTATATAGGGAGATGTATCGCCGGATATGACAAGAATACCATTTTTGCCCTCAACGTGATGAAACTGTATAGACATATTGTGTTTTGAGTAGCGCTTAATTGATGAAAAAAATTCATGTGTTTCTTCTGTAGTAAGTCGTGGATTACCGTCAGCCAGTATAATATGATTGTTCTGTTCAGAGACTGACGCGAGGTGAGCCAGAAGAGCCACTGAACCATTACCAAGGGGGATGTCGGCGCCAAGTGCTTCCAGTGCTCCACGGCCAGGAAACTCATCCTTGGAAAAGCCAAAAATAATGAAATGTGCAATTTCGCTGGGCAGACACTGGCCAGGGATTGTTGCATGATAGAGACCATTTGATCCTTCAGCAGCAAGATTATCCAGCATGGGGGTTTTAGCTCTTTGTAAAGGCGTTTTATTCCCTAATTCGCTAAAGGAACGGTCTCCTATGCCGTCAAGCATGATCATTAAGCATTTTTTCATAGTAATGGATTATTATATTATATGATGTTCTAATGATCACTGATAAAAAGGATTATTGCAATCATTTAATAGTAAACAACTCTAAAAAGATTATTTTAAATCTTCTCTAACTTTCTTTTTTACATGGAAGTAATTATCTTTTTTTAAGGCTCAGAGCCTTCATTCTATATTTTTAAGGCTCAGAGCCTCAATTATGAAAATTTTGTCTTTACATCAAATAACTAGATATTAAGTATTGAAATATGAAATTTGATATACATGTTCACACACGTTTTTCACCATGCAGCAGCATGAATATTGAAGATGCACTTGTACAGGCGAGGTGTATGGGCCTTGACGGCTTATGTGTAACTGATCATAACACCAGAGAGATCGAAAATTATATCACAGAAGGTAAACAGGACAATGGTATTTATGTGTTTTTTGGACTTGAATACGATACTCCTGAAGGAGATTATCTGGTATTTCTGCCCGATAACTGCGAAGTATGTGGTACTGATGTGGATGCAAAAGAATTGCTTCGTCAGG
>CAZDZB010000223.1:0-2538 GCA_964509795.1 uncultured Christensenellaceae bacterium | reverse complement strand
GGAACCAGTTATTGAAAGAGGACCCCCAATCATGTGTCAACAGGTCTATAAACACTGGTAAAAACCGTCTGCGGCTTAACTGCCTGTCTCGCCTCATGAAACGATTTTCCTGAATCCATATGCTCCTTTATGAGTTCAAAGCCCGCAAATATCGCATGCCCTTCATTGAAATGATAAATATCAACAGGAATGTTCAGTGCCCTTAACGCACGTACTCCGCCGATTCCGAGTATCATTTCCTGCGCTATTCTTTCCTCAGCAAACCATCCGTAAAGCTGTCCTGTTATCCAGCGGTCCTGATTTTTTTCAAGGTCTGTATCCAGCATATATAAGTCTACATTACCGAATTTTTTTACCTTCCATACCTTGGCATATACATTCCTCCTGCGGATATTTACACATACTTCGATGCCGGTGTCTTCAAGAAAGTCATATTTATATATCGGATATGTATCATATGCTTTGTTGTTTTTTCCTATAAGCTGGTCTGTATATCCTTGTTTCCAAAGCAAACCTACTGCTACTATGGGAAACTCATAATCATGCGCTCCCTTAATATAATCTCCTGCCAGTATTCCAAGGCCGCCAGCATATTGTTTGAAGCTGCTTTCCAAGCCGTACTCCATGCAAAAATAGGCAACTTTCGGCATATTTTCTCTGTTCATATTTAACTGCCTCCTAGTTTATGTCAACCTTAAGTTTATCGCTTATGCTATATGGTTTTCCAAAAACAAAAACATCCAAATGCCCGCCTGAGATCAAATCAATAGATATTTGTTTTTTAGAAACTATAACATCCAAAGTAGTTTCTCTGAAACAAAGCTTGAAAGAATATTCCTGCCACGTGTCCGGAATAATAGGGTTTAGATAAAGGTGTCCGCTTTTCACCCGCAGCCCTCCGAAACCATGCACTATCGAAAGCCATGTTCCTGCCATGCTGGTTATGTGAAGCCCGTCTTCTGTGTCGTTGTTATAATTGTCCAAATCCAGCCTGGAAGCACGAAGGTAAAGTTCATATGCTTTTTTATGGTATCCCACTTCACAGGCGATAATTGAGTAAATACACGGTGACAAGGACGATTCGTGTACAGTCATCGGTTCGTAAAAGTCAAAGTTCCGTCTTTTCTCTTCTATTGTGTATTCAAAAGGCAGGTTATACATGCTCTGCAGTACATCTGCCTGCTTAATGAAACATGACCTGAGAATCCTATCCCACGACCAATGCTGATTTAAAGGCCTGTCATCAGGAGAAATATCACTTACTTTCAGCAGGTCTTTGTCCATAAATCCATCCTGCTGGGCAAAAACATTGAGCTCTTCAACATAAGGATAATACATATTGTCAGAAATATCCATGAATTTATCAAGCTCAGCCTCGGATATATTAAGCTGTGTCATTGCCTTTGCGTAACTTTCGGGATATTTTTGTTTAATCAATTTAACGGTGTCTACAGTGTAGCGCAAAGAGAAGGCACACATTCTGTTAGTGTGGTAATTGTTGTTGACATTGTTTTCATATTCATTCGGGCCTGTAACGCCTAATATCATATATTTGTTTTTCCTGGGGTTAAAGTTCGCCCTGCTTACCCAAAACCTGGCTGTTTCATACAGTACATATATTCCGTATTCCGGCAGGTATTTTTCATCTCCAGTATAATTTACATAATTATATATAGCATGTGTGATTGCTGCATTTCTGTGTATTTCTTCAAATGTTATCTCCCACTCATTGTGGCACTCTTCACCATTCATTGTAACCATAGGGTATAGTGCCCCCGATAACCCCAGCTTTGCTGCGTTTTCTTTTGCTTTCTGTAAATGATTATATCTGTAAATCAAAAGATTGCGTGACACCTCTTTAGATGAAGTGGACAAAAAGAAAGGAAGGCAGTAAGATTCGGTATCCCAGTATGTGGACCCGCCGTATTTTTCGCCGGTAAATCCCTTAGGCCCTATATTAAGGCGGCTGTCCTTGCCCGTGTATGTTTGATTCAGCTGGAATATATTAAATCTGATTCCCTGCTGAGCTTCGTCATCTCCTTGAATTTTTATGTCAGAATGATTCCATATTTCTTTCCATACATTTTTATGTTCTTCGTAAAGAGCGTCAAACCCCATGCGGATAGCTTTTTGCGCAAAAGCAATCGACTTTGCTTCAACTTGCCCGTCTTCATAATCCCTGTTAGTTGTTACAGCAAAATATTTAAACAAAGTTAAAGTCTCACCTTTTTGGGCTGCACATTTATATTCAATATAGGCTTTTAGATTGTCTGAATAAGCTTTCCCAGCAATTTCATTTTTCTGGAGCATAACCTTGGATTTTGCTGAAGAACTAACCAGAAACTCGGTCTTTTTAGTTGCTAAAGTTACACTTGCCAGGTTACCTTCAGCTAAAACATTCACTTTATCCCAAAACATTTCGTCATAGTTTGCGTCCTTGTTGCGTACATCTCCATCCACACAGGAATGCAAAGCAATTGAAACAAGTCGAATGCTCTTATGGCTGCCGCCATGCTCTTTCTGCTAATCATCGGCATC
>CAZDZB010000222.1:0-2540 GCA_964509795.1 uncultured Christensenellaceae bacterium | reverse complement strand
AAAAACTAGGAGATAATAAATGATAAGCAAACAAGCAAAACTCATACAAACAGTGCTTCGCTGCGCAGGCATGAGGAAGATATCATCCAATAAAATGCTAAACCCCGCAAGAAGCGGCAGATACATAGAGCCGCCCAAAAGTTTTTATAAAAAATATGATATCAGTGTATACACAAAAAGCGGCGTGAAATGCGTCAACTTAAAGTCCGGCAATCCGCCCATCAAGCACATCGTGTATTTTCACGGCGGAGGGTACGCTTCAGAAACCAGCAAAATGCACTGGGCTTTTGCGGAATTTTTGCTTAAGGAAACTATGTCGGAGGTGACACTGGTTAACTATCCTCTGTCTCCTGAGCACAGCTGCAGTGAGTGCATAGAGGCCGTGACGGAAATATACAAAGATATGTTTGCGGCATATGAGGGGGAGATAATCCTGGCGGGCGACTCCGCAGGCGGCGGGCTGGCGCTGGCATTGGCGCTAAACGTTAACCGCGAAGGCATCAGCACAGAGCCCGACAAAATTATTCTGCTCTCGCCTTGGATTGACGTATCAATGAGCGATGATGTGCCGCAGGAGGTTGCAGGCAGTGACGTAATATTGGAAGTTGAATCATTAAAAACTCTGGGCAAAAGATACGCCAAAGATTTGGATTTAAAGGACTTCAGGTGTTCACCATTGTACGGCGATTTAAGCGGCGTCGGCGAGACTGCCCTGTTCATAGGGACGCATGATGTGCTATACCCCCAGGCAAAAAGCTTGAAAGATAAAATGAGCGGCATAGCATATTATGAGTATGAGGGCATGATGCACGACTGGATGCTTGTGGGCATTCCTGAGGCGGTGGACGCAAAAAAGAAAATTGCGGAGTTTATCAGAAAATAAATGAAGGAAATAAAGGAGAATGCTATGGCGAAAAGAAAAAACAGGGCAAAAAAAATAATCATTACGGCGGTCGTGCTTATTGCATTACTTGCGGCGGCGTTTTATATTTATACGTTGGACTATTACAGGGCAGAGGAAGGCACTGCGGACAAGTATTCATCAGTTGAATACAAATCAGAAAACTTGGATAACGCTTATGTTTTCTACCCTGAGAGCGAAACTGACAAAAACATCGGGCTGATGTTTTACCCCGGCGGAAAGGTGGAGGCCATCGCCTACGCTCCGCTGCTTGATAAAATATCGCAAAGCGGAGTAACCTGCGTGATTTTGGAAATGCCTTTTAACCTGGCGGTGTTTGACATAAAGGCGGCAGACAAAGTTTACGATGCCTTTCCCGAAATTGACAGCTGGTTTCTGATGGGCCATTCCCTGGGCGGCGCCATGTCAAGCAGCTATGCCGGGGATAACTACGCAAAGCTTGAAGGGCTGATACTGCTTGGAGCATATCCCATAAATGACGCTGACATTTCAACCATCGCCATATACGGCAGTGAGGACATGGGGCTTGACGCAGAAAAGCTGGAAACCGCGCAGACACAGTATGAAATATCCGGCGGAAATCACGCCTATTTCGGCAACTACGGCGAGCAAAAAGGCGACGGCACAGCGAGCATAACAAGGGAAAGCCAGCAGGAGCAGGCAGTAGAGCAGATAATCTTATTTATCGAAAATACTCTTAGCTAAGGAGGAAGTATGGACAAAAAAGTCATTGTAATAACAGGAAGTTCCAAAGGAATCGGTTTTGGGCTGGCACAGTGTTTTTTAGCTGAAGGGCACACTGTTGTAATCACAGGCACCAGCCAAAAATCGGTGGATGAAGCAGCAGGCAAGCTAAAGGATTTTGACGAATTGGTTTTGCCTTTGGTGTGCGATGTGCGCAGCAGGCAAAGCATAGATGAAGTGATAAAGCAAACCCACGAAAAACACAAAAGAATCGACATCTGGATAAACAACGCCGGCATTAACCACAAATCACTGCCTCTTATAAAATTGCCGCAGGAAGACATACAAAACATAGTGGACATTAATGTTTTCGGAGTAATAAACGGCAGCCGGGCGGCAGGAGAATATATGCTAAAGCAGGGCTTGGGCGCAATATACAACATGGAAGGCCTGGGCAGCGACGGAAGAATAGCCAAAGGCACCGCTTACTACGGAATGACCAAAAGAATGGTAAGATACTTTGCGCGCTCTATGGCGGCAGAATTTGCAGGCACAGGTGTGATAGTAGGAAGGCTCTCGCCCGGCATGGTTTTAACTAATCTGCTGCTTAAAGATATTGATGCATCGCCGGAAAAAGAATCCGCCCTGAAGATTTTTAAAATCCTGGCTGACAAGGTGGAGACTGTTACGCCATATTTAAGCCGCAAAATACTTAAAAACAAAAAGAACAATGCCTACATAGCCTGGCTTACGACGGGCAAAATAATTCTCCGGTTTATGACCGCGCCTATTACAAAAAGGGATCCGATGAAGGGATAGGTTAGTGAATAGTGAATAGTTTTAAGGAAGAAGGAATAGGGAAGAAGGAATAGGGAAGAAGGTGCACCTGTACAATAAAAATGGACATTTAAAGTTCGTAAAAAGTGATACAATA
>CAZDZB010000221.1:0-2566 GCA_964509795.1 uncultured Christensenellaceae bacterium | reverse complement strand
GGTAAATCATCCAGGTTTTGTACAGATTCAAGACCAATACTAGCATAAGAGTAATTATTAATATTACATTATATTATACCTATATCGCTCTTTAAGTCAACTTATAATTATATATTTTAATTGGCTGTTTTCTGATGTCAAAATAAATTAAACTGCGGAAATAAGAAATTTTAACTTCTGTAATTCTTTTTAAAATAAAAAAGCCGATATCCATTTATGAATACCAGCTCAAATATATGCTGCTGTTTTTGCTACTCCATTACTTCCGGCAGCGCTTCCCAGCCCATGATTTCGCAGATAATTATAGGTATGTCCTGAATGCCTGTGGCCGTTGAAAACGCATCGCTTTTTATGCCTGTCGTGTATAAAGGCACAAGCTGCCATGAGTGATATTCACTGGTTGGTTCAATGCCAAGCTCAAGGCTGGTCTGCAATGCTACATAATTATATAAGTTTGCCCTGTCTTCATCAACGGTGTCCCAGGGAGACTCTATTGCGTAATTTAAGTATTTTGTTATTTTTGAACCATACACTTCAACTCCCCAAACTCCGTCTAAGAAATTTATCATTTCATCGGCATTATCCGTCCATGTAAATGCAGGCCATGTTTTAAACTCCGCGAATTTTTCTTCATTAAAGTCATAGTCGCCTGTTTCATGGTCGGCAGTCAAAATAACCAACGTTTCATAAGGATGCTCGTTGTAAAACTCCATTATAGTCTCAAGCGTATCATTAAGGTTCCTGATCTGTGAAATGTTGCCGAATTGAGATCCATTGTGGCTTCTTTTGTCAATGCTGGCTTCCTCTATCATCATAATGAATCCATTTTCGTTCTGGCTGAGCATTTGGATTCCGCCTTCTGTCATTTCTGATAATGAGGGGACATATTCGCATTCTTCCACGTTATCCGGGTCCATCTTGTGCGTTTCATACGCCATAGTGCTTTCTGAAAATACGCATATTGCCTTATCTTCGCTGAATGTGCCCTCGCTTACCTTTTCTAAAAAGCTTTGTGCTCCTGTTAATCCAAGATAAGGTACATATCCCATCTCTTCTACCATTAATGGGAATGAAGAATCCTGGCTGACGCTTGCTACATCCTGCGCTTTTTTATACCTGCAGTCCGTATAATCAAAAGAAGAGTAATACGACGTAGGCACCATGCGCATCAGACCTCCGCCTGCAATGTAGTCTACATTGCATGTATACATTCTTTCGGCCAGGTCATCAAAGTTAAGCCGCCAGTCATCATGTGTCAAAAACGTTGCCGGAGTTGCATCCAGCAGGAAAGAATTTGTTACAACGCCTGTTGACATTCCCGCTTCTTTGGCCCTGTCCATTATTGTATATAAATCCTTGTATTCAGTAGTCTGGGATATAAAGCTCGGCGGAGAGACATATCCTGTGGCGATTGCCGTTCCTCCGGATGCCGATTCCCCTCTGCCGTCAACCCATTCCTGCAGAGTAAATCCTTCCCACACTGCTCCGCTTGACATGTCTTCGCTTTGCAGCCTTGCGTATATTTCACCCATCAGCATGGCTCCTCTGCCAAATCCATCGCCTATTACAATAAATATATATTTGGGTTCTGTAGGCACAGCTGTTGGGCTGGGCGTAGGCTCTGGTGTGTCTGTTGGCGCAGCCGTCGGCACAGGTGTGTCGGTGGCTACTGCCGTCTGTGCATTTTCAGCATTAAGCTGAGTATCGTTACCAAAAGAACATGACGTCAGAAGTAACGACATTATTAATATAATCGGAATTATTTTTTTCATTGTTTGGTTCCCTTTTTAGTTGTCAGGCGTTATAACCTCAGGCAAAGCTTCCCACCCCATAAGTTCACAAATAGTAATCGGAATTTCTTTTATGTGGGTGCTGCCATCGAATTGCTCGCTTCCTGTACCTATTATAAACAGCGGCACAAGCTGCCCCGAATGGTCAGATGTCCTTATTTTTGTCCCGCATTCTTTTGCAATGTCCATTGTAAGGGCAGTATAAAGCCTTGTCCTGTTTTCCGCTTCTGTTTCCCAGCGGCCCACGTTTGCTATGTTTATTTGCGTCTGCAGATTTTCAGAGTATGAACTTACTCCCCATTCTCCACTTGCAAATGAAGCCATTTCTTTTCCGTCATCTGTCCAAGCAAATGGCGCCTGGCTTTCCCATTCATTCAAAAGCTCATCATTGTATGCGTAATTGCCTGTTTCGTGGTCAGCAGTCAATATAATAAGTGTTTCATATGGATGTTCATTGTAAAATTCCATCAGCTCTTTTAAAACGTTGTTCAGTAAATTTACCTGGTATACCGCCATTTCCTGGGAAAATTTATGTCCGCATTTGTCTATAAGAGCTGCTTCAATCATTATTACAAATCCGTTTTCATTCTGGCTTAGGCACTCAATTCCTGCCTGTGTCATCTCCACAAGGGATGGAACATCGTCATATTTTGTTGTCGTAGTGGATTTGTATTTATAGTACTCAAATGGCATTATGCCTCCGGTAAAAAGATTTATTGCTTTTTCCGGGTCATATGTGCCCTCTGCCAGTTCACTTCTCATTGATAATGAGCCTT
>CAZDZB010000220.1:0-2584 GCA_964509795.1 uncultured Christensenellaceae bacterium | reverse complement strand
TTTTTATCTTGTTTATTTATCATAACAATTACTCCTATTTAAGCGCTTATGATGAAGCAGACTTACCTTCCTTGCGGCGTACATATTCATCAGCATAGCGAATTCCTTTGCCAAGGTACGGCTCCGGCTTACGCACTGCGCGAACATTAGCGGCAACCTGGCCTACCAACTGCTTGTCAATGCCCTTTACAAAAATTTGTGTATTGCTTGGTGTTTCAAAGGTAATTCCTTCAGGAGCTTCTATTACAACAGGATGTGAATATCCCATGTTCAGCTCAAGGTTTTTGCCTTTTGCCTGCGCACGGTATCCGACGCCTACTATTGTCAGTTCCTTCTGAAATCCTTCAGTTACTCCTATTACCATAGAATTCACCAATGCTCTGTAAAGTCCATGCATGGATCTGTTTTCTTTTTTGTCGTTAGGGCGCGTGAAAAGTATTTGGTTATCCTTTACTTCAACTGTAATTAAAGAATTAACTTTTTGTTTCAGTTCGCCTTTCGGACCTTTTACAACAACTACGTTGTCATCTTCTGTTTTGACAGTTACACCTGCAGGGATGTCAACTGGCTGTTTTCCTATTCTTGACATTTTAATTCCCTCCTACCAGATGTACGCCAGAACTTCTCCGCCTACGGATAGTTCACGTGCTTTTCTGTCAGTCATTACGCCTGATGATGTAGAGATTATCGCAGTCCCGATTCCGTCCAATACTTTAGGCACTTCATCTTTCTTTGCATATACTCTCAGCCCAGGGCTTGAAATACGCTTTAATCCCATGATTACATTCTTGCCTTGGCTTGAATACTTCAGGGTCAGACGTATACATTTTTCCTTACCTACATCAACCATTTTAACGCCTTTGATATATCCTTCTTCAAGCAATATATCAGCAATTGCTTTTTTCATTTTTGATGTCGGTATGTCTACTGTCTCTTTGCGGGATACCAAAGAATTTCTTATTCTGGTAAGCATATCCGCAATAGGGTCATTTACATACATTTTGTTCCCTCCCTAATTGGTTAGTTGCATTAAATCATTAATTTTCTTAAGTTTAAACCTAAGTGGGGTTACATTCTGTGCCTTTTCATTACCAGCTGGCTTTTCTAACGCCAGGTATTTGCCCGCGGTAAGCCAGTTCACGGAAACATATGCGACACACGCCGTATTTCCTGAGCACTGAATGAGGTCTTCCGCAGATGCTGCAGCGCGTATATGCGCGTGTAGAATATTTTGGTTCCCTTTGTTGCTTGGCAATCATGCTTTTCTTGGCCATTAAACGTATCCTCCCAAGTTAATTAGCGAAGGGCATGCCCATGAGCGTCAAAAGCTCCAGGGCCTCTTCGTCTGTTTTTGCAGTAGTAACAAAAATTATGTCCATTCCTCTTATTGTTTCTACTTTGTCATAATCGATTTCTGTAAAAATAAGCTGTTCTTTTACGCCCATTGCGTAGTTTCCTCTGCCGTCAAATGACTTAGTGGACAGGCCCCTGAAGTCTCTTACACGAGGAAGGGCTATAGAAATAAGCTTATCCATGAACTCATACATGTTGTCACCGCGCAAAGTTACTTTGGCGCCGACTTTCATGCCTTCTCTTAGTTTAAAGTTAGCTACTGATTTACGGGCTTTTGTTACAACAGGTTTCTGTCCCGCAATAATTGCCATTTCTTCTGCAGCTTTTTCAACAGCACGAGAATTATCCTTAGCATCGCCTAATCCCATGTTCAATACTATCTTCTCCAGTTTAGGAATTTGCATAACGCTAGAATACTCGAACTTATCCTTTAATTGAGGGGCTACCTCACTTTTATATTTTTCCTTTAATCTTGGCATTTTACTTTGCCCTTTCTTTTGGATTGTCAGTCAATATTATGACTCGAGTTTTTTTCCGCATTTCTTGCAAACGCGTTGCTTTGTGCCGTTTTCTAGTATTTTATATCCATTGCGTGTGGCTTTTTTGCAGTGGGGGCAAACAGGCATTACATTTGATGCATTTAACAATGCTTCTTTTTGCATACGTCCGCCCTTTTCGTTTACACCTCTTGGCTTCACATGTCTTGTCACCAAGTTTACACCTTCAATGAGCACTTTGCCTGAAGATGGGTCTGTTGCCAAAACTTTGCCTTTTTCACCTTTGTTAACTCCTGAAATAACAACTGCTGTGTCGCCTTTTTTTACATGTAATTTTTTCATTAAAACGACCTCCTATAATACTTCAGGAGCAAGTGACACGATCTTCATAAAGTCATTATCACGCAATTCTCTTGCTACTGGTCCAAATATACGCGTTCCTTTAGGCTGCTTGTCCGCGTTTATAATAACTGCTGCGTTATCATCAAACTTAATGTAAGTACCGTCAGACCTGCGAACGTCCTTAACTGTCCTTACGACAACCGCTCTTACAACGTCACCTTTTTTAACAGCTCCGCCGGGATTAGCAGTCTTTACAGATGCTACAATAATATCACCAACTGAAGCGTAACGCCTTACAGAGCCGCCTAATACACGTATACATTTTATTTCTTTTGCTCCGCTGTTGTCGGCCACTTTAAGCCGAGTTTCTGGTTGAATCATTTATCTCGCCT
>CAZDZB010000219.1:0-2602 GCA_964509795.1 uncultured Christensenellaceae bacterium | reverse complement strand
AAGCATAATTGAAGCCGACATAATTAGCGAAGGCGAATACTTAAACGATGTGCTCTCCGACCATGCCGATGCCAGGCTAAAAGACATCGTCACGACAATACAAAGCGAGCAAAACACAGTTTTAAGATGCAGCCATAGAATCCCTTTGATTGTGCAGGGCGTTGCAGGCGCTGGAAAGACGACCATAGCTCTGCATCGCATAATGTGGATGCTTTACACTTTCCAGGAGACCATGCAGCCTGAGAACATAATGGTTATCGCCCCTTCCCCGCTGTTTCTTGACTATATATCCGCTGTTTTGCCGGACATGGGAGTGGAAGATGTAATCCAGGAAACTTTTTACGGGCTTGCAAGCAGATTATGCGGAAAAAGGCTCTATAAGGTTGATGATTCTGCAATTTTACTAAATCTTCTTGATTCAAATACCAATGAAAGAGATAAGCAAGCATATAGAGATTATGCAAAATTCAAAGGTTCACTCAAATACAAACAAATCCTGCAAAAATACATAGACGACCTTCCTGATTTGATTTTACCTAAAACAGGATTGTATTTAGACAAAAAACAAGTTATGTCCTACGAAAAAATCAAAAATATATTTGTCAATGAGCTTTCTCCATTTAATTTGTCAGAACGTAAAAAAGAACTAGCTAAGTCGCTGAAAAATACATACAGTGCATTTGTAAATATCGAAAAAAAATCCCTGGATTTAAATGTTAAGAAACGTGCCAATCTGGTCCGGGAACTATATAAAGACGATACCGGCAAAAAGCAGGCTCTTATGCAGGAGCTTTACGCAAAAAGGGATGAAAAGCTTGAGCAGATTGAAAAATACTCAAAAACTGCCGTCAGTGACTACATATCAAAAATCGAAGTCCCTTCTCTGTTTGACAGCTATAAAACATTTTTGGCGGAGTATATTCTTAGTGATAATTTTCCTGAACATGCAGATGTGTTAAAGTTAGTTAGCGAGATAACAATAATTAATTTTGAGAATAAAAAAATGGAAACTGCGGACATCCCTCCTTTGCTTATGCTCCAGAAAGTGCTTTTCGGGCATAATGAAAGGCTTAACATACATCACACTGTGCTGGATGAAGCGCAGGATTTTTCACCATTCATGTTTGACACGCTCAAATCATTTACACACAACAATTCATTTACTATTGTCGGAGACCTTGCCCAGGGGATTTACGCTTATCAGGGAGTTGAAGACTGGCTAAACATGAAAAGTGAAGTTTTCGATGAAACATCGCAGTATTTTGAATTGGTTACTTCCTATAGAAACACTGTGGAGATAATGAACCTGGCAGAAAAGTGCGCAATGAGGCACAGCAAAAACCGCACTCCGGCAAAGCCCGTCTTAAGACACGGGCAAAAGCCTCAGCTAATAAAAACAAGCTCACAAATTCAGGAGATCGCTGCGAAAATAACTGAACACAAGCAAAACAATATGAAAACAATTGCTGTTATTGACAAAATGCCTAAAGACTGCAAAAAACTGCATAAAGAATTAAAAAAACTTATCCCTGAAATCGAATATTTGGATGATAAAGACACAAGTTACCGAGGAGGAATCATGGTAATGCCCGCCTATCTGTGCAAAGGCCTTGAATTTGACTGCGTCATAATAGCTAACTGTGAAAATGATAATTTTTCTGATGATTTTTTGCATTCCCGTCTTTTGTATGTATGCTTAACTAGACCTATACACAATTTAAGTATATACTATTCAAATAAGCATTCAGAGCTTATTGATGCTACATTATGCGAAAATATTATGAGGGAGTAAAAAATGAACGAAATCAAAAGACTTAAAAAAGTTCAAAGGCTTGAGATAACATGCGAAGAAATTTATAAATTCCTTTCAGTAAAAATAAAAAATGAAACAAATGCGTCTGTCCTTGCAAAAATCGCAAAAGACGAAAGGCAGCATTATGAAATATTAAAGAAAATGACTAAAACTTCCGTCAAACCATTCTTTTTACTGATGTGGCGATTCCGAGTGATGTCTATGGTGCTTGGCATCACATTTGGCATAAAGCTGGTTGAAAGGCTGGAAGTCAAGGCCATTGAAGAGCTTGAAAAAATTTCGGGAGATACTGTAAACATCCTTAACGCTGAAAGCCAGGAGCATGAGCAGGCCCTTTTGGATATTATTGATGAAGAAAGGCTGCACTACTTAGGCTCCATCGTGCTGGGATTAAATGATGCGTTAGTTGAGCTTTCGGGCGCTTTAGCCGGATTTACTTTCGCTCTGGCTGAAACCAGGCTTATAGCTGTGACGGGATTGATAACAGGCATATCCGCCGCTTTGTCAATGGCGTCTTCTGAGTATTTGTCAACCAGGGCCGAGCAGAAAGAAAACGGAGTAAAGTCCAGCATTTACACCGGGTTTACCTATCTTTTTACTGTCGGGCTGCTGATTGCGCCATATCTGATTTTATCCAATCCTTATATTGCGCTGGCAATAACCCTTACAATTTCGCTTTCTATAATTGCAGGGTTTAGCTTTTATATGTCTGTAGTTCAGGAATTTAAGTTTTTCAAACGCTTCCTTGAAATGGCTCTAATATCTTTAGGCGTCGCTGCAGTATCCTTT
>CAZDZB010000218.1:0-2627 GCA_964509795.1 uncultured Christensenellaceae bacterium | reverse complement strand
TATCGATATCGCCACCAATCACTTGATTACTTTCCAGGAATGATTCACGGCTCACGATAAATCCAATGCCAGCAAACTTTGTTGGATCCGATTCATAGATTTCAATTGCTTCAAAAGAAGATAGCCAGGTTGCTGGATTATTCCAGGGATATGGCTCGCCGGTTTTATTAACTGGCGCTTTGCCAGCAGGCCCACCACGTAGCACGAAATGCCGGTATAGCTGTAGTTCCCCCGGTATCTTCATTTAGATCGCTCCTGCGGGCTGATTCTTAACCATGCCGAAGCCCAGGATCGTGTCCATTCTGGCACATAGTAGCCGCCCGTCCCGCATTTCCAGCAAGATGAAGTTCTTGTTGACTTCCTTGACCTTGCCGGTTATTGATTTGTCCATGAACGTCAGATTGAATATGCAGATCGTGCCTAAGAACCTTTCCAATTGCTCATAGGAGCAAAAACTATTTATAGTAGATGTATTAATACTTTTATTTATCATATTGTGTACTTCCTTTTTGGCATGACAGTGTCACATCACTGTTCATGCTATTTTTATTTTATTTTCACTAATGATTTTATTACTCAGTGTTGTTCATGTTATGCTTGCCTTCATTCGACCACCATCTTTAGAACATTGCGTTCGCTGATGTGCTTTAGGCTGTCCGTGATCAATATCCGGGCAACAAGGCTCAAAGTGATATTGTTCTTTTCGGCAATTTTCCGGATGGTGTCTTTGTCGCTCTGAGACAACATCACGCCCAGCATTTCATTTTTTTCTTTCTTCATATATATTTCTCCGTGAAAGATTTTTAATCAAACTAATAGATTTTAAAACTCTTTTACGAATAATTAACATTAAAGTATATAAAGTTTATGGTCAAAAGAGCCAAGGACAATATTTTCTTAAAAGCTCCTCATTGTATCCGATTTCTGGCTTTGGTATTGGCTGCCCATCGATACATATTGGCTGGTCAAAAATGGACCAAAAAGTATTTATACTTGTACTGCGTTTATTTGTTATCATAATATTACATCCATAAAAAAGCACAAGGGCGCTGCGAACGCTGCTTGTGCAATTATTATTATTTTTATTTAATAAATTGTTTCTCCAGTTTTCGCATGTTCACGTTTCTTCTGTAAAGCTCATCCAGGCCGATTCCAAGCACATATCTGCAATATGCAGAAAGTGACATGTCCTTGCTATCCGCCATCTCTTCCAAGAAATCTTTTAGTTCAGACTCCAATTTTAGGCAAAGCATTGCATCCATTTCTATTGTCATGTTTTTTTCTCCAAATAGTATTACTTTTTTCTATAAAAAATTTTTATATTTCTATCTCTTAAATTTACTCAAAATCGATTCCAGGCTGCGGATCTGGCCATTAAATGCCTTGATTTCAGATTCTAGGGGTTCAATTTGGGCAGCCGCTTTTGCTCGGGCCTCAATGACCTCCGGAAGCTTGTCATAGGTTCCCCGATTTCCACCCAGGCTTACGACTGCCTCCCATCTGGATCTCATCGAATCGCTTTCTTCCGCGCGGATTTGAGCGATCTGCCCTCGCCGCTTTTCTATTTCGCCCTTAAGCTTGTTGATGCTGAATTCAGTGAGCTCCAGTTCCGCAACTTTAGCATCTAGCTTTTCGAGAACGCTACTATTATTATCGATTTTGCCCTGAAGGTCCACGATCTCTTTTTGGATCCCAGCAAATTCCGCTGCATTGAAGGGAACGGCCTTGCCCTCAGCACCAACCCAGCATAATCCTATCGTTGATTCTTGGAGCGCCCTTAGACTTGCTTTTTGTTCATCGTGCTCCCCAAAGGGCCTGATTAGCGGATCGCTCGCTTTCGAAACATCAGTTGCATATCCTCTCACCCGCGCGGGTCCGATTATGCTGCGGGCAAAAGCACTTAGCTTCATGACCGCTTCCATAGGAGGGATTGCGTTCTCCTGAGCTGCGCCCTGGCTGCCGGCAATGTCATTTTGCCGGCGCTGTTCAATTTCATCTTGATTTGGGTAAGTTCATCCTCAATTTCATTGTCGGGGTGCTCAGGATCAGAAAAATAAATTGATTCGCGGCCTAGCGTTTTTCGTAGTTCAGCCAATGCGGCTTCTCTCTTGATATTTCTTGATTCTTGCATTTTCATATTATCATTTCCAAAGTGTTTCATTAATTTTATTTGCGTTATTTTTGTTTGCGCTCGTTGCTCTTTTATCGTGTTCAAAAGCTCGTCATCCAGGACCAATGGTTCGATCCGGACGCGGTTGAATTTCATTATGGTCATATTATTTCCTGGGGGTGATTACAATCGTTCTATGTGCCTCATCAAACAGCATATCCACACGATCAACATCAGGCCATGTGTCCAAGATTGCTTTGGGCATCGTGAGCAGGCCGTAGTTATGCAGGTCGCTTCTCTGGATCTTTCTGGTAAAAATCATATTATACTCTCCTAATCAATAAAATGCAAACAATTGGAATTTTACGGAATTTTTTAATTGTTTAATCAAAGTAATATAAAGAAAATAAATTTTACGGGGTTTGTCGGAATTCTGAGCCCCATTGTGCAATAGCTTTGTCTACCTAAACTCCCCATAAATTAGGCATATTAAAGTAATTTTCGTTATCTATGACCG
>CAZDZB010000217.1:0-2630 GCA_964509795.1 uncultured Christensenellaceae bacterium | reverse complement strand
TTTTTTCTCCTCTTTTCTTTTTTAGTCGATTACAATATTCAACAACTTTACTTTTTTTGCCTCTTATTGCTTATTTATATATAAAAAAGGCTTCGCTAGTCTATAGAATTATTCAAATTTGAACAATAGAATTGCCATGAATGCGAAACCTTTTAAATACTATTGAGTTCAATCCTTCAATAAATTTTGCTACATGCAAATTAATTACTTTTTGCCTTCTCTAAGATATGTGTTCAATTCCTCTACTGTCATGTTGTCTATTCCCAAATATTCAAGAGTGTAGGCATTCTTTGTAAGATCCCTGTTCAGGATTGCGCATGCCAAATTGATCATGGAATCGACCACTGGAGTCTCGACTCCATAAGCTCTTCCAAGCTCTCTGTATACGTGACATCCTACTGGAATATCCTCTGTAATGTATCTGTTTTCCATAGTGAATGGTCCAGTGCCATATTGGATTGGATCTTGATCTTCAAAAGGAATAACATAGTCAAGTCCCATGTATTCCTGGCCCAAAACATTTTCTCTTGAAAAGAAATGCTCTTTTTCATACGGTTGGATGCCTACGCCAAGCTTTTCTGCCAATGCACATTCTTCTTGATAGAAAGTATATTGTACGCTGGAAATGGACTCGCAATATGCATGTGAATAAATTGAAAACTTGGTCCTGTCTTCACCAAATATTTTCCCATAATTCTCCATTGTGGATACTCCAAGAATTGCCCCTGGGCAATGAAGCACGGGATTTACATTTGAAAATCCATTATCGAGTACTGTATCTCCTGCCACTGCACCATCTCCGTATGTGACCCCGTCCATTGAAGGAAGATACTTGGAAGCTTCAATAAATGCGTCTGTATCTTTTGCAGGCATCGCTGCGCCTCTCAGTGTGATAGCTCTGTAATAAACTCTGATTTTATGAGTTAGGACGTCGCCGTATTTATCAACGCGGCTTCCGTATGTAGAACTTGACCATCCGCCTATGATTACGTCTTTTGTGCATCCAGCTTCAGCCATCATCTTTCTGAGCACTAAAGATCCAAAGTTGTCCGGGAAGATATTGATGACTTGTCCGTCTTCCAAGCACGGTATCAATTTTTTAAAGAAAGGAACATGACCAAAGGTAGGCGTAGCAATTACGATGATTCCAGCACCTTTAACAGCCTCTGCAACATCGGTTGTCACTTTTTCCATCTTTGCAAATCCCTCTCGCTCGAATCCATAAAGGTTAGCCTGCTCGCCATAAAATTTGATTCCGACTCTTTCAATATTCATAAGAGTCTTTTCTGCAAAAGGCATCATGTCGCAGAGTCTAACCTTCGCGCCTCCTAACGCACAGTCACCGGCAATTGCCTTTCCTACTGCTCCAGCCCCTAAAACTGCAATCGGCTTATCTTTTAAATAACTCATGTTGCTCATCTTGTAATCCTCCTTATTTTATATCTTTCGGTTATATTAATAAGCAACAATCATGCCAATATCAAATAATTGCTTTCATCTTCTAAAGGTGTTGCAAAACCCTCATTTCAGTTTTTTTGAAATTCTATAAAAAAAATAAGTGCAAATATATTTGCACTTATATAATTTAAACAACTAACTTTTCAACGATTTTCAATAGTTGCATCCTGTGCAAAATATTTTTGCATGCCAATATTTTTGCATATTCCTTTTCCTATTTCGATTGAACCGTTAGAATATAAAGCCCTATATGCCAAATATTTATTACATCCCACATATAAGCTTTTTTTCAAGCAACCACTTCTTTGCTTTTTTTTATTGCTTTTGCAACATAAACATAGCAATATAAACCCGGTATCAATATCGCTCCGCCAATTATGTTTCCAATTGTAACAGGTATAATATTGACCGTCCATATCTGAGACCAAGTTATGCCAGCTCCTAGGAATTTGCCTAGTGGTAAGAAAAACATGTTTGCAACGCTATGCTCAAATCCCGAAAGAACAAAGAGCATTACAGGAAACCACATTGCGAGTATCTTGCCGGATATATCCTTGGCTCCTGCCTGCATCCATACTGCAAGCACTACAAGGACGTTGCAGAATATGCCTCGTATTACTGCCTGAGTAAAGGTAATTGAAAGCTTGCTTCCTGCTATGGCAAGGGCTTTTTCGCTCATGGCTTCAGATGCGTATAGACCGGATTTTGTAAGCAAAAGTGCAAGTATAATCGAGCCTATGAAGTTTCCCGCATATACCACTGTCCAATTCTTTAGCATCTTTCCAAGGCTTGTCTTTTTATCCATCACGGCTAGGCTTATGAGGCAATTGCCTGTAAAGAGTTCTGCTCCGGCTATTACAACCAACATTATTCCAACGGGGAATACTGCTCCTCCCAGAAACTTCGCAAGGCCAATGTCTACATTCTTGCCGATGGTCTGAACAATAACTATGTCCCCATGGGCCCCAAGGCCTATGAACATGCCCGCTAGTATTCCGAGCACAAGCATCTTCTCAATTTCAAGATCGGCTTTTTTCTTTCCTATCCCAATCCACGCCTGGGTTATTTCACTCGGGGATAAAAATAGTTTTTCCATATTTTCCACCTCATTTATCGGCTTGAAGCTTGCACGCCTTTACGACATGTTTTGCCAAAACCGATGTTGTCACCGA
>CAZDZB010000216.1:0-2652 GCA_964509795.1 uncultured Christensenellaceae bacterium | reverse complement strand
TATGTAGTATACCTGATTTTTTGAAGTAAAACAAGTGATTTGTTAAGTTTAAGTTAATAGTATTGACATATTAGAGGAAGTGCAGTATTATTGTATTTGCGTAAAGGCGCAAATAAGAAAACGAAGGTAATAGCAATGGAAAAAATATTCAAAGCAATAGGAGATTTTTCTCGAGTCAGAATAATAAGCCTGCTTTTGGATGACAGTCTTTGCGTTACGGAATTAAGCAACATAATGCGGATGTCAGTATCAGCGGTGTCCAGGCATTTATCCAGGCTGAATCTAGTCGGAATAATTGACGACAGGCATGAAGCTCAATGGGTTTATTATAAAGTTTCTGATAAGTTTGCGGATGAAAATAGGCAGCTTCTTGAATATATCAGAAAAACATCAAAAAAAGATGCAATGATGTTAGAAGACAAAATACGCAAAGAAAGATACAGTTCTAGTGAATATTGCTGCAGAGATTTAACGACCTGTAAAGAACAGGTTGAGAAAGTGATGAACGGCGAAAATGATTAAAAAGAAAGTTGCTTTTATTTGTGTGCATAATTCCTGCAGGTCGCAGATGGCCGAAGGGTTCGCAAGGCATCTGGCAGGTGATGTTATTGACGCATATTCAGCAGGCAGCGAAAGGTATCCCGAGGTTAAGCCTCTGGCGGTTGAAGTGATGCAGGAAGCTGGAATTGACGTATCCGGTCAATATCCTAAGCTGATAAATGAAATTCCACAGGACTTGGATTACGTTATCACAATGGGGTGCGGAGTACAATGCCCCATAATAAAAGGAGCGCAAAAACAGGACTGGGGCTTGGATGACCCATCAGGCATGGGAATAGAAGAATTCAGAAAAACTAGAGATATAATTGAAATTAAGGTAAAGGAGTTGGCAGATAAGATAAGGGCATCTGCCGAGTAGTAGCATGTTTAATTGGCTTGATAATCTGGTAACGTTACTTGTAGAAGGTTTATTTAATTTATCCATAGAATCCAGGCTGGGAAGCAGCATTCACTTTTTTATATATGACAGCATAAAAATTGTGATACTGCTAAGCTTTATGATTTTTGTGATATCTTTTATAAGGTCATTTTTCCCGCCGGAGAGAACAAAAAAGATTTTAACAAAATTCAAAGGTATACAGGGCAATATTATTGCATCGCTTTTGGGTGTGGTTACTCCGTTTTGTTCCTGCTCATCTGTTCCTATATTTATAGGCTTTGTAGAGGGCGGGGTTCCGTTGGGTCTGACATTTTCATTCCTTATAACGTCACCTATTGTAAATGAAGCTGCAATAGCTTTGCTTTTGGGGATGTTTGGATGGAAAGTAACGCTGATTTATGTAGTAAGCGGTATATTTGTCGGCGTAGTAGGCGGAATAATAATAGGAGCGCTTAAGCTCGAAAAATATGTGGAAAGCTATGTGTATGAAACGCATTTGGCTGACGCTGAACAGGCAAAGATGACTTTTAAACAAAGGCTTAGTTATGCTATCGGAGAAGTGAAAGCCATTGTAAAACGTGTATGGATATTCCTTTTAATAGGTATTGGTCTGGGAGCTGTTATTCACGGGTATGTTCCCGAAGATTTTTTAATAAAATTTGCGCATGAGAATAATCCATTTGCAGTAATTATAGGCGTAATTGCAGGAATTCCTTTGTATTCCAACGCAGTCGGCACCATCCCCATTGCCCAGGCATTAATAGCTAAAGGCATAAACCTGGGAACGGCCCTTGCGTTTATGATGGCAGTAACTGCAATGAGCCTGCCGGAAATGATTTTGCTTAAAAAAGTAATAAAGCCAAAGCTTATCGGTGCGTTTGTAGCAATAACTGGGGCAGGGATAATATTTGTAGGTTATTTGTTTAACTGGATTGAGCATTTAATAATATAAAAGAAAATTAAGTGAGGTTTAAAATGGAAGTAAAAGTATTAGGCGGCGGCTGTGCCAACTGCATTAAGCTGGCAGATAACACAAAAAAAGCATTAGATGAACTTAACATTGAGACAGAAATAATCAAGGTAACAGAAATGGCTGATATCCTAAAGCATGGAGTTATGTCAACGCCGGCACTTGTAATTGACGGCAAAGTGGTTGCTTCAGGCAGAGTTTTAAATAAGCGTGAGATAATTAATTATATTAATTCGCTTTAATTTATTTGGTAAGGTGCCCTTCGTGAGACAGGCCGGGAAAGCCTAGCTGGCGGAGGGCTTCATACAACACGATGTTTGCGCTGTTAGCCAGGTTAAGTGACCTTGTAACGGGTTTCATTGGTATTCGTAGTGCTTTGCTATAGTTCTCTTTTAAAAGGCTTTCAGGAAGGCCTTTTGTTTCTGCGCCGAACAGGAAATAGTCATTATCTTTAAACTGGGCATCGGAATATCTTACTTTTCCTTTTGTAGTGAGATAATAAAAATTGCCTTCGCTGTTTTTTTTAAGAAATTCGTCAAGGTTTTCGTAAACAAAAACATTTACTAAGGACCAATAGTCAAGCCCAGCTCTTTTCAGGTACTTGTCATCTAGTGAAAACCCCAATGGCTTCACAAGGTGGAGCACAGTGCCTGTTATGGCGCATGTTCTTGCGATGTTTCCGGTGTTTGAGGGGATTTCGGGATTTACTAAAACTATATTAAGAGCCATGTTGTTCTCCTTT
>CAZDZB010000215.1:0-2655 GCA_964509795.1 uncultured Christensenellaceae bacterium | reverse complement strand
ATGTTTTGTTTGATTTGTCAAATTTATTTCAGAAGCTCCCGGGTTTGTTTTTATCTAAATACTATTTCCGGATATCAGATATAAATCTTAAATGATTTTAGGAATATTATAGTATCCTTATAAATGATGGTACTTGTGTGTGATTTTCAGATAAACTCTGTTGGAAGTTAAACTTTTATTGTATAATTAATGAAAAGTTTGTTACAAATATGGATTTCGATTATTATATTTATAGGAGAGAGCATTATGGAGAAAATATATACAGGTAAAACCAAGGATGTATACAAAAGAACTGATGGTAATTATCTGCTTCATTTCAAAGATGATGTGACCGGAACGGATGGAGTATTTGATCCGGGTGCAAACACAGTTGGACTGACAATGGAGGGAGCAGGTAAAGCAGGTCTCAGACTTTCGGTATTCTTTTTTGAAAAGATAAATAGAGCGGGTGTCCCGACCCATTTTATTGAAGCTGATATAGATAATAACACTATGACTGTTGCACCGGCAGAATTTTTTGGCAGAGGTGTTGAGGTAATATTAAGATACCGGGCAGCAGGGAGTTTCGTGAGACGTTATGGCAAATACTGCAGTGATGGTGATGTTTTGGATGCTTATGTTGAAGTGACATTAAAGGATGATGACAGAAATGATCCCTTGATAACCGACAAAGCTTTGGAAATGCTTGGGATAATGAGCGATGTTGAATATATGAAGCTTGAGGAACTAACCAGAAAAATAGGTAGTATAATAAAAGAAGAGTTGGCTAAAAAAGGTTTGGATCTTTATGATATAAAGTTTGAATTCGGGAGAATAGGAAAGGACAGACATATTGCTCTTATCGATGAAATATCCGGGGGGAATATGAGAGTATTTTGTAACGGCAAATATATCGAGCCGCTAAAATTGGAAAAAATCCTCCTTGGTGAATAAACATTTGCCATTTGTATTATAATATAAAGGTTATTTTCCAAAAAAATAGTTTAACTAAAATTACATATAATATATGGATTAAGTATAGTCGTTCTGAAACTAGATTAAGTCCGTATAATGGTGTAAAAAGAAAAATATGTTGAGCCAATGCTCAAACCTCGGTTAAAATATAAGTACCACCAATATAAAATCGAGGAGGGAAAACAATGGCTCAGTTTAATATTACAATAACTGAAGAACTTTTGCACGAACTTTTTTTATCAAAGGGCAAGGATGAAGCATTTTCTAAACTATTAGAGGAAATCTTCAACCAGGTGCTTATGGCTCAATCTAAAGAGCAATTAGGTGCAGAGCCTTATGAAAGAACTGAAGAAAGAACTGCCTATCGAAACGGGACTCGAGATAGATCGCTGACTACTCGAGTCGGAACCCTAACTCTTAAAGTACCAAGACACCGAGACGGCAGGTTTAATACGGAACTGTTTGCTCGATATCAACGTAGTGAACAAGCTTTGGTTCTTGCCATGATGGAGATGGTTGTAAACGGAGTCTCCACAAGGAAAGTTGAACTTATCACGGAGGAGCTTTGCGGGAAGAAATTTTCAAAGTCAACTGTATCAGCCCTTTGTAAGAACCTTGATCCGTTAGTAGAGGCGTTTAGAACACGGCCCCTTGAACGTCATTACCCCTTTGTATTAGTGGATGCAATCTATCTTAAAGTGCGAGAATGGGGGTGCGTACAGTCTAGGGGGCTCCTTGTAGCCATAGGCATCAACGAGGAGGGACGCCGAGAAATTATCGGCTTTCAGGTAGACAATAGCGAATCCGAAGATAGCTGGGGCAGGTTCTTTGCTTCACTTAAAGAACGAGGGCTAAAAAACGTACGTTTGGTTACATCTGATGATCATAAAGGACTTGTTAAAGCAGTACGAAAGCATTTTCAGGAGGTCAGCTGGCAGCGTTGTCAAACTCATTTTACAAGGAACATGCTGGATCACACCCCGAAGTCAATGCAGCCTGAGATGAAGGAGGATCTCCGTGCTTTGTATGAATCCGTTGATATTGAAAGTGCTAGGAAAGTTAGAAATCAGATCATTGACAAGTACGATACTAAAGCACCTAAGGCTACTGCTCTTCTTGATGGAGCATTTGACGATATCACCGCAGTTTTAGCTTTGCCCTTAAGATACAGGAAACGCTTGCGCACCACTAACGGTGTGGAAAGACTTAACGAAGAAATCCGTCGGCGTGAGCGGGTCATACGTATCTTCCCCAATGAAGCGTCAGTGGTACGGTTAATGGGTGCCCTATTGATGGAGCAGAATGAAAAATGGCAAACAGGGCGCAAATACTTCAACATGGACCTATACTATCAGTCATTGGAAAAGGGCTCAAAAAGTACGCATGTAGCTTAAAGGCGCATTTATTCCACGGTCCTATTTACATGGGGGCCCCTGCCCCCTCTGGACACCCCTTTTATGGCGGAAACAGCCTTATTGGGGGCGGTTGCTTCCGCCCCAAGATTTTACCAGAGAGGGCTACCCCATATAAATAGGCTTTTCGCGGCATAAACGCTTATGTTTTTCAAGGTGCAGGGTTTAATGGCTAAATGATTCTATACTAATTTTTTATAACCGAGGAAATTTACACACTATTTTGGACTTGACTCTATTTTGTCTACGTGTTGACAGTAAGTCAACTATATCATTACGCAGCACAGTC
>CAZDZB010000214.1:0-2666 GCA_964509795.1 uncultured Christensenellaceae bacterium | reverse complement strand
CTTAAAATGACAGATTACGGGAAATATATATTATCGCTGATTAACAACAAGTAGAGGAGAGGGAAATGAAACATGTATTGGTTACAGGCGGCGCCGGATTTATCGGCAGCAATTTTGTAAAATATATTTTAAACAAGTACAAAGATTATAAAGTTATTAATCTTGACAGCCTTACTTACGCTGGAAACCTTGAGAATTTAAAAGATGTTTCGCAGAACGCCAATTATGTTTTTGTAAAAGGCGACATAAGAGACAGCAAACTGGTTGAGAGAGTGTTTGCGCAATACGATGTGGACATTGTTGTCAACTTCGCGGCGGAATCCCACGTTGACAGAAGCATCGATGACGCTTCTGTGTTTTTAACGACTAACATACTGGGTACGCAAGTTGTGCTGGATGCAGCAAAAAAACACTGGAAAATCAATCCCGAGGATAAATACAGCAAGGATTACAAACAAGGGACTAAATTTATCCAGGTATCAACTGATGAGGTTTACGGAGCATTAGGCAAAACCGGTATGTTCACAGAAGATACACCTATAAATCCTAACAGCCCTTATTCAGCATCAAAGGCGAGCGCTGACATGATAGCGCAGGCATACTACAGGACATATGGAATGCCGGTAAACATTACCCGCTGCAGTAATAACTACGGGCCGTACCAATTCACTGAGAAATTAATTCCTTTGATGATAAATAACTGCTTGAGTGATAAAGACCTGCCGGTATACGGCGACGGAATGCAGATAAGAGACTGGCTTCATGTTACCGATCATTGTTCGGCTATTGATACTGTGCTTCACAAAGGCACGGCGGGCGAGGTTTACAACATCGGCGGAAACAATGAAAAAGCAAATATTGAAATTGTAAAAATAATAATTTCCTCTCTAGGCAAATCAGAAGACTTGATTAAGTATGTAAAAGACAGGCCGGGACATGACAGAAGGTACGCAATTGACAACAGCAAAATAACAGCAAAACTTGGATGGAAGCCTTCATATACATTTGAAGAAGGCATGGCTGAAACTATAGAGTGGTATTCTTCTAACCGCCAGTGGCTGGAAAACATAATGTCCGGTGAATACGAAAATTACTATTCTAAAATGTATGAAGCAGCAGAAAAATAACGCAAAGTAAAATCGTTTTAAATATTTTAGGCAAGGATTAAAAGATGACAATTAATACAGTAACTATACTTGGAGCAAACGGCGCTATGGGGCAGAATATATCAGGAATTTTCGCATCGCTTGGTGACGCGAAGGTATATATGGTTTCTAGAAAACTGGAGGACGCCCAGGCCGCAAAGAAACATATAATTGAAGATTATAACGATCAGGACATAGGGGATAACCTTATTCCTGAAACATATAAAGAGCTGGAAGGATGCCTTTCCGAATCGGATTTGGTGTTTGAAACTGTATCAGAAGATTACGGTATTAAAAAGCAGGTTATAGCGTTAATATCTAAACATACCGGTAATGATGTGCTGATTTGCACAGGCACTTCAGGTATTCCTATAAATAAGTTATGCGCAGACTTAAGCGAAGAGGAAAAAGCACGCTTTATAGGTGTTCACTTTTATAACCCGCCTTCCATTCTTAAGCTGTGTGAGCTGATTCCTTCGGAAACCGTAAACAAAAAGCTTCTTAAAAGAATTAAAAAATACCTTTCAGATGTTCTCGGCAGGACTGTGGTTCAGGTACATGACGCACCAGCTTTTATAGGAAACAGGATAGGTTTTCAGTTCATAAACGAAGCTCTGCAGCTGGCTGAAAAGCACAAAGCCAAAGGGGGAATTGACTACATCGATGCTATTTTTGGGAAGTTTACTGGAAGAATAATGCCGCCTTTGGTTACATCCGATTTAGTAGGTTTGGATGTTCATAAAGCCATAGCGGATAATGTATACCGAAACACAAATGACTACGCCCGCAAAACCTTTGAGATGCCGGAATTTGCAGAAAAACTGATAAGTGAGAACAGGCTGGGACGAAAAACAGGAGAAGGACTTTACCGCAGGATTACTGATAAAAACGGAAACCATGTTATACAGGTTTATGATATCAATTCAAACAGCTATAGGTCGAGAAGAGAATATAATTTTGAATTCGCGGAAAAAATGAAAAATTACATTGCCGCAGGTGAACATGAAAAAGCTTGGGAAAGCCTGATATCCGACAAAACAGAGGAGGCCAGGCTGTGCACCGAAGTTATAATCAGATATGCTCTGTACGGTATTTACATAACAAAAAGCATTGGCGAGGACATACATTCCTCAGACCACGTTATGGTTAATGGGTTTAGATGGATACCTCCGCTTGGAATTGTTGACGCTTTCAACTCAATTGGGTCATTCATGAAAATTGCTCAAGATTCATTAGGGGATGTTTTTTTAGCTGAAATTAAGGCCGATGAATTACTGGGAAACGTGGAAAACTCAATATATGATTACAAAACATTTTTAAAAGCCAAATAAATAAGTTGAGATATTGTGCTATAATAAAGCAGGCAGTTCCAAGAGGATACATAACCTTTAAGTCAGGAGGAAGTCATGAAAAAATTGGTGATTGTAGGTGCGGGCGGATTCGGAAGAGAAACGGCATGGCTGGTGGAAAGAATAAATGCCAGAGAAAAAGAATGGGATTTACTGGGCTTTGCTGATGATA
>CAZDZB010000213.1:0-2682 GCA_964509795.1 uncultured Christensenellaceae bacterium | reverse complement strand
TTATATAGAAAAAAAATTCCGGAATTTTTTTCTTATAAAGAAAGTTTGAAAATCGTCAAAAACCCTAGTATCCATAGTCCGTTATTGGTTTCGCCCTAGTTTAGTACTAGTACTGGCTAGTACTGGCTTACTGCTATTGGTTTTTATGGGGGAGAAAAGAAAAGCGCGTCGTTCTTCTTGCAATTCGTTCTATAGTTGCAGATAACGGGTAAAAGCAAACAAGAGAAAGATATAAATAGACCCACTTGATTGCCTGCGGTATGGCAGAAAAATTGCTATATAATAGAAATAAATCACTTGCTGCAGAAATCAAAGATACCCAACTAGCCATGGGTGCTCGACTATTTACGTCGATGGTTCCGGAGTACTTTAAGGCTCGGAATCCTAACTATGAAGATCTCTATAAGTTCAAAAATCTTCTGGAAACACTAGATGGCATTGAATTTGGGGCCATAACCTTTGATAATAATAAAATGTATGGAGCGTCATTTATATTCAACGATGAAAATATAAAGAAGATCAACAACGCTGGATATGCATTAAAGGTTTTCTTTGTCGTCTAGATGGGTATAAAATTTTTTTATAATTCGTAAAACTTTTATATAACTGTATTATTTGATAATATTTTTTATTTTTAAAGAATACCCCGCAGCTTGCTGCGGGGATGGTCAGGAAACCGTCTTAAGGAAAGCTGCATATTCTGCATGCAATGATTGAGGTAAAAAAGGCAAATCATTGTGCTTATAAAATCCGATATCATATTGTATTATGCATAAAATATCGTAAGAAGCTACTTATTGATTCAGATCGCATAAATTATATAAAATTTATATGTTCCGAAATAGGCAAACGATATTGTTTCGATTTTGACGCTATTGGTACTGATGGCGATCATGTTCACATTTTCATTGGAGCTGCCCCTAAATATTCGCCATCAAAAGTGATGCAGATATTAAAGAGTATAACTGCAAGAGAGTTTTTCAAAAGATTTCCAGAAATCAAGAAACTGCTATGGGGCGGAGAATTTTGGAGTGATGGCGGATATGTCGGAACAGTGGGTGATGGCGTTACAGCTGACATAATAAGAAATTATGTTGAAAAGCAAGGGACAAAGGAAGAAAAAGATGCATACAAGCAAATGAATTTGCTGGAATTCGAATGATGCTAAACGATGTAAACACGCCTCGCTTTGGGATCTGGTTAACCGGATTCCGCTTTCATGCGGCGGCGCCTTGGATGCCCCGCCTGCTTGCAGCGGGGTGCGCCGCCGTCGTTTCACTAGGAGATTTTTTATGAGTGGCAAAAATTCAGAACTGATCGGATTTTGGGTAACACCGGATGTCAAAGCGAACATTCAGGAGCGCGCCCAAAAAAGCAAATTAACGGTATCTACTTTTCTCAGAATACTGATGGAAAAATGGCTGGAAATCGAATATAGAGCTTGAAAACGTTTTGAGGTATTATTATGAAGAACAATGAATTTAAAGCACGAGAAAAGGCCCTTAAAGCCCTGAAAAGAACAATCGAACAACGACAATTTGACAAAGACAAGATAATAGAACTTATGTATGTGTGGGGGAACTGCATACAACAAGAAGTCGATTTATTCCAGGAGTGCACCGAAATCCTGAATAATATTGCCCAAGAGGATGCAGAAGCCGCTGAACAACAATAATATTATTTTAATAATCCGATGTGAATTAATATGACCGACAATGAATTGATACCGTTTGTTGGGAAGATACTGAGAATCGACATCAAGGAATTAGGCTTACCGCTATACGGGAAGCTGATTGAGGTTTGCCCGTTCTGGATCACGATTGAGAGAAAAGACAGCAGCACGCGCATCATAAGCAAGGCCCGGATTATGGGGATCGAACCCGTGAGGGACCAGCAATGTTAGACAAGATGGGACTATTGCGGGCTGTTGCTTTGCTGATGGCAGCGCAGCAAGGCGTTATTGATCTCACCGATGATGACAAGACACTCATCTGCAAGGCACTGGGGAACCATGCATTGAAGAGTGGGGCTTAGACTTCCCCAGCTTTTATTTTATAAAATTAATCAAATATAACGTGATATTATGATTGAACTTGAGGAACCTCGAGATGTCAGGCAATTGATTAAGGCATGGCTTGCGGAAATATGTGATACGGGAAAGCTGCCTTTCGAGGGTGGCGGGACCGTTGTGCAGCTACTGAACGTGTGGCTGCGATCTTATGAGATTGAAAAGGTCAGTGACCTTGAAGAGCGCGTTAAGGCATTAGAGAAGCAAAAAACAAACGTGATTAAAGGTGATAAAATTGATTAACATTAGGAGCTTGGAGCATCGTGTAGAGGCGTTAGAAAGGCCCATTGTCGGGATTGATCCTTTGGAGATTGCGATTGATAGACTGAGCGATAATGAGCTTGGTTTGCTTTCGGAATATCGGGAGCTGTATCTGGCGGGATTTGCTGAGGAAGAAATTAGGAAAATGATGGACGGCGATAGTTTTGAGATGGCGATCGCCGTTATGCAGAGCGTGGACCGTGAAATTGCTAGGCTGTCGGTGCCTCCTGTGCGGAAGTTGGTGGCCGGGAAGAAGACGCGCGCTGCGATCGATGATGGGATTGGCGGAAGCGAACGCAGGAGTGCAGGGATCGACTATGACGATTGCTGATATCCGCAAGGAACTTGTATCC
>CAZDZB010000212.1:0-2695 GCA_964509795.1 uncultured Christensenellaceae bacterium | reverse complement strand
TTTAATGACGGCAGCAAGTATATTTTCGGCAACAGGTGCGAAAGGCCATACAAAGGAAAGCTGAAACTAGAAATACCGAATGTATATAAAGACAAGCTAGAATATATAAAGCAGTTAAAAACAGTTAAATCAGATAAAAAGTTGGGCATCCCCTTAGGCCTTAATATTTATGAGCTCCTCCCCTTTTGGACCGCATTTTTTAACGAATTGGGTGTTGAGGTGGTACATTCCGGTATATCAACCAGGGATATTTACACAAAAGGCCAGCATACAATACCATCAGATACAGTATGCTACCCTGCCAAACTGATGCATGGCCATATTGAAGTGCTTTTGGATAAAGGTATAAAGGATATTTTCTACCCATGCATGAGTTACAACTTCAATGAAGAAATCGGCGACAACCATTACAACTGCCCTGTTGTGGCATATTATCCCGAACTTCTGAAAGCCAACATTAAAAGGCTTTCCCAAGTTAACTACATGAACGAGTATTTCGGACTGCACAGAAAAAATGATTTCAGGAAGAAAGCATACAATTTCTTTAAAGATAAATATAATGTCAGCAAAAAACAAATCGCATCCGCTGTCAAAAAGGCATACACGGCTCATTCAGATTTTAAAAAGTTCATAAAGGTCCAAGGTGAAAAGGCCATTGAATACGCAAAAGACAATAATATGAGAATTGTAGTCTTATCAGGAAGGCCGTATCACATAGATTCAGAAATCAACCACGGTATAGATGATTTGATAACTTCATTTAATCTTGTGCTAATTACCGAGGACTGCATTTCACACCACCTGCCGAGGCCATCCTTAAATGTACTCAATCAGTGGACTTATCAGTCCAGAATGTACAATGCCGCAAGATACATAACTCGCCATGAAAACATGGAATTTGTGCAACTTGTTTCCTTTGGCTGCGGCACCGACGCAATTACATCAGACGAAATAAGAGACATCCTTGAAAAGAAAGGCAAGCTTTACACACAAATAAAAATTGATGAAATCAATAATCTGGGAGCAGCGCGTATACGGTTAAGAAGCCTTATCGCGGCAATTGAGCAGTAGTTGAGGTATATATGAAAAAAGATAACAGCAGAGTAATATTTACAAAAGAAATGAAAAAAAATTATACTATATTAATGCCTATGATGCTGCCTACCCACATGAGGCTTCTGGAAAAAACATTGAGGCTTCACGGCTATAACGTAAAGCTTCTGGAAACAGACAATGAAAATATAGTATATGAGGGCTTAAAAAACGTGCATAATGACACATGCTACCCTGCCCTTTTAGTCATCGGCCAGCTTCTGGATGCCCTAAAAAGCGGCAAATACGATATGAACAAAACAGCATTGATAATAACCCAGACAGGCGGAGGCTGCCGAGCTTCAAATTACATACATCTTTTGAGAAAAGCCTTGAAACAAAATAATATGGGGCACATACCGGTTATATCCCTCAACATTTCAGGCCTCGAAAAAAACCCCGGGTTTAAGCTGACATTAAGCCTTACAGTGCAGCTGATATACGCCGTAGTGTACGCTGACCTTCTGATGTGGCTGGCTAACCAGACAAGGCCCTATGAAATAACCCCCGGAGAGACTGACAAGCTGGTAGAATGCTGGGAAGATATCCTTTCAGAAGAATATCAGCATGCTGTAAACTTAAGAATATCCAAAATAGAATCCAATCTGAAGAAAATAACGCAGGACTTTGCGGCCATTAAAAAACGTAATGAGAAAAAAATAAGAGTGGGCATCGTTGGAGAAATATATATTAAATACGCTCCGTTAGGCAACAATAACCTGGAAAAATTTCTTGCTGATGAAAACTGCGAGGTTGTAGTGCCTGGGCTGCTTGACTTTCTTATTTTCAAAGCTGACAACAGAGTTGATGACATTAATATATACGGCGGAAGCAAAATAAAAAAATATCTAATTAATCTATTCATTGATTTTATGCTGAAACTGCAAAAGGACATGAAAATCATTATAGAGGAAAACAGCAGCTATGTCCCCGTCACTCAATATAAAGAGCTGCGCAGCCTGATAACAAGCGACTATGTAGGTTACGGCAACAAAATGGGCGAAGGATGGCTGCTTACAGCGGAAATGCTGGATTTATGCCATATGAAAGTGAATAATGTAGTCTGCACTCAGCCTTTTGGCTGCCTTCCCAACCACATAGCGGGCAAGGGAATGATACGTAAAATAAAGGAAAACAATCCTGACGCAAATATCGTTGCCATCGACTATGACCCAGGCGCCACTAAAGTCAATCAGGAAAACCGCATCAAGCTTATGCTGGCAAACGCCAAGAAAATAAATCCCATTGGGTAATTTCGCTTTCCGATTTTTATTATTTAGTGTAGAATATTAGTAAATAAAACTAGGAGAGGTATTATGAAAAAAATTGTTATTTTTGCTTTTAAAGGCGATCCCATGTGCTTTATTCACGTTCTTTTAAACGCGAAAGAGATGCACGAAAAAGGATTTGACGCTAAAATTGTTATAGAAGGAGAAGCGGTGACCCTGCCCAAGAAACTCGAAGAAAGCGGTGACCCTTTATTTAAGCAGGTAAAGGAACTGGGGCTTTTCCACAGCATATGCCTGGCATGCTCTGTCAAGCTGAATGTAGCCAACTATAACAAAACCACAGGCATCCCCCTGCTCGGCGACATGAACGGCCA
>CAZDZB010000211.1:0-2702 GCA_964509795.1 uncultured Christensenellaceae bacterium | reverse complement strand
TTTGATAATTTATCCTATTTTTGTAACATGAAAAACCGAATACAAAGAAAAGAATATATTGATAAACTTTTGTCGTATGTAATTAGTAATTTTGTTTCCTCATATTTTCGCAATTAGAAATCACCACTAATGAAAAATAATAAAAAAAGAGTCTTCATATTTGTGTAAACCAACACACAAAACAATGAAGACTCCGACACAACACCTAAAAAAGGCATTTATGTGGTACAAAGTTAATGAATTACATTCAAAAGGGCTCAATAAGAGTCAGATTTCTGTTGAATTGGGTATGGATCGTTCAACAGTTCGCAAGTATTTATCGATGAACGAGCAAACGTTTTTAGCGTGGATTTCGATTCCTCAGCATCGTCCAAAGAAGTTGAAGGAATATGTTCATTTTGTAAAAACGACATTGGAATTACACCCCTATTTGTCAGCCTCTCAGGTAGAAGACTGGTTGAAAGAACACTATCCGGATTTACCGGGTGTTCACAGCAAGACAGTCTATAATTTTGTGGAGCAGATACGTAAGGAGTTTGACATACCCAAAACACGTTCTAAAGCGTTTCGTCAATATGAAAAATTGCCCGAAACGGCTTATGGTGATCAGGCTCAGGCAGATTTTGGAAGTTTTCATATGCCCTGTAAAGATGACGGCAGGCATAAAGTTTATTTTTTCGTCATGATATTGAGTCGTTCCCGTCAGAAGTTTGTACGTTTTCAGGATAAGCCCTTTACAAGCCAAACAACTATTGATGCTCACAATCAAGCATTTGAGTATTTTGAAGGTCAGCCCGATAAGATCGTTTATGACCAGGACCGGGTTTTGATGGTCGATGAGAATCTTGGAGATTTGATATTAACCCGGGAGTTTCAACGTTACAGTTCGCAGATGACATTTACCCCTGTTTTCTGTCGTAAAGCAGACCCTGAAAGTAAAGGGAAAGTAGAAAATGTAGTAGGCTATGTAAAGAAGAACTTTCTTAGAGGTCGTACTTATACCAACGAACAGGCACTCAATGAATCCGTTCTTGATTGGCTCACACGCACCGGAAACGGCAAGATGCACGCCGGAATACAGAAGATACCACACAATGAATGGATTATTGAACGGGATTACCTTCACCCATATTATAAACAGATAAAGGTTGCCGACAGTTTGTTACCTTATAAAGTACGCAAAGACAATACAATAAGCTATAAAGGCAATTTCTATACTTTACCCCTGAGCACCTATCAGGGATCAGACACAAGCGTTATGTTGAAGGTTGAAAATGAAACCGTTTATCTTTATGCAAGTGATAAGACCCTTTTGACCACGCATAAAGTATGTAACGAGCGCGGTTGCACTATCCGCAATACGGATCACCGTCGGGATAAAAGCCAAAGCCTGGAAGTATTAAAAACAGAAGTAACGCAACTTTTTGGGGATATACCCTCATATCCATTGTTCATAGAGCAGCTGACAGCCCAAAAGCGACGATATTTGCGCGATAATCTGCAACTTTTAAAAACCAGAGCGGTGGGTATAGAACCTTTGTTTCTTGAAAAGGCAGTCCACTTCTGTGTCGAAAGTTCCATGTTTAATGCAAATACACTGATACAAACAGCTCTTCACTATCAAAAAGAAAGTCAGGCTGTCACCAGCAGTGTAATGCCCTATATAGAGATTAAAAGTTCATTATCCGTCCAAACCGACTATGAGCCTCAAACCAGTAAAATAAGCATCTATCAAACTTTAATGCAATGATTGACCAGATAAAACAAATAAAACAGAATGCCGATTACCTGCGATTATGCATGATACGTAATCAGGCTGAAGCCATTATACATGCTGCTCAGATAGACAAACCAAGCTACCTGGATTATACACACAATTTACTGGAACGGGAAGTTCAACAGCGTAAACGCACAGACCTTGAGCGGCGCATGAAAATGGCAAACCTGCCGCGTCACTATGACCTGGCAAGCTACGATTACAAGGTATCTTCCAGTATATCCGAAAAACAAATGAGGGAACTCAGACAAATGGTGTGGGTAGAGCAGGTTTATAATCTCGTACTTATGGGACCCAGTGGAACGGGCAAGTCATTTATTGCCGCCGGATTGGTTAATGATGCTGTAGCTAAAGGCTACAAAGCTTATTTTACCACTATGGAGGACTTAATAAACGTTCTGAGAATGAAAGAAATAACAGCTACTGCACTTGGTGCCTATAACCGATATCTGAAAGCACATTTAATAGCCATCGATGACATTATGCTTTTCCCAATCAAAAAGAACGAAGCTGTAGCCTTATTTAATCTTATCAATCATTTGCACGAACAGTGCTCTCTGATAATCACCACCAATAAATCTCCCAAACAATGGGCAGAATCCCTGGACGATGAAGTGCTGGCAACAGCGTTATTAGACAGAATACTGTATCGGTGTGAAGTAGTGAAGCTCGATGGACAAAGCTATCGTATGGAGAATCGTAAAAATATATTTACTCCTGAATAAAAAAAGGTTTGCAGAGGGGTGCTTTTTCACTCCGCTAAAGCTCCGTGAAAAAGCACCCCTCTGCAATGAAACAGCAATCTAATCTCTTTTTAAACTGGTGATTGTTAATTGCGAAAAATTGGTGGTTTTTAATTTGCTAATTACAGGGGGCTTATTACTCGTAACTGTTCTTTTTTTCTTACTCCCCCTTTAGGGGGTTG
>CAZDZB010000210.1:0-2710 GCA_964509795.1 uncultured Christensenellaceae bacterium | reverse complement strand
TCCTCCGTTTGCATCAAAAACTACCTGGCTTTTTGCCGCCCATATAGCATAAATCGTTGTATTATCTTCATAAACAGTAAAAGTTGGAGTTACAAATTCGCCTGACCCGTCTGCTGCTCTGTTCCAGCCTTTAAACTCATAACCGGAAGCTGTTCTGTCTGTCGGTGCCGGGGCAGATGTAACTTCTCCTCCTGTAACAGCCTGAGTAACTATCGGTGGAGCACCACTGAAATTTTCATCAAAATTTACAGTCCAGTTCAGTGATGTCCATACTGCAAAGTGATCTGTATGAGCTTTGGGTTTTCCACCGGGTGCCAATAAAGCCCATGTGCCGCTTCCGGAATCATAGTATGTCCAGGATGTTAATACATATCCGGGTCTTAGAGGTCCATATGTTTGCGATCCATCAGGTGAATTGCTGAAAGATGCACTTTGTCCGGATGCATAAAGTTCAGCTATCAGAATATCATTACCTGTTGTTTTGTCGTTATCTCCGTCGTAATTATCATAAAAACTCAGAACATTTTTTACTGTCCCGTTAGCCCATGTTCCTATTACATTCAGATTGGAGGAAGTTGGTGAAGGAGATAGA
This sequence comes from uncultured Christensenellaceae bacterium, assembly GCA_964509795.1. Lineage (GTDB taxonomy): Bacteria > Bacillota > Clostridia > Christensenellales > UMGS416 > JAFGUF01. The sequence continues at coordinate 2,118 of CAZDZB010000210.1, read as the reverse complement.
AGTATACGCTCTTTAACAGGCGTGCCTGCGTAGAATGTAACACCGTTCTCGTCATCCCATCCCATAAACACATTGCCTGCAATATCCGGGTTAGCCGGCATGTACTTACCTACAACATTGTCTATAGTAGGAGCTATTGCATACGGTGTACCTGCAGTATAAGCTGCCTGATCTAAATAAAATGTTACAGTTAATCCTTCGTATATGCTCCAAATTGCGTAAACTGTAACAGGTTCGTTAGGGTCACTTGGATTACCTGTTATTATGGTATCTACAGTGACAGTATCACCGCTGCCGTCAGCTTCAGTGTTCCACTCTACAAAACTCATTCCTGTTTTTGCAGGCAGAGTTGAAGGCAGTGCACCCAGTGCGGTTCCGTCCTCTACAGAACGGGTATTGAAAACAGCTTCTGTATCGCCGTTATTGTTATCAAAAATTACTGTGGTGTAGTTTATAGGAGTGCCGTCAGCCTGTACCGGATCTGTAAAAACACCTAAATCAGTCCATGTTTCATCCGAAGACCACCCCGTGGCATTCATACCGTTAAGGTCCTGGTTAAATGAATTATCCTGTGCAGCTGTTCCGACCATGAATGTAAATATGGTTGACGAAGTAAAGGAATACCCTGTTCCGCTTAAAGCTGTATTAATATCATCAATTGAAAATTTAAAGGAAATAAAATAATCTGTGCCTCCGCCGACTGCCGTGCCGGCAGGTTCAAAAGTGAAATTTTCATCTTGTACAGGAGCGAATGCCATCAATGGTGCTCCTGAAATACCCGTTGTGCTTGGGCTGATATTTAGTGAACCGTCCGATGAATATATGCCAAGACGACCATTACTTCCTGTGGGATTGTATGCACCTACAAAAAAGTCAATACTTCCGTCAAGATCAACGTCGATTCCGATAAATGCAAAGTTCTTGAATTCGTCATCACCAACGCCGTCGGCTTCACCTACTCTTATCCTGAATGCTACATCGCCATCTGCAAACTGTCTGTATACTGCAGGGTGTGTATATCATCACCTACAATATCCTGAGAAACCGGGTGACTTCCTGTCTGCTGGTCATCTATATAGTCGTTTTGTTCATTACCTGCTATAACAGGCGTCCAAATCCCTGATGAATCTGTTAGATCAACTGCATTTACTACATTTATTTCGTCACAAATAAATGTGCTCAATAATAAAATTGCAGCTAAAATAACAGTAAACAAATGTTTACGCATACTTAATCTCCTAAGGTATGTTTTTTATTTAACTTATAATAACGCTGAATGTCCATATACTATATATCCCTAAATATCTCTAAAAATATTTATAAACATTCAAGATGAATTATAGCATAATATTGTATTTTTTTACTATAGTTATTGTGAAATTTTTAGAAAATGTTCATATATTATTAGAATTATCTACTATATTTTACATTTAAGCATGAAATTCAACTGTCAATTCTATTAATTTTATGGTATAGTAAATAATTTTTGATATAAATTATGTGCAGTCAGCAGTAATTAAAAAGGATCAGATTCCACATTTTTAAATCCGATCCCTTTTATGCTATGCAAATTGTATTGTTTTATTATCTTGGCGGATTTTTTTCGTCTCGTCCGGGTTTTCCGCCGTCTTGTCCGGGCATTCTGCCGCCTGTACCTGACACTGCAGTTTCATTTCCGTTTTCATCAACGGTTACTGATGTTGAATTTAGCGTTATAGAAAAGAGCTTATCTGAGCCTGAATATACTGTATAAGTTTCTCCTTCCGCTAAAGCCGGTGAACTGAGCATGGCAACAGCATATGTTTTTTCGGGAACAAAAGATATTACCTCGTTTCCGCTTTCGTCGGTTACTTTTATTGCGTTCCCTCCCTGCTGATTGCTATTAAAAACAATTGTGATTACAGGCTGCTGCTGTGTTTCAGGAATAACCAGCATGGATGTGCTGCCAACCGCAGCCAGGCTGCCTCCTGTATATTGAAATGTTCCAGCGTCAATATCAATTGCTGTATCCATTCTGGATACTGCACCGTCAATTGTTACATTGCCTCCGCTTATATATATGTCACCGTTGGAATCAAGTCCGTCGCCTTCGCTTCCTATACAGGAAATATATATGTC
>CAZDZB010000209.1:0-2738 GCA_964509795.1 uncultured Christensenellaceae bacterium | reverse complement strand
CTGTGAAATTAACACCCATTTTTGCGCAGGCTACCATCAATGAATTGCCCAGGTTGTTTCTGGCGTCGCCGGCGTAGGTGAAATTAATTCCCTTGAGTGTGCCGAATTTTTCCTCTATGGTCATAAGGTCAGCAAGCATCTGCGTAGGGTGAAACTGGTCCGTGAGCCCATTCCATACAGGCACGCCTGCGTACTGAGCAAGCTCAGTTACTAAATCCTGGCTGTAGCCTCTGTATTCTATGCCGTCATAAAGCCTTCCTAAAACTCTTGCCGTGTCGGCAATGCTTTCCTTTTTTCCCATCTGTGAGCTGCCGGGGTCAAGATAGGTGACGCCCATGCCCAAATCCATGCCTGCCACTTCAAATGAGCAGCGTGTCCTGGTTGAGGTTTTTTCAAAAAGAAGCACGATGTTTTTGCCCTCAAGATAACGGTGGGGCGTGCCGCTTCGCTTCATTGCCTTAAAGTCTTTGGATAAATCCAGCAGATAGCGGATTTCCTGAGGGGTGAAATCAAGCAGTGTTAAAAAATGCTTTCCTCTAAGATTTATTCCCATTTGTAATACTCCTTTTAAGTTTATCTTTTCTTTGTACTGATTATATCATATGATATGTTGAAACGTCACTTAAGATAATAAAAATATTATGCTATACGCAATTAAAATATTAAAAAAAGGAGTTTTTTTGTTTTACTTGACAGAAATATAGTGGTAATATTAAATTCTATCTATAAATGAAGTGCGGCTTTGCAAAAGCGCACACAAAAAGATGTAATGTTAAAAAACATTTTAGCAGGAGGAGCATGTTAATGAATCATCATCATGTTATACCAAGGGCGGTCATCGCTCTTGGTGGCAATGCTTTGGGCAGCACACCCGAAGAGCAGAAGATAAAGGTGAGACAGGCAGTCAAACCGTTAATTGAGGTCATAAAGCAGGGAAATGAAATAATCATAAGCCATGGCAATGGCCCTCAGGTGGGCATGATTAACCTTGCCTTTCAGGAAGCGTCCAGAGTCAATGATAAAGTTGTCCCGGTTGATTTGCCGGAGTGCACCGCAATGAGCCAGGGATACATAGGCTATCACCTGCAGAACGCCTTGCAGGCTGAAATACATGCCCAGCAAAAGCCTTGGTATGTGGCGTCTGTAGTTACCCAGATTGAAGTTGATAAAAACGACCCGGCCTTTAAAAACCCGAGCAAGCCCATAGGAGGCTTTTACACTAAAGAGCAGGCAGAGGCCATGATGGCAGCGGACCCTGAGCTAGTCATGGCAGAGGATGCCAAAAGAGGTTACAGAAGGGTGGTGGCGTCACCTAAGCCTGTCAATATACTTGAAAAAGAATCAATAGAAAGTATGCTTGACCATAAGTTCATTGTTGTTACATGCGGCGGCGGTGGCATTCCGGTGGTAAAAGAAGATGACGGCAGCTATAAGGGAGTATCCGCGGTGATAGACAAAGACTACGCGTCAGGAATTTTGGCTGAGGCGGTGTACGCTGACTTTTTCATTATACTCACAGCAGTTGAACAGGTGGCTTTGAATTACGGAACACCTGAGCAGGTGAACCTGGATAAAATGACTGTAAAAGACGCAGAGCAATATATAAAAGAAGGGCATTTTTCCAGGGGAAGCATGCTGCCGAAAGTGGAAGCGGCAGTTAAGTTTGTTAAGGGAGAACCCCACAGGAAAGCATTGATTGCTTCCTTAGAAAAGGCGCCTCTGGCCATCAAAGGACAGAGCGGAACCCTTATTTATAACGGTTAATTGCAGGATATATTGACAAATCAAAAGCCATCTTGTATACTGACCATGTGAAAAGAACCGCTAGTACGGGGAGTATTAAGTTAACGCTTGATGCTCCCCTTTTATTTTTGCAAAGGTTCTTTCAGGGGGATATTATTTATGAAAACTTTTGTTGAATCGGCGACAGGAGTGTTGAAGAAAGTGCTTCTAAGCAGACCGGATTACATTGAGCTTGCACCTATCGACAAGATATCCATGGACTGGATTGAAAAAGGCATAACTTTAGATAAGAAATTAGCTCTTGCTGAGCATGACAGCTTAATTGAAATATATAAAAGCAACGGCGTTGAAGTGGAGATTATAAAGCCGGTTGAGAAGCTCTCAAGCATGGTATACGCAAGGGATTTCGGATTTAATTTAAAGGAAGGCTATGTACTGGGCAGATTTAAGGAAAAGGTGCGCCAGCCGGAAACTGACCTTTATGAAAAAAAGCTAAAAGAACTGGGTGTTCCGCTGATTGCCAGGTGCACAGAGGGCTGCATTGAGGGCGGAGACTTCTGGCAGCTTGATGAAAAGACCCTGGCCGTTGGCACATTGCAGCGTTCCGACGCTGAAGGCATTGAAAACATCAGAAAGCAGCTTGATGCATTTGGTTATAAGATAATAGAAGTGAAGTCAAAGCAGGAGTACCTGCACCTTGATATGATTTTCAACATAGTTGGTGGAAAGACTGCCGTTGCTTATTGGGAAGGGCTGCCTGAACATTTTCAGGATTATTTAAACCAAAATGAATTTGACATTATAAAAATTGAAGAAGAGGGAGTGTTTAAACATTTCTGCAATCTGCAGGCCCTCGGAAACAAGCGTGTTGTGTCCCTTAAGGCAAACAGCAAAGTTAACAGTGAACTTAGAAACAAGGGGTTTGAAGTAATAGAATTGGACTGCACTGAGATTTTAAAGGCGGGCGGCGGGCCCCACTGCATGACTTTTCCTTT
>CAZDZB010000208.1:0-2761 GCA_964509795.1 uncultured Christensenellaceae bacterium | reverse complement strand
AAAGGGGATAACATCTATACATGATCTGACCTGTGTATGCAACAAAAAAGTTATTCTGTGCGTAAAATTGTATTATACCACTGCTTCTTATAAAAGCCCCTGCCGGGCGATACGCATTACAGCTTAAAAGAATACCGTCTTGTCTGTTTAATATTTAATATATATAATACCCATGGATAAATCAAAAAGTGTCAAAATTAATTTGTTTTTTGCGTTAAATTAATGAAGAAATGATCCAATAAAAGCGTGTCTGATACTCAAAAACATCTGTTCAGGAACAAATGTAGAATATTTGTTCCTGAAATTATACCTTAAATCATGAAAAAGAATGCAGCTTCTCAAAAACGGGGGTATTGTGTTTCCCGCTCCTGAAAATGCATACTTGCAAAAGAATTTTTTGAAATAAGAAAAAAAGAATTGCATTTTATTCTTGACATTATAGGGTACTGTCTTTCAGCGCTCTATTAAGGTTGTTCATTGCTTGTCGCTATGGTAAAAAGAGATAGGAAGAGAGCGTCGTTTTTAACCTGATATCTATTTTTGTCCTGCTACCCGGTATGCTATAAAAAAGTGCTTTTTTGGTCATTATTTGGATTATAATAGAAAAATTTAAAAAAATTTTTAATTTTATTAAATTATTAATTACACTGTGTCAAAAAAAATAAGTACATTTGTATGTATAACAAAAAAGAGTCCGTCTGGACGGAATAAGTTAATTTTTTCATCGTGTTCCTTTTTTAAAAATAAAGATTTACCTGAAGGAGTCATCTATGGAACAATCATCAATGGCCTTTAAAGATTCCTATGAAGAGAAGTTTTTTGTTGAGGAAATTGATCTTACAGAGATCCCGCTTGAGAAATATCATACATTAACTCTTAATGGTTTGCGTTATCATACGATTGATATTAAACATACCCCTAAAAAGGAACTCGAAAGGATTGCGCGAGAGTGCGAGGTTGTTGAAAAGTCCTGCTGGAAAGCCCAGGAGAATTTTTTTGATTACATGAAGCTGCGCGATATCCTCACCTATGTTGAAGACAAGGGGGAAATCATTGCTTTTCAGATTTCCTCTTACTGGACCATGGACCAGTATTTTGTCTTTGATCTTGACGAGACCATGGTCATGAAAAAATACAGGGGAAGAGGCATGGCCCGTATTCTTTCAGCTATCAGCATCAGGGTCTTTTATCTGAGGCTCTGGAAAATGAAGGGCATTAAAAAGATGGTGTTCATGGGACTGACCCCCAATGCCCGGCTCATCCATACCCTTGAGAAGTATCACTTTGTTTATAAATTCCTGGACAACACCTTTGATCCGTCACCGGATTTGATAAAGCTCCATGATACCTATCTTGCAAAAAAAGGCGCGTCACTGGTCGATGAAGACTATCCCTTTTTCCTGAAGAGCATTTTTCCGGGTTCCCAAAAGCCTGATGACTATGAAATGAGATTGTCCGACAAAGTAAAACAGATGATGCCTCCGGGCCTTGACTTCAGGTACAGAGGCGATGCCTTTCTTTTCTTTGCCGCCTTTGGCAAGATAAACGCGCTGCCGGCCATGGCCGGATTGATGTTCCTGTCCCTTGGAGTAAAGGCATTTTTTAATAAAAAGCTCGGTCTCTTCGGCTTCAAAAAGAACGAGGACGCGAAGCGGTATATTGAGAGGAAAGAAAAAGCCAGCCTAGAACGCAGGAAAAGCGAGCGACGAAAGGCGACCCCCATTAATGAACTGGCTGGGGCAATGCCAGGCATCACGGACAGAAGAGTGTACAACAGACGCGTGGAGGACAGATAGGATAATAGACAGCATCTGTAAGCAGCAACGGCGCTGCAAAAATATAGTTGCCGAAAACAGAGGTTTATTGGTGCATGTTTCATAAGAGTATTAGAATGAAGTACAAACATGGTGAGCACGCATCAGCAACACGTTTTTCCGTCTTTCAAGGGAGATTACTATGAATAAACATATAAAGAAATTTGTAGTGATCGTGATCTCCATTTTCATGATCCATGGTGCAGCGCAGGAACAATCCGATGCCTGTAATGTGGCAGTGGTCACCGCGGACGCGTCTGCCACAGGACGGCCCTTTTTATGGAAAAACAGGGACCATGCCAACAGCTACCGTCATGAAGTTCGTTATTTCCCTCAAGTGCTTTCAGGTGTGGGCGGTAGCCTGCGCTTGATGGGTGAAACCACATATAATATGGAAAATTATGCCATCTGTACAGCCGGGGCCAATGAATCAGGCTTTGCCATAGCCAATACCACCTGCTATGAAAGCGTCTTCTTGGAAGCCAACAATGTAAACACAAATCTCATGGAGCGGGCACTGGAAAGGTGCACAACACTGGCTGAATTTGAAGCCATAGCAAACAATTTTACCAGTATCTGGAGCGGTAAGAATATCTCCGGTATCTTCGGCGTTATTGACGCATACGGCGGTGCAGCTATATATGAAATGTGGACAGACGGTAACGGCAATCCCATAATGTTCCGCAAGTTTGACGCAAACACCGGTGCAGTTACTGATGAAGACGGTCATACTGCCTATGATTATAACTATACTCAGACCGTGGGGTTCAACAACCGTACCAACAGCAATCATACTGACGGCTGGATCACCATCTGGTCCGACACTCCAAGGGAGCTTCGCGCGCGTCAGGTCATGACAGAGCTTCTTGCAAATGATGAACTGTCTCCACGCAACTTGATGCGCCTGGTGTCCAAGGACGTGTGCGGAGGCAATCCTGTAGACTACT
>CAZDZB010000207.1:0-2764 GCA_964509795.1 uncultured Christensenellaceae bacterium | reverse complement strand
AAATCAAGGTCAAATTCTCTCTCCAGCCGTTCCGCTATTATTTCCATATGCAAAAGCCCTAGAAACCCGCACCTGAAACCAAATCCCAAGGCTACTGATGTCTCAGGCTCAAATATTAATGACGCGTCGTTTAGCTGGAGTTTTTCTAAGGCGTCACGGACGTCCTCATAGTGAGCGCCGTCGGCGGGGTAAATGCCGCAGAAAACCATCGGTTTTACGTGCTTATATCCGGGGAGAGGTTCTTTAGCCGGATTATCCGCATCTGTTATTGTGTCGCCTACTTTGGTTTCGCTAAGGTTTTTGATGGAGCCGCCGACATATCCTACCTCCCCTGCCCTAAGGCAATCGGTTTCCACCCAGAAGGGTGAAAAAATGCCGGTTTCGACAATTTCAAATTTTGATTTTGTTGCCATCATCATCATTCGGCGGCCTTTTTTCAATGTGCCGTCCATTACTCTGACGTAGCTCATGGCGCCTCTGTAGTTGTCATAGAAAGAGTCAAAAATCAAAGCTTTAAGTGGAGCGTTTTCGTCTCCTTTCGGGGCAGGCATTCTGTGGACTATGGCTTCAAGCACATTCTGAATGTTTAAGCCTTCCTTGGCTGATACGCAAGGGGCATCGTCAGCGGGAAGCCCGATGATGTCTTCGATTTCTGTTATTGTTCTTGGAATATCTGCGCTTGGCAGATCAATTTTGTTGATGACAGGAATTATTTCCAGGTCATGCTCCAATGCCATATACACATTGGCCAAAGTTTGGGCTTCAATGCCCTGGCTGGCGTCAACTACTAAAATCGCTCCTTCGCACGCAGCTAAAGAACGGGAAACTTCATAAGTGAAGTCAACGTGCCCGGGAGTGTCGATAAGATTAAGCACATATGTTTCGCCGTCTAAAGCCTTGTATTCCATCCTAACGGCTTGAGATTTGATGGTAATGCCCCGCTCTTTTTCAAGATCCATAGTGTCAAGCACCTGGTCGGACATGTCACGCTTGTTTATAGCCCCGGTAAAATCAATAAGCCTGTCAGCCAGGGTAGACTTACCGTGGTCGATATGCGCAATAATGCAGAAATTTCTTATTTTATCTTTATTGTAATTCAAGTTTTTCACCTTACATCCGAAACATTAAAATAATTTTTATGTTTTTTATCGCCTAATTATACAACATGTTAATGTATAATGTCTACCAAAAAGAAAAAGTTAAAGAATGCTTGAGACGGCAGAAAACAGGGGTTATTGTTGGAATAATTCTAAAGGGTTTTCTTGAATATATAGTTAAAATAAAGCACTATCTATGACAATCAGTAATATTCAATACTCTTTGAAAGACACAAAGCAGCTTGCAATATGGTTTTAAATACCATATAATGTGTAATAGGATTTATTTATTTTTTATACAAAAGGGGAGACAAAATGGATACGCTTCGAATGGATATAAAAGACATTATTGATGATATTTTTTCAATTGAATTACTGGACACATCAGAAATACCGAAAATAGATTTATACATGGAGCAGGTCACCAGCTTTTTTGATGACCAGCTTGGAGAAATGCGCAGAAAAGAAGACGACAAGATATTAACCAAAACCATGGTTAACAATTACACAAAATATGAAGTGCTGCCCCACCCCGAAAAGAAAAAATACACAAGAGAGCACATGATTGCGCTTACATATATAATAATGCTCAAAAAAGTGCTGTCCATACAGGATATCAAAGCATTTTTTAACCTGACAGAAAGCAAAGAAGATTTGATGCTGGAGCCTCAGTATAATGTGTTTAAAGAAATCATGGAAAACACATATCAGTCAACTGCCGAACTTTTAAATAAAGAGATGGAAAAGATGGACAACATTCTTTTGGAAAATGGGCTGCAGGATGACAGAGCGAGGCTGATGACACTGATCGGTTGCATTTGCTGCGAAGCATCGGCGTTCAAGCTTTTGGCGGAAAGGCTGATAGACAGGTACGAGAAAAAGACAGAAGAAAAAGAAAAGCAAAAAGAAAAAGAAAAAGAGAAGCAAAAAGAAGAGAAAAAATAAAAAAGTTTTATACAATAGAATATAAATATTTAGCAGAGCCGTAAAAAAGCTTTGCTTTTATTTTTTATATCCTACAGGATGCCTGCCCTTTAAATAGTCAATAATTGAATAGTTAATGTAGAGCTTTTCAAAAAAACATTTTGTGTCCATGTTTATTACTTTATCCCTTGCTTTCTTAAGGTTTGCAAAATCCTTGTTAAGATTTGAAGAGTCAGAATCAAAAACGTTTTGGTAATATTTAAAATCCACTATTCCATAAGGTTTTAATATGGTGTTGCACTTGCTTGAAAAAGCTTCGGTCTGCCGTTTGATGGCCACCTTGCAGCGGATTTCATTGTATCCGGATTTTATGATTAATATCGGAGCGGCTATTATAAGAGAAAATGCAATAAATATTGTAGCTGCTGAATGGAAAGCAATTCTGCTTCCCAAAAATGAGATCGAAAGAAATATAAAAACGGAAGGAACTAGCAGGGCTGCAACAACCAAAGCCCATTTAATTGAATAAACTGGATTAAAGCGATTTTTAATGTTTTCTATTGTTTGGGTTTTAAACATATTCAATTCTTTTATAATGCTTTCGATGTCTGAAATTGCTTTTGCCGTTTCGCTTTCTGCGTCAATGAGGTTTAATTTTGCAGGGCTGTGCATTGCGTATTTCGCGGCATATGTTCCGGAATATGCTGTTATTGTAAGCATGGATTCATAAATAAAAGCATCAG
>CAZDZB010000206.1:0-2766 GCA_964509795.1 uncultured Christensenellaceae bacterium | reverse complement strand
CCTGCTGATGAAAAACGGCATTGAGCTAAATGATGTTGAGCTGGAAATAAGCCGTCTGGAAAACGAGGGCAAAACTGCAATGCTGATGTCAGTGGACAAAAAGCCGGCGGCAGTGATAGCGGTGGCTGACACCATAAAACAAAACTCAAAGCAGGCAGTAGCGGAGCTTAAAAAACTGGGTATTGAAGTTTACATGCTTACAGGCGATAATAAAAGGACAGCGGAAGCTATTGCAAAACAGGCAGGCATAGACAATGTGATAGCAGAAGTCCTGCCCGAGCACAAGGCGGACGAAGTAAGCCGCCTGAAAACAGCAGGCAGGGTTGTCGCCATGGCAGGCGATGGCATAAACGATGCTCCGGCTCTGGCATCGGCCGACATAGGCATGGCCATGGGCACAGGAACGGACGTGGCCATTGAGGCGGCGGACATCACATTGATAAGCGGTGATTTAAGGGCAATACCGGCTGCTGTAAGGCTATCTAAAAAAACAATGAACAAAATAAAGCAGAACCTTTTCTGGGCATTCTTTTACAACGTCATCGGAATACCTATAGCAGCACTTGGGTTTTTGAACCCAATGATAGCGGGGGCGGCAATGGCATTCAGTTCGGTGTCGGTTGTAAGTAATTCGCTGAGCCTGAAAAGATTCAAGCCCTACAAGCAGTAAAAGGAGGAGGAGACTTGGACAAGAAAACAATCCTAGTGGTAGACGACGAGGAAAGAATAGTTGAGTTTGTGGAATCCTACCTTAAAAAGGAAGGCTACAGCGTAGTAAAAGCCTATGGAGGCAATGAGGCGTTGCAAAAGTTTGAGCAAACGGACGTATCGCTTGTAGTGCTTGACTTGATGATGCCTGACATTTCCGGGGAGGAAGTGTGCACTGCGCTGCGCAGGTCATCCAAAGTGCCCATCATAATGCTGACTGCAAAGGTGGAGGAAGAAAGCATATTAAAAGGGCTTGACATCGGCGCGGACGATTACATAACAAAGCCATTCAGCCCGAGGCAGCTGGTCGCTCGTGTTGGAGCTCTTTTGCGAAGGGTGGAAGGGGAAAGCTATGCAGTATCTTCATTTTTAGCATTTAACAATAATGATTTGACAATAGACACGGTAAAGTACGAGGTGCGCAAAAAAGGCGAAGTGGTTGACTTGACTCCCAATGAATACAAGGTGCTCATAACAATGGCCAAGTCGCCAAGCAGGGTATTTTCCAGAAATGACCTTATTGAGTCGGCATTAAGCGATGACTTCAACGGTTACGACAGAGCAGTGGATTCACATATAAAAAACCTCCGTCGCAAAATAGAAGATGACACCAAAAACTGCAAATATGTTCTTACAGTGCACGGTATGGGTTACAAATTTGGAGGGCTAAAATGAAATACAGCCTAAAAACGAAACTGACGCTTTCATACGTGGCCATAATATTGATATGTGTTGCTATAGTCAGCATTTTGACAAACGTTATTTTGGAGAGACAGTTCAAAGAATATGTGATAAGCCAGCAGGAAATAAAAGAAGATGAACTTTTAATCCAAATTGAAAAAGCATACAGCGAAGATGCCGCATGGGACGTTGATTACCTGGAGGACGTTGGAGTCAGCGCTTTGGAAAAGGGAATGATAATAAGCATTGAAGATGCCGAAGGAAACATAATATGGGACGCTAACGAGCACAACATGGGAATGTGCCAGCAGATGCTCATAAACATGCAGAAAAACATGCAGGGCAGGTACAGCAGCAAAACAGAAGGCGGATATGAGGAGAAAACATACAGCATTACAGATGAAAATGAAAGCATTGCCGAAGTTACAATAGGTTATTACGGGCCGTATTACTACACAGACAGCGACCTGAATTTTATAAATACATTAAATAAGCTTCTGGTTCTTACAGGTGGTGTGTCAATAATTTTGGCGTTGCTTTTAGGAATTATTATTTCCAGGCAGATCAGCAAGCCTATAGCGAGGGTTATTCACAAGGCCGGGGAAATATCCGGCGGTTCATACGGCGATAAGATTGAAGAGAAATCAAATACAAAAGAAATCAACGAGCTGATAATGTCGGTAAACAACCTGGCAGAGAGCCTGAAAAAGCAGGAAGCTTTGAGCAAGCAGGCGTCATTGGACATTGCTCACGAGCTGCGCACGCCATTGACCACCGTGCAGGGCAACCTGGAGGGCGTAATCGACGGAGTGATGGAGCTGGACGATGATAGGCTGAAAGTGATGCACGAGGAAATCCTGCGCATAAGCAGGCTGGTGGACGATTTGGGCAGGCTGTCCAAATACGAAAGCGAATCGTTAAAACTAAACAAAGAAGAATTCGACATAGCTGAGCTTTCAAAGCAGGTAATAAAGTCCTTTGAAACAGACTTTTCAAAGGAAGGCAAAACGATAAGTTTTACAGGGCAGAATATATCTGCAAACGGCGACAAAGACAAAATAAAGCAAGTTCTTATTAACCTGATAGCCAACGCCCAAAAATACACGAAAGAGGGCGGCAATGTGGAAGTTGCATCATTCAATGAAAAGGGCAGAGCCTGCGTCACAGTAAAAGATGACGGCATTGGAATAGCAAAAGACGACCTGCCCATGATATTTGAAAGGTTCTACCGCGCGGATAAATCCCGCAACCGCAAATACGGCGGCGCCGGCATAGGGCTGACCATAGTGAAAACTATAATAAGTGCCCACGGTGGGGAGATAGATGTTGAGAGCGAACCGGGCAAAGGAACGCAGGTTACGTTTAAAATATAGATAA
>CAZDZB010000205.1:0-2844 GCA_964509795.1 uncultured Christensenellaceae bacterium | reverse complement strand
CAAAGCATATCCTGGTAGGCAAAGCCATTTTGAGCTGATGAAAAGGCATCGCCCAGTTCAATGCCAAGGGCGAGCATAGCGGGCAGTACTGATGAAAATATCCATTTTTTATACCCGCCATTCTCAGTATAATCAAATACCATATAGAGCAAACGCGTCATCAAATAATGCGAAAAAATATGGCCCATTTTGTCCGCTCCACCGGCGTAGGTACTCCTTTCAAACCATCCTTCATCGGCCCATTTCCAGTATGAGCGCACATCACCCCAGTCCCACGATAGCCATGCAAAAAGATATGTTGTTAACGGCACAGAAACGAGTACCGCATAACGGGCAATCAACTTTCCCTGAGATGGTTTATCTGTAACCGTTGGCGGGGCAGTAATATCACTGCTATAGCTGTCGGTGGCAGCAGGGCCATGTACCCCTCTTAACAGCATAAGCTCTCGCCCGGCATATGCAGGAACAATCATGAGAAAAAGAAACAGTAACGTGTATAATCGTATAATCATTTTTTAAACACAGCATCCATTTTTTGATGAAACATACATTGCTGAAGAGCATGAATGATATGATCAGAATTGTATCTAATAAAGAAAATTTACCGAGACATAGGGCATAACCAATACTAATCTATTACCTTTTTCTACTCCCAACAGGGTCCTGTTCACTTTATAATCATAGTCACACCATATATTAAAACCAATATCAAGATAGGTAGTAAGCCTTATGCCAAGACCGATGCCCCCTCCAAAGGTTAGGTCCCGTATATCTCCTTTCGTATCCGTTCTATCGTGTTTCCAGTGAAAATGCGAATACAGTACCCCCAAAAAAATATAAGGATCAAATCTGTTACCTTTAATTGGAATATGGAACGACGGAGCCAAGAGACCGGCAACAAGAAATTCACCAATATCAAGAAAGTGCTGCCCCTCATCTGCAGCAAGACCAAAAACATAGAGATACATGAATTTAATACCAACAGGAGGTATAAAGCGGTACTCAATCTGCCACCCAATGGCAGCAGTATTAGCAATAACTCCTGATGATAGTACATATGACTTGAATCCCTTGATATCCTCATCAGACACCGGTTCAGATCTTCCCAGTTCGTTCTTTTGGGAGCTCCTTCTGCTATCCTGCCTCTCTGCAAGATGCAGTTGTTGTTCGTTCTCATTGTCTGTTATATATTTTTCTTGCTTTTCTACTGTTTCTTCAGATAAATCTTTTTTTTTTACAGATTCCTGTTGTTCAGGCTCAGAGCATTCTTTCATCTTTTCTTGAGGCTCTGAGCCCCGTTCTGAATAACCCCCCGCCGTATCGCATGTATGAGTATTCGTTTTAAAAACAGGGCTCAGAGCCATTAAATTCATGTATGACATACAGGTCACCAATAAAAAAATACAGGCTAAAAAGCATTTTATGCGATACGATAAAAACACGGCAACCTCAATCATAAAACAATTTTGTAAACAAAAAATTTTATGATTGCACCCCTTTTTGTCAATTACTATTGATTAAAGATAAAATCAAAAGTTGTAAATTCTCATTTTTAGGGGGTGCAAACGTCTCCCGTCCGCCTTCGGGGGAAGACAAAATGCCCCCCGTTTTTGAGTTACCAAAAGTATTTGTTATATAGTATACTATCGTATTTACGAGAGAAAGCGGTGTTATCCCACATTTAAAGCTCAAATGACAAGCCAACAGCACAAAAGGAGGAACTGAGGTGATAAAACTGTCCTTCCACCGTATTTCCATGATAATATGAAACGAACAACTGAATACAGGTATTCTGCAGCTTTTTTTTCGGTAAAAACTCAATACCAATCATAAAGTTACCGTCCAATGACCATGAGTTATTCTGCCAATTCCTCAAATGAGCCGCTATAAAAGGCTGCCATGTCATTTGCCTCGTCATCCATCGTTTCTTAAATGGCCTTAACTCAACACCATATTCTATATAGACAGGATCAAATTTATAGGTATGAAAATTATGCACCAGACATCCTATACCGGCATATATCCGAATTTGTAAGATCACCTGGTATGATAAAAAAAGATCAATAGCTTCATAACTTACATTGATACGATTAAGATCAGGATAAAGTTTAAGAAACTCATCCCCCACATGAGATGACAGGTGATAAAAACGAAACTGCACAGCTAATGCTTTCCATGAATATTCAGTAGCAACGGCAAGCATATAATCAGCATTTATCATGGTTGATATATCCTTTTCAGCAGTTGAGTTCCTGTTCTTAAAAGAAAAGAGAGCCCAGACACCTCCTTCTATTCCAGTCTGCAAAGAGCCTTCGGGCAAACGCCAGCGATAAAATGGCAGTCTCCCTCCTATAGAGACAAAACCGAAAATTCTATCATCTCCCACAATGCCGGTGCTCAAGCCACTGGATTTTTTTCTGTACTTGTCAAAAGCATGTTCATTAAACCGTATCGATCCTGAAAAAACAGTCTTTCTTGGATCCGCAAGCATGGTATTAAAAAGACGACTGCGGGGGAGCCACCCATAAGCAAAAACACTTGCAGGCTTATGGCCAACAGGTGAAATGGTTGGTTCCTTTTGATACCTATCGTTTTTATTGGTGTCTGACAATTTATCAGTATCGTTACCTGATTCGTCTCCCGTCACAATTAAAGTTTCATCGTCGTCATTAAAGACAGATTTACCAGAATCACGGGAATAGAGAGAAAGCAAGGAGATCAGATATATAATAATGAATATAAATATTTTTCGTTTCATGTTACCTGTTAAAATCAACTGGTCATATTGCAAGATGATGGTTCTTCCAGAATATCAAATGGCAGTAGCGACACAAAACTTATTTT
>CAZDZB010000204.1:0-2887 GCA_964509795.1 uncultured Christensenellaceae bacterium | reverse complement strand
ACCGATTTAATTTGCTAAAATAAAAATAATTTTGTATAATTATGCAAAGCATAATGAGGTATTATAAAAAAATGAGATTAGCAGTAAAAAAACCACTCCCTTCACCCCAGGAAATTATTGCAGCCCTGCCGTTAAGGGAGGATTTGAAAAAGATCAGAGACACCAGACTGGACGAGATTAAAAAAGTATTTACAGGCGAGGATAAACGGTTTCTTCTGATTATCGGTCCGTGCTCTGCAGACAATGAAGATGCCGTACTGGAATACATCGGCAGGCTTGCAAAGCTTAAACAGCAGGTATCGGACAAAATTATCCTTATACCAAGAATATATACAAATAAACCCCGCACAACAGGCGAAGGCTACAAAGGCATGGTGCATCAGCCGGATCCGGAAGGCAAAAGCGACATAGAAAAAGGAATACGTGCCATACGCAGTCTGCACCTTAAGGCGATGGAAGAATATTATATGCCGGCAGCAGATGAGATGCTCTATCCTGACAACTATACGTATCTATCGGACATTCTGGCATATGTCGCAATAGGTGCACGCAGTGTGGAAAACCAGCAGCACAGGCTTACATCATCGGGAGTAAGCTCGCCGGTGGGCATGAAAAACCCTACAAGCGGGGATATATCCGTAATGCTTAATTCCATAAAAGCTGCTCAGCTGCCCCACAGGTTTATATTCCGCGGCTACGAAGTGGAAACAACAGGCAATGAATATACCCATGGCATACTGCGCGGTGCGGTGGACATACACGGGCAGAATATACCAAACTATCATTACGAAGACCTAACCAGAGTTGCAGAACTTTATGAACAAAGGAATCTTAAAAACCCGGCGCTGATTATAGACTGTAACCATGCAAACTCAGGCAAAAAGTTTTCCGAACAGCCACGCATCGCGAAGGAAATACTGCACAGCAGACGCTACAACAGCGGTCTTGAAAGCCTGATAAAAGGACTGATGATAGAAAGCTATATAGAAGAAGGCAGACAGGACATCGGCGAAAACATATACGGAAAGTCAATAACTGACCCGTGCCTTGGGTGGAAAGACACGGAAAAGCTGATATACGAAATTGCCGAAGGGATTTAATTAACGATTTTTGCAATGCATATGTGTTTTTATCCGCAAATATAAATAAAGACGGCACTCCCTGAACAATGCCAATCCTTTACATCACACAAACCGGAGAGTATAATAAAAATATAAACTGAATAGCAGGGGCTTGGGATATTATCCTGGAAAAAACGACTGTAACAACCAGAAAGTTTTAGGTGCTCGACTGACACGGCTGAAAACCATAACTAATTGGATTTTAGCTTTTTTTATTCGATACATATTTTTGTATATTCAAGGAGGTGCAATATGTTTTGCCATAATTGCGGAGCAGAATTGCCGGATGATGCTCTATATTGTTTTAAATGCGGTGAAAGAATGGAAAACAGGGCAGAAATTGATGAGGAAACAGCAGAAAGTTTTACTTTTAATTATAAAGACAGTAAAGCCGGAAAAAGAACGGACAGCAAAAACAAACAGAGCAAAAATGCAGAGCTTATTGTTCTGCTGATGGTTACCATAATTCTTTTGGCGGCTGCTGTATTCTTTTTTATGGAGTATAAAAATTCTCCTGATGCCGCTGAATACAGCGAAGAAAACGAAGCAGAAAATTCAGGCGGACAGGAGACAGTCAGTCTGATCAATGAAGACAAGCCTGCGGAAATAACAGACGCTGAAAAAGATATGTTTTTCGGCGAGTGGATATTAATAGGCAGTATGGATTTTTTGGGTGATAAGATTTCAAGGACCGATGATGAACTGGGTTATATAATAATTGATGATATGTAGATTTCATATGCATCATACGACAAAGCATCACCTGAGTATCACGAAGCCAGTACAAGCGGATATATCTACAGCGAATCGGGAGGCATAGCAAATTGCAGCAGTATATACAATACTGATGAGTCATTAACATATATGATAGACAGCGACGGACATTTAAATTCCATGATATATGAAGGAAATGGTGAATATCAAAAGACTGTATTGGTATATGAAAAAAAACCGGCAGGCAGTGTTCATACGGCGGTTGAGGAACTGTTTCCAAACAGATTTGAATACAAACCATTTACATATGAATTTCCGTATTTTATATACACAAGCCATTGGGTGTATGCAGGAACAGCGGCTAATCCTTATTTTGAAGCGGAGTATAAACCGGAAGAAATGTCAGGGCATGATATTTTGTACGGCAGCATTCAAAGTGCAGTTTTCAGCTTTTCATACGATAACATAATTGAATATAAAGCAGATACTATTGGGAATATAGAGTTCAGTGCGGTGTATAAAAACATTGCAGAGTACAGCGACAATACAGTATATGCAGAAGCAGAATATGAATCGGAGATTCTGAGGATAAATATTTTTCCGGGAAGGGACGGCAATCTTTTCTTGTGTGCCGCAGTAAACGAAGGAGAAGATACCTGCACATCACATTTTTATGTTTTCGAGCCGCTGCTTCCGAAAGAATTTTACAATACAATTGACTTATCAGCAGATAAAGAAGCTTTTCTGGGTATGTGGAGATCGATAGGATATAAGTTCGATATAGACGATGTATTAGTACCTTTTGACGGAGATAATTTTGATATCTACGAAATCGCCGCAGATAATACACTGGTACTTTTTCGGAACTCAGGGAAAGATGAATTCGAAATTGTAAGATATAATTATCAGTATGCTGACATAGGGTATTTTATAGAGATTGAAGATGTGTACAGAGATCCTGATATACTTACGAAGTATTATATAAATACAAGCGGCAATATGATGATGGTATCCTACAGGATGAATGAAAATAACCTGCCGGATTATATTGT
>CAZDZB010000203.1:0-2903 GCA_964509795.1 uncultured Christensenellaceae bacterium | reverse complement strand
TAATTTATTTACTTAATTATAGCACGTATGTTCGTGTTAAGCAATCAAATATTGTAACTGCAAATAAAGATTTTTTTGAGGGGAAAGTGGGGCAAATGAGCATATGTCAATGATGAAACGGCAGTTTTCCGCGGAAATATTTTATGTTTTTATATAACGAAATTGTAAACTTTTATAAAAAACCCAAAAAAAATTGAAAAAAAATGGTGTTTTCGAAACTAGTCGACAATACTCGACAGTAACTGCGTAGTATTCTATTTGAAAAAAGTGTATATTAATATGCGTACATAAATTAGCTATTAGGGGATTTATAATGAAAATAACAAACGAGGACAAATACCTTCAGTACTTATTCAACTCTTGCTCAAAAACTAAAAAAATGTCTATTCGTCTACTTTTAAAAATTTGTCAATTGCTTTTACAAGGGCGTTAATATGATCTTTATCGCTCTGCTTTGCAGCCTTATAAACCTTAAGCAGTTCCATGTCTTTTTGGGATATGGATATGTCGCCTTTTTCCTCGATGCCCAGAAGGTAATCGGCGGATACGTTAAAAAGGCCGGCAAGCTTAATAAGAGTTTCATATCCCGGTTCACGCTTTCCGTTCTCATACTGGGATATGGCGCTTTCGGACACGCCGATTTTATCGGCCAAATCCTTCATGGTCATGCCGTATTCTTTTCTGATTTTTCTCAAATTTTTCATATCCTTTTACCTCAACTAGAGTATATACTTTACAATTTGTAAAGTAAACAATATTAACAAATCGTTAAGCTTGGCACTAAAAAACTTGACAAAACGTAAAGATTTATATAAACTTAACATATAGTTAAGTAAAGCCCTGTAATAATCTCCAAAAGTTAACAAAACGTAAAAGAATAATTTTCGGGACACAAAAAGAGGGCAAAGAAACTTAACGAATTGAGAAGAATTAGGGGGAAATGAGGGGCATGACGGACATTGACAAGATTTTAGAAGCGATTTTTAAGAATCCGTATGAAAAATCACCGCGAAGGCAGCGCACCTGCGCGAACTGCGGAGAGGGGATATTCAAGGGTGATAATTTTTACATTATAGGCGGAAATGATTACTGCGAAAAATGCGTAGCCAACGCCAAGGTTTTAGGATAGAAGGAGAAGGCAGATATGGCACAAAAAAGAATGTTCAGCAAGGCTATACTGGACGCGGACAAATTTCTGGATTTGCCGGCGGAATGCCAGGCACTGTATTTTCACCTGGCAATGAAAGCCGACGATGAGGGCTTCGGCGCAGGGCCCAACAAAATGGTAAAAATGCTGAACCTTAAAAAGGACAGCCTGACAGAGCTTGAAAAAAGCGGATATATATTTCTCTTTGAAAGCGGGGTGTACCTGGTGCGGCACTGGCACATACACAACAGGATAAGAAAAGACAGGGCCAATGAAACAATGTACCAGCAGGAAAAATCCAGGGTGGAAATCGACGGCACGGGGGTATACACATTATCCGCAGGCGGCACGAAAAAAGCATTGCCTGACACATGCCCGGCAGGCGGCGGGCAAATGCCCGCACAGGAGAGAGAAGAAGAGATTAGGTTAGGTAAGGATAGGCTAGGTAAGGAGAGAGAAGAAAAGGGCGGCTCTCTGCAGGAGGACAAAATCCAAAAGCTTCTGGATAAAAAAACGATAAGCTTCCCATACGCCGTGACGCCATCGGCATTCAAAAAATACACGGACAAAATGGAATATGAGTGCATAGAGTACGCCTTTCTGGAGGCCAAGGCGGCGGGAAAGCACAGCCTGGGATATGTGCGCGCCGTGCTGGAAAGGCTGCTTCGCGAGGGCATAACCACAAAGGACAAGCTCACCCGAACCCATAAATTGCGCAATGGGCCCGTCCACAGCGACGAGGAGGATTTTGTCGAGAGGTACGCGTTTGAAAAGGACGAATTATTGGGGAGGATGGAGCAGCTATGAAAGACTACACCGAGGCGGGAAAGCACCTGGCAGAGCAATACCAGAATGTATGCGACATGATTTTGAACATAACCGACAGAATGGCCCAGGAGTGGGAGGCGCTTTACGACACGGCATACCGGGCGTATGAAATGAAGATGCCCGAAAAAAACCGGCTTAAAAAGTCCCCGGTTGAAGGGGTGCTTATAAAAATCGAAAAGATGCGAAACGAAATGGACAAAAGGTACTGCGCCGAGATAGCCGAGCTTGAAAGAAAGCGCATGGACATTGAAGGAATAATAGCCTCCGCCGATTTATCCCCCGCAGAGGACAGGATATTTTTTCTACGCTACGGGCTCACCAAAAAGCGGCTGAATTATGTGGAGATAGGGGACTTGGTTTACTACAGCGAGCGCCACGTGAAGCGCATGCTTAACGGGGCGTATGCGAAGGTGGGGAGGGTGTTGTAGGTTTTCATGCATTAGTGCAAGGCACACTTTACTTACACTATATTAACCCAAACTATATTTGATAGCACACTTTGCTTTCGCAATTCTTACGAATGGCTTTCGCAAAGTGTCATAGAAAGCTATCATGTTTATATAAATGTTTTTATCTCTCTCCGAGAGATATTTCAAGTGTAGCCGATATATGTTTTTGTTTATTAATTGTTTTCGATTTCGCTTAGACGAAATCGTAGGGAATAGTGAAGAAGAAAGGAGTGAAAAGTGAATAGTGTTAAGCAACATGTAATATGTAACATGTAACAGGTTTTTATGAGGCTCTGCCTCAAACTCCGTTCAAGGGAGTTTGACAGCTTTGTATTAATTTTAGGCATCCTGTCCACTCAAGGGGTGTTCACATAAATGTGAATGAGCTGCGTGGACATGTACGTTTAATATTTGCTTTTCTAATCATTTGTATCAGTATCTTTTCAAGATGATTCCATGAAAATCTCTGTAGATTCTAT
>CAZDZB010000202.1:0-3020 GCA_964509795.1 uncultured Christensenellaceae bacterium | reverse complement strand
TTGCCGCGAAACTTGGCGGTGAAAGGACATGTTCATGCAGCGGAGCGGCGAAGTTCGCCATAATAACAGCTCCGGAAAAGAGAAACCCGGTCCAGGCCAGTAAGCTGGCCGCAATACTTCCGGAATATTTCTAAAAATTTATGGAGACTCCTGTTACCAGGTTGACGTAAAGGGACTCAGTTCCCAGGTCCAATGTTGTAACAGGGGCTCCTGGAATTTCCATAGTTATATCAGCCGTTATTATGCCAGGCTGCATGAAAACAGCAGCTGAATCCCGTTTGAAAGCCTGTATTCACAGCAGGTTGTAGACCGGAATAAAGCTGAGACCTGCAATAATACTGCAGCCTTTATTCTGAAAGATGTACTGCTTAATCTTCAAATCACCTTCTGAGCCGGATAATGTTTTATAGGAATGGTCAGTACGCTCACGTGAAAACTACCCGCCTTTAATCATCAGTCCTGCTTCTGCTGATTGCGAACTGGGCATCATCACTGTTTTTAATACCCGCACCGAAAGAATGCCTGCTGCATCTGAAAAGGCAGGAGGCTATTGCCGTGCCTTTAAAAATGCTGTCACCGTCAATGGACACTGTTGAGCCTCCGCCTGACAGTGACCCGTTAAAGCCATAGTATGCCTGTAAAGAATAGATATAGCCAAGTCCCGCGCTGTTTCCTTCCTGCCGGCTCATAAGAGTGGGGCTTCTCAGGGCGTTAAACCCGCTGTTTCTGTTTACACAACAGGATTTCCGGCATTGGCTGCATTCGCGTAAATTATATCAGTACGGGCAACCCCTGCAAAGAGTAGAGCCGGAAATAGATATCCACGCAGAAATTTTTTCATATTTACCGCTTACCTTTGTTTTAATATAATTAATAAGGAAGATTATTGCCAGGGGATATAATAACTGATAAATTTTCTTCAGCCGTTTATATTGTTTATGTATAATTGCAGGCAGACTGTGTATCTGTTCAGCATGCCTCCGCAATTTTTTAAAAAAAATGCATTTTTTATTGACAAAAAACAGCATAAATTTTTTGTTATCGTTTATTGATGTTCTTCGTAAAATAAAGCTGATAATGACGGAAAGGAAGAATAAAAAAAGTACTTTTAAGGTGATATTTATAAAAAAAAATTTAAAATATATTGACTCACAGGGTATTTAACACTATCTTAAATACAACACACACTTTATATGGAAACAGGCAACTGAATCTGTATAACTCAATCAAATCCTCATAAAAAAGAACCGGCAAACTTAAACAGCCCACCCAGGGCTGTATTTTTTTTTTATTGAATAATTAATTTATTGAATTTTACATATATACATATTTTGTGTATAATTAAGTTTGAATGTTTTTTTATATTAAATATATATAAAATATAAAAGACTATGCCTGATCAGGTGTGAATAGGCTCAACTTATGGTCATTGCCGTACCGATATATATAAAGTCTTATTTTAAAAGAGGGAATAATTATGAATAATAAATACACCGCCAGTGAAGCGTTGCAGATTAAAACCACCTTTGCCTACTTTGTAGCGCTTTCCATGATTCTGATAATAGCGATTGGTTTTTTAATAGTCGCAGGGATGCCGATGAAAGATATCCTGCCCCAATCCCTTGCGGCATTCTTCTGTATGGGGCTGGCATTTATCCAGTACAGGCTGAAAAGGCATAGGAAGGATTCACTTATAATCCCCTGGCTTATCTCATTTATCACAATTACTATCCCTTTCATTGCAAAAATAAAATACTCCATCACTCACGGCTGGACTTTTGTACTTGGAGCCTATAATACTTCTGCACTCATTGTTGTTATGGTTCTTATAACCTGTCTTTTTTTACGGGAAAAGCTTTTTCTGGCAGTCTCCGCGGTTGCTATAACATGCTGGGGTATCTTCATCTATATCGCTCTTACCAGCGGAGCTGAATATTCCTGGGATGCGATTGTTAACGGCAAAATATATCACGGGGTAATACCTTCCCGTGAGATATTTTTTGCAGTTTGTCAGGTTATAATATGTTATGTAGCATTCAGATTAATAAGAATTATAAACATCTTCCAGCAGCAGACGGCCGCACAGCAGCTTGAAATCGAAAAGCGGGTAGAGCAGATGCACGAGATGAACATTGAGATCCGTGACAAGGTCAATCTCCTGTTCGGTGAAGTTGATTCCCAGAACGGACTTGTTATGAAGTTTAATGACAAGATGCAGAGCCAGGCGGCAACTTTCGAGGAGATATCAGCTACGCTTGAGGAGCTGCGCGGATCGTCTGAAAGTATCCATAATTCGACCCTTGAACAGATCGAGGGTAACGTGAAAATGGATGAAATAGTAGATGACTTTAAGCATATAAAGAACGAAACCAAGGAGAACCTTAACCTGACATATACGCAGATACAGGGGATAGCAAACAGGAGCCAGGAGGCAAATGACAAGCTCATGGATGTTGAGAACACCATGAATACGATTGCCGTCCAGAGTAACAAGATATCTGAAACTGTAAATATAATCGTTGATATAGCAGATAAGATCAATCTGCTGTCGCTTAACGCGAGCATTGAGGCGGCAAGGGCTGGCGAGCACGGCAAGGGCTTTGCGGTTGTCGCTGACGAAATAGGCAAGCTGGCCTTCATGACAACTGAAAGTATTAAGGAGATCGAAAAGGTACTGAGCCTCAACGATTCGGTAACGAAGAAGGGTGTTGAGGTTATAAAGGTTTCATCCACCGCGATAAAGGAGATGATTAACTCGATCTCAGGGAGTAACCAGAACATCCAGATCCTCCAGGACAGCCTTATGGTTGAAGAGAAATATATTAATTCAATTATCAAGCAGATGGAGGAGAACATAAGGCTTGCCCGTACAATAGGAACAGGAACCGACGAGCAGAAAAACGCCCTTGAGAATACAAGCAACGCGATTGAAGACCTTAACGCCATTGTTACAGAGATGGTCAAGGAGATAAATGATCTTGCGGGTTCGTCAAAAGTGGTTCTTGAGAGCGCCAGGTACC
>CAZDZB010000201.1:0-3039 GCA_964509795.1 uncultured Christensenellaceae bacterium | reverse complement strand
TGAAGGCACGGTTATCGAAGATGGAGAGGAACCTGGCCCCTGTTCTGCATTAACTTTTGACCAGGCAAAAGAACTGTTAGATGAAATACTACAAAATATTTCCATCGATTCCCTTCTGCTGAAACTTGATGACTTCGATTGCGAAAATGGTTTGACCCTGGAGCCGGCTGACGGCCTCACAATCGTTATAACATGCACGTCCCTTAAGGACAGATACAATGTATCATGTGAATTCAACACCTATCAATCAACAGTGCTCAATTCATCCATACATGGCATGTTCCTGGCAAGCGTAACGGTTTCAGAAGACGATTTAACCTACCAGTTTGAAGCATATACGCCGGAAGGAGCCCCTCTCATAGTGGATGGAGGCGAACATGAGGGAACTACAATTGTTTTTTCCAATATATTTATAACGTTGAGCTTTAAAACTCTCACCTTAGATACAAGCGGAACAATAATCATTGATGACACAGAATATTTTCTCAATGAACTGGTTTCATTCCAGGATATCAATATCAGTACCGTGATCCAGGAAGCACTGAATACTGTCCCCTGGGATGATGTGATGGCATTACTTACCACGTATACATCCGGTTCTCGATTCATCACTCCCGGCATAACCGTTTATAACGAAAACGGCATGCACGTCGACGCAAGACTCGATCTCAATTTTGACGAACCCGGGGTTATACTTGATATAACCTTTAATAATTACCTGATAGATGAAAACTATTCCTTCGGCCTTAACGGCATGCTTACTGTTTTTGCGTCCTTTGATACAGTCACAGACCTTAAACTTGTGCTCAATACCGAGGAGGGATCTTCACTTTCCCTTTCGGGCTTTCCCATATTTACACCAACTATTGTACTCCAGGATGCTGTGCTGTACTATAATTGGAGTGACGAAGAACTCGTTGAAAAGGAAGGGGACAACGGCACCATTATTTTCAATGGTCTTTCTTTCCCGTTTAATCTGAGCTGGCTTGTTACTATTCAGGAACTCTTACAATAATAATCTATCCTGAGTATGTTGAGTATGCGAAAGCCTGACAACGAACCAGTATTGCTTTAAAAGACATACTCAGAGATCAAACCATTCGACCAGGTATTCTTTTATCTCATTATCAGATAATAGATTCTTTTGCGGCGAAAAAATGCTTATTCTCAGGGAAATTTGCTCTCCATTCCCCCACGGCCACCATGCTGCATAAAGCGCCATGTCATGATCTTCGTTTTCTTCAGAAAATATGAACTGTCCGGACTCAATGCCGTAAATGGTTTTCACCAGTTTTTTAATTGAACGAGACGCCTTCTTGATATTTACACTGTCCCAGCGGTTGGCGAAACCATCATCAAGGGAATACATAATTCTGTTCATTATCGCGCTATCAAAAACAATGAGCAGAGAATTAAATCTACTGTCAAAATCCCATGCATTATTTACAAAAGAACCTTTAACCTTCAGGCATATCTGTTTAAATTGATTTATGTCATCATTGTTCATACTTAATAGTATCTCATGGGAAGGCATATTGGTCAAGTTGACTTCACTTTTTTTCAAGAATTTTGCAAAAATTAACTTATTTGCTGCCTGGCTTTTTTACATAAAGACATCCCCGCAGCCGGTTGCTGCGGGCGCCCTGCCGCTTAAACACGAAAATCCTTTGCTTTAAAACTTCAGAATTTATTGCTGAAAATTCTTAAAAACTCATTACCCGCACTAAACTATTAAATATAATAAGCCGATAATAAGATGCAGGGGTTTTATGCCCCTTTGTGGTGTTTATAGCTCTTATCAAACTATACGTTATGAAACCGGCATGGAAGCTGGTTTTGGTTACTGTAAACAGGGATGTTTCGTATTTTTAAAATAACATATTTCATCATGTGTGTACTGCTGGCATCTCAGTCATCACTTCATGCGGAATGGCTGACAAATAAAAGCAGATACAGTTATGAAGATTACAGAGAAGCCCGTATCCGTCAGGAATCAGGCCATTATCAGCGATATAGCAAAAAGAATTTTACAGAAAGGTCTAAACAGACACCAGCCTTCCATAAAAAAAAGACCCCAAAAAAAACGAAAACTAAAGCAGTCACAAAATCAAAAAACAAAACACCACGATATAGAAAATATATTATAAAGAAAGGCGATACTCTTCTCGGCATAGCGCACAAGTACAACTGTTCTCATAAAAAGATCTCAGAGGTTAACAGCTTAAAAAATCATGACAGGATCTATGCAGGTATGACATTAAAAATACCGATCGCAGAGCATGCTCATGCAAAACCTGACGCCAAAAACAAAAAAAAACCTTCATTCAACTGGCCCATCAAAAAGGTTATCTCGTACAAACGAGACGGCGGCAGCGGGATCCGCTCAATCGGTCTTATCATTAAAGGCAAAGCAAACACCGGAGTGTTCCCTGCAGCAACAGGGGTTGTAAAAAAAATCGGAGACATGAGAGGTTTTGGCAGGTACATTGTTGTCATCCATAATAACAGGTACGCCACTGTATACTCAAATCTCCATACTGTCTATGTACAACGTGGAGATGCCGTGAAAACGGACACCCCCATTGGCAATCTCAGCGCATCAACACTTCACTTCCAGATAGACTTCCAGGGGAAACCATGCAATCCTCTGAAATACCTGCCAAAAAAGAGCTGACGCCGTCACTCCCCTGTATTCAATTTTTCGATATATTACTCACCATGAATAATCATATAACACCACAGACAAAAGTGTATAAACCTGATGATGAAACATACCGCTACCATATAACATCTCGCGCAGTGCTTACGATTACGTAAGTATAATTTATTCTCAATAACCACAGAAAGGCCGGTCTTCTTTGTTCCGGTGAATTACGAAACCAGGTTACTTTATTTTCAGGGGTCGCGATCGATTACCGCCCGCCTTTGGCGGGTGGGACACAAAATGCCCCCCGTTTTTGAGAAGTTGCGAAACTAAATTTTATGATTTAAGTTTTTTTATTGAAAATTTATTTTCTAAATTTTAAATGACAGTGAGGT
>CAZDZB010000200.1:0-3071 GCA_964509795.1 uncultured Christensenellaceae bacterium | reverse complement strand
TGCCTGCCAGCTCGACTATCACAATTCTTACGAATTGCTTGCGTCCAGCGCCTATTAGGAGAGCTTTTCTATAAATTAATTTATCTTACAAATCCCGACCTCGCCTGTAGGAGAGGTGGCACCCGCAGGTGCCGGAGAGGTTTCAATTATTTAAAATTCGAAAGAATTGTGGAAGATTCCGAAAAGGGGAACTTTAAGTTAGTATAAAACCTCTTAAGTCAGGTTTTGCCTGCCAGCTCGACTATCACAATTCTTACGAATTGCTTGCGTCCAGCGCCTATTAGGAGAGCTTTTCTATAAATTAATTTATCTTACAAATCCCGACCTCGCCTGTAGGAGAGGTGGCACCCGCAGGTGCCGGAGAGGTTTCAATTATTTAAAATTCGAAAGAATTGTGGAAGATTCCTGCGAGGAAACTTAAATTAGTATAAAACCTCTTAAGTCAGGCTTACGCCTGCCAGCCGAGCGATTTAGCAGAAATCGCGCAGAGCGAAAGCAATTCCGCAGATTGCCTCCCTTGAAAGGGGAGGTGGCCGAGTTACGAGGCCGGAGGGGTATCCCGTCCGAAGACGATAGTTAGAATTAAAACCCCTCAGCCTGCTGCGGCAGGCAGCTCCCCTTATTATGGGAGCCTGAGATAGTTGAAAGATAATAGGGAAGAATGGCTTTTTCCGTGTCACGGAGAGATTTTAAGTAAATAAGGGAAAAAGGAAAATTGGATATAAAACAGATTAAAGGACAAAAAGCCGTAAATTTTGCCACTTTATACACGCGCCAAAATATGCTATATTAAAAAAAGAGGTGATTGAGTAATGAAGATAAAAAAAATTTACGCATTTTTAGCGATGGCTGTCATGCTGTCGGCAATGGCATTGGCATCATGCAGCCTGACGGAAAATTTGGGCAGCGAACTGGACGAAACGGACTTTCGGATATCATATGCGCCATTAATTGAGGAAAACGCCGAGGATAATTTAAGCCTTACTCTCTTTATGCCAAGTGAGAGCATAGAGATAAACCTAAATGACTCGCCGCTGGATTTTGTGAGCATATCTTACTGGGACAAAACGGTGGTGAATTTCAATTTAAGCGCAATCCCGTTTGATGAACTTTTCTCATTGGAAATACTGCTTTATAACGAAGACGGCATCAGGACCGACAGGCTGATAATGTCTGACGTGTGCTTTGTGACTGACGGTGTTGTGCCAAACGGCGTGCAGACACTGGTGATGGTCAATTATATGCGGGAAATATTCCCTGAGTTTGAAAGCGACGATTTGACTTCCCTTTATATTATCGACCTGCCTGCATTTAAAAGAACCGCAGACACCGTGGTGGACGTTAAGGATTTCAACAACATAACATCCCTTGAAGTCATTTACTTTGACACGGATATAGTGGAAGGCGACCTGAAATACACAAGAGCGCTGGAAAACCTGCGGAGCATCACAATAATAAACTGCCCGAAGCTTGCGGCTGACTTTGACGTCATTGACGACTTTACGGTGCTTGAGGAATTGGAGCTTGTCAACACCAAAACCCAGGGCAGCCTCAAGGATTTGGCGGAAATGCTTTCATTAAAAGTGCTTAAGCTGAAAGACAACAAATCCATAGATGGGGAAATACAGTTTTTGAAAAAGATATCCTCCCTCGAAAGCCTATACCTTGAAGGCGGCAAATTTGAAGGCGAGCTTTTGGAGCTGGGGGAAATAAAAAGGCTGGAATATTTGACATTGGTCAATGTAAAAACCATAAACGGAAACATATCCACAATAACAGCCCTTGAAAACTTGGAGGCTCTGAATATTGAGAACATGACGGAAGTTTACGGCGAGCTTAAGACAGTGCCGGAGTTTGCAAGCCTTAAATCATTGTATATTCAGGGAAACACAATAGAAGGAGACATTTCAGACATTGCATCAATGTCTGACCTGCGCCAGATAATGCTTTATGAAACCAAAAACATAACGGGTGATTTGGCAAGCGTTGTGTTTTGCACCAACCTGGAAAAGCTTGAAATGGTCTCAACAGGCATAACGGTTAACATAAACAGAATCAACCTGTTCAAAAAACTGAAAGAACTGCGCCTGGAAAAAACGGGAGCAACAGGGGACATTTCTGAGCTAACCAAACTAGACACCCTGCGAAAAATATCATTGATAAATGAGGCAGGTTTGGAGGGCGATACTTCATCCTTAAGCGGAATGCAGGACGTATTTGACATTTATGTAATAGGCTGCGGCAAGATAACGATTAACTAAAAAAATGGGTTGCACCGGCAGAATGCCGGGGCAGCCCATTTGCCGTTATTTATCTCAGATATGCACTTTTTAGGATACACTTTTCGGCAATTGCTTTTTCCTTTTTACAATAACTTGCGTTTTACCCGCTGATAAAAAAGGTAAAAAGTAATGAGAGAAAAGTGTTGACGATGCAACAGATTATCTTTGAAATTTCACCGGCAGAATGCCGGGACAGAACATCTTTTTATTTAGCACACGATTTTTTTAACATATTAAGGAGCGTATTCATATATGAAACGGCTGATAATGTTTATAATGATAATAACTCTGCTGCTTTTGGCAGGGTGCTTTGGCGAAATTGAGGACAGAAGCGCGGAGCCGTCGCCGCAAAGCACACAAACAGAGGACATAGAGCAAAATTCCGAAATCACCCAGGCTGACATAGAAGAGGGAAAAGCGCTGGTGGAGAAATATTTTGAAGCCAGGCATCAAAAGGACGCGGAAAAGATGATTGAATGCTATCATCCCGACAAGATGACAAAAGAGCAGTATGACGCAGGCGGCGTGGTGTTGTTTGAGCATGAAGAAATTACACTGGTTAAAATTCACGAATACGACCCGGAATTTGCTATGGCTTTCGACCAAAGAGTGGTTGACATGTTCGGGGCGCAAAACGTTATGGTTTTTAAGGTGGACTATGAGGTAACTTTCCCAAACGGCGGCGGGGAGAATTCCCCTTATGACGAAGGCACATATACAGACTGGGCTGTGGTTTTGGTGCGGGATGGCGCAGGCTCGCCGTGGCTGATATACGGGCAGGGGTATTGA
>CAZDZB010000199.1:0-3074 GCA_964509795.1 uncultured Christensenellaceae bacterium | reverse complement strand
TGACTTTTTCACCAAAGGCATCTATCAAGCAGGCCTTGCCAATAAAATAATCCAGCTTATACGAATCGGTTCTCTTTGCATTTTCAATGAAGTGCGCCGGAAAATCAATATGTGTCCCGCTGTGCATTCCCAGCGAAATTTGGGTATTGGAATATTCATCCTGTTTTACAGTATGGTTTTGCTCAACTACAACTTTATCATCCAACGGGTGTACCGGCATATTATTATATATTTTCTGAGAAAGATTAATTATTTTTTTCAAACCCTGCCCCCTTAAAAATCGGTAAATACACTTTTTATCTTTATACACTTGTTTTTCACGCATAAAACTTTCATATGGAATATTATAAATGCAAAAAGCCCGCTTAACTAAAAGTCAGGCCGGCTTTTTTCTTCTTCTTGTTTTCAAATGTAAAATAGCTTGATGTTATTTTTTTCCCATTACTGCTGCGTGTGCTGCCGCTAAGCGTGCAATAGGCACACGGAAAGGTGAACAGCTTACATATGTCAAACCTATGTTATGACAAAATATAACTGAATCCGGGTCTCCGCCATGCTCTCCGCAGATACCCAATTTAATGTCAGGGCGTACGCTTCTGCCTTTTTCAACAGCTATTTCCATCAGTTGGCCTACGCCTGTTTGATCAACGTGTGCGAACGGGTCTGATTCAAATATTCCTTTTTTATAGTAATCTTCAAGGAATGAACCAGCGTCGTCACGTGAGAAACCAAATGTCATTTGGGTCAGGTCATTTGTGCCAAATGAGAAGAACTCAGCTTCTTTTGCAATTGCATCTGCAGTCAGGGCAGCTCTCGGGATTTCAATCATTGTGCCGACTAAATATTTCATATCACTTCCGGCTTCTTTGATTATTTCATCCGCAGTCTTTGTAACTACACTCTTAACATATGCTAATTCTTTTACTTCTCCTACCAGCGGAATCATAATTTCCGGAACAACGTTAAGCCCCTTTTCGGCATTTACTTCCAGCGCAGCTTCAATAACAGCTCTTGTCTGCATCTCTGCTATTTCAGGATATGTAACTGATAAGCGGCAGCCACGGTGTCCAAGCATTGGGTTAAACTCATGCAGGCCTTCAACGATTTGTTTAAGGTCTTCAAATTTTAACTTCATTTCCTTTGCTAATGATTTAATATCATCATCGTCATGAGGAAGGAACTCATGCAATGGAGGGTCTAGGAAGCGTATAGTAACCGGGCGTCCTTCCATAGCCTCATATATTCCCTTAAAATCAGCTTTCTGCATGGGAAGCAGTTTGTCTAATGCTGCTCTTCTTTGCTCTTCATTGGATGAAACTATCATCTCGCGCACCGCGGGAATTCTGTCTTCATCAAAGAACATATGCTCTGTACGGCAAAGGCCGATTCCTTCTGCTCCAAACACTACTGCTTGTGCGGCGTCTCTTGGTGTATCTGCATTCGTGCGCACTTTAAGTGTACGGATTTCATCCGCCCAGCTCATTAATGTCGCAAAATCGCCTGTAACTTCAGCTTCAACTGTCTTTATTGAATCCGCGTATACGTCGCCTGTTGTACCATTAAGCGAAATATATTCGCCTTCTTTAATTGTAGCGCCGCCAAGAGTAAATAATTTCTTTGATTCATTAAGCTTAATGTCTCCGCATCCTGCTACGCAGCATACACCCATTCCACGGGCAACAACTGCCGCGTGAGATGTCATTCCGCCGCGGGCTGTAAGAATGCCTTCTGATGCGTACATTCCTTCAATATCCTCAGGTGATGTTTCCTGGCGAACCAAAACAACTTTTTCACCTTTATTCTTGGCTGCAACTGCATCCTCTGCAGTGAAGTATACTTTGCCGCATGCAGCTCCCGGTGATGCCGGCAAGCCTTTGCCGACAGGTGTTGCTGCCTTCAATGATGCTGTATCAAACTGAGGGTGAAGAAGTGAATCCAGCTGTCCCGGGCCCACTTTTAATATTGCTTCTTCCTTTGTAAGCATGCCTTCTTCCACTAAATCAACGGCTATTTTCAATGCTGCCGCTGCAGTTCTTTTTCCGTTACGTGTCTGCAGCATGTATAATTTGCCTTTTTCAATTGTAAATTCCATATCCTGCATATCACGATAATGGGTTTCCAGTTTTTTAGCTATATCCATAAACTGATTATATAATGCAGGGTTTTCTGTTTCCAGGGCTGTAATTGGCTGCGGTGTACGAATGCCCGCAACAACGTCTTCGCCTTGTGCGTTCATCAAATATTCGCCGTAAATTAACTTTTCGCCGGTGCTGGGGTTACGTGTAAACGCAACGCCTGTGCCTGAATCATCGCCCATGTTGCCAAATACCATTGCTTGAACGTTAACAGCTGTGCCCCATGAAGATGAAATGTTATTCATTCTGCGGTACACAATGGCTCTAGGATTGTCCCAAGAATTAAATACAGCCTCGATAGCCTTTAAAAGCTGATCTTTCGGCTCCTGCGGGAAATCTTCTTTAAGTTGAGATTTATATAGAGCTTTAAATCTTTCAACCATTTCTTTCATATTGTCGGCAGTTAATTCTGTGTCCTGCTCAACTCCGTTTTCTTCCTTCATCTGATCAATAATTTTTTCAAATTCAGGTTTTGGCAAACCCATAACAACGTCTGAGAACATCTGAATAAAACGGCGATAACTGTCATACGCAAATCTTTCATTGCCTGTCAGCTTTGCAAGGCCTTGAACAGATATATCATTTAGTCCAAGATTTAAAACAGTATCCATCATTCCGGGCATTGAAACCCTTGCTCCTGAACGTACGGATACTAAAAACGGATTGTCCAAATCTCCCAGCTTTTTGCCGACAATTTTTTCGGCCTTCACCAAAGCTTCTTCAATTTGTTCTAAAATATCATCAGCGATTTTCTTGCCGTCCTGATAATAACGTGTGCACGCATCAGTGCTTACGGTAAATCCCTGAGGAACAGGCAGACCCAATGTGGTCATTTCTGCCAGGTTTGCACCCTTGCCTCCAAGAGTGTCTTTCATGCTAGCGGAACCTTCGCTAAACATATAAACGTACTTTTTGCTCATTCTCTTATTATGCCTCCTG
>CAZDZB010000198.1:2342-3078 GCA_964509795.1 uncultured Christensenellaceae bacterium | reverse complement strand
CAGGAAGCTCTAATCTCATAAGCTGATCAACAGTATGTGATGTAGGAGCCAAGATATCAATGATTCTCTTATGTGTGCGCATTTCAAATTGCTCACGGGAATCTTTGTACTTGTGTGTAGCTCTCAGAATTGTTACTATTTCCTTCTCAGTAGGCAGTGGGATTGGACCCACTACTGCTGCACCTGAACGCTCTGCTGTTTCAACAATGCGTGCAGCTGACTTATCTACTAAATTGTGGTCATAGGCCTTCAATTTAATTCTTATTTTTTGTTTGGCCATTAAAAAACCTCCTATGTTTTCTTTGCCGAAGTTTGACTATGCACAATGAACCGTGTGTGTCATTATAAATTTTTTACGGAAAATTCCGCACCCATACTCCGTCGCCCCCGATCTGGCCAGGGACACTTGTCATCAGAAAAACCATTGTGGCGATTGACCTAAACGCCAAATGCAACCTTCTGAATCTCTCCATTTTTGCCGCACCGAAACAATCTGTGTTCACGCACAGCTTTATTAGTATACAACTAAACACACGTAAATGCAAGTGTTTTTTCGAGGTTTTTTGAGCAGTACAATACATATGTTTTTTGCCACATTAAGATACTATATATAGTTTTTTAATGCTATTTCTTTGGTTAATTTCTTACTATATATTATTAAATAGGCCCGTGTTTTTAAACCTCAGTATTGTATTATAACTGTTTAAAATATTATTTCAATAGTTATACTCAATTT
>CAZDZB010000198.1:0-2332 GCA_964509795.1 uncultured Christensenellaceae bacterium | reverse complement strand
GAAAGCGCCTTGAAGCGCTTGAAGGCCTGGTTCAGTTCTTTTTCATCGAGCAGGTAGCCGAGGTTTTCGATGCGGTCCCTGTTAAAATATTATTTCAATAGTTATACTCAATTTAATGCTTTTATGTTATAATTTCTATCTGGATTTTAATAATATTAACTTAAAGGAAAGCCTATGAACATATCAGAACAGCTATCAAAAGAATTTTCAGTCAGTCGGAGTATAACAGATAGCATTATCGCTCTTATTGACGAAGGCAACACAATACCCTTCATCGCGCGGTACCGCAAAGAGGTTACAGGCAGCATGGATGACCAGACTTTGCGCGAATTCAGCAACAAGCTTCAGTCTTCGAGAAACATACTGGACAAGAAGCAGGATATTACCAAAAAAATAGATGAGCAAGGTAAGCTTACAGAACAGCTGAAAAAAGCAATCGCCGCAGCAAATACTTTAACTGAACTTGATGATATATACCTTCCGTTTAAAAAGGCAAAGCGCACAAGGGCAGCTATTGCCATTGAAAAAGGGCTGGAGCCTCTAGCCGACCTTATTTTTAAGCAAAATGATAAAACAACGGATATTATATCCATTGCGTCTGAATACATAAACGAAGAAACGGAAGTCTCAACTGCTGAAGATGCGATAAACGGGGCACTGGACATAATTGCAGGCAATATCTCAAACAATGCCGCGTTGCGCAAACGTATAAGAGAGTATTCCTTTAAAGAGGGCTTTATCAGTGTAAAGGGCGTTAAAAAAGATAAGATAGATATTGACGGTTCGGTATATGAAATGTACAACGAATATACCCAGGAAATAAAAAGCATTCCTCCACATAGGGTATTAGCAATTAACAGGGGAGAAAAGGAAGGATTCCTAAAGGTAGATTTTGATATAGATGAAACACAATCTTTAGGAATAATATACAGGGAAGTTCTTAAGTCCAAATCTCCTGCCGCTTTTTATGTGGCCCAAGCCGCAAAGGACGCCTACAACAGGCTTATACTTCCAGCAATCCAAAGGGAAATACGCAATGAACTCACATCGGCTGCAGAAGACTCCGCAATAAATGTTTTTTCAATAAACCTAAAAAATCTGCTTATGCAGCCGCCTTTGAAGAACAAAATTACACTGGGGCTTGACCCTGCCTACAGGACGGGCTGCAAAATCGCGGTGGTCGACTCAACAGGAAAAGTATTGGACACTACTGTTGTGTATCCTACTCCGCCCCAGTCCAAAATACAAGAAGCAAAAAGAACTCTGACTGCTTTAATCAACAAGCACAACGTTAATACGATAGCAATAGGCAACGGCACAGCTTCCAGAGAATCCGAGGAATTTGTGGCGGAAATGCTCGGAGAAATTAATAAAGACGTTTCTTACATGATTGTCAATGAAGCCGGGGCCTCCGTATATTCGGCATCCAAGCTGGCAGCAGAGGAATTTCCGGAATATGACTTAACCCTGCGCAGCGCTATCTCAATCGCCAGAAGGCTGCAGGACCCTTTGGCGGAGCTGGTTAAAATCGATCCTAAATCTATCGGCGTGGGCCAGTATCAACATGATGCCAGCAAGTCAAAACTGGATTCCGCCTTATCGGGAGTGGTTGAGGGATGCGTAAACGCGGTAGGTGTCGACATCAACACAGCATCTGAAAAGCTGCTTTCTTATGTAGCAGGCATAGGTCCTGCAGTTGCACACAACATAGTTGAATACAGAAATGAAAACGGAAAGTTCATAAACCGCCGGCAGCTCATGAATGTAAACAAGCTCGGGGAAAAAGCCTATACCCAGTGCGCGGGATTTTTAAGAGTGGCTAACGGCGACAACCCGCTGGACGCAACAGGCGTGCATCCTGAATCATATTCAGCCACAAAGACGCTGCTTAAATTGTGCAAGTATACACCGGATGACATAAAGAGCGGAAAAATAGCGGAAATAAAAAGTTCAATTGATAGCATAGGCACTAAAACCCTAGCTGAGCAGATAGGCGTGGGCGAACCGACACTAAAAGACATCACCCTTGAGCTTATACGCCCGGGCCGCGACCCCCGCGACGACCTGCCGGCACCTATTCTAAGAAAAGACATTCTTGACATCGACAGCCTTTGCGAAGGCATGAAACTTAAGGGCACCGTCCGTAATGTTGTCGATTTCGGCGCTTTCGTTGATATAGGCGTCCACCATGACGGCCTTGTTCACATATCAAAAATAACTGACAGATATATAAAACATCCCAGTGAAATTTTAAAGGTAGGCGACATTATTGAAGTCACTGTAGCTTCTGTCGATAAAAAACGGAATCGGATAGGCTTGTCCATGTTGAAAG
>CAZDZB010000197.1:176-3088 GCA_964509795.1 uncultured Christensenellaceae bacterium | reverse complement strand
AACAAAAGACAAACCGGAGATTAATGTGAAGTCAAAAATTAAGAACATTTTTATTATATTATCTGTTTTATCATTGCTTTCGCTTTCGGGCGGGAGCAAAGTATATGCTGAGGATACCGACGCAGAGGAGCCGGTAACAGGGCAAAGCGGAGAATACACATACACTGTCATTGAACATTACGATGACCAGTGGCCTGAAGGCGTAACAATAAACATTGAATACGAAAGATATAATGATTATCCCACATGGCCTCATTACGTAGTAAACTTAAACGGAGACAGGCAGAGAGTTTATCAGGGCCCTTCAAAATATTCAAACGGTATCGACAGCCTTTATTACGGCGAAAGGTGCAAAGTGCTGGAACTCATTCAAAACGAGGAAGGCGAATTTTGGTACATGTTCGTAACCAAAGTTGAAGGCCAGGACTACATTGCATTTATACAGACAGATAAGGTGGAAAAAAGAGAATTCCGCCTAGAGGATATGTATGAGCATGTTCAGGCCCTTGCGGGTTTCGGGTCATTAGGCCCGGTGGTTTACATAAACAATTACAGAAACTTAAGTGGCATTCCGCCTGAACTTGCAAGCGGCGAATATTATGACCCTTATGGATATAGGCGGGGCCAGAGCGCGCCCGGGTACTACAACAGCTCACTGCTGGGTGATTTCAGATATATTCCCGATGGCGCCCTGTGCATAATTGAAGAAGTAATAGACATAACTGAAATTGAGCAAAACAGCGTGATGTTTAACAGCCTGGGCGAGTTTGTGCCGTCATCCGGTGGAATTGAGGGAGTAGACAGCCATACACCGGAAAGCATTATGCAGACCATTCAAGAATACAACGCCAACTCGGTTCCATATGTAACAAAAGTATATGTGCCGAGCTTTGGAGTTTCATTATATATCGACAGTGTGTACATTGACATGGAAAAAATGATGCAGGGCGGGTTCGGACAGGCAGTTGTAGTGGACAGGGCGAACCAAAACTCAGCTGTATTTGAATACGATAATGGGTGGCAGATAATATCAATAAGCTATGTCACTACCGGCAAATCTTCCGAGACTGCGGTGCCCACACCATTGGGTTACTTTATGGCAATAGAGCAAAAAGACATTTTTGAGTATGAAGAAGAAGGCGGTGACGAAAATGAAGGGTTCGCGCCATATGCTATAAGGTTTTCGGGCGGTGGTTATCTGCACGGAGTGCCCATGAAATATGAGTTTGACAGCGAGGGCAACAGAAAGCCTGTTTATACATACACTGAGTCAATTTTGTCAATCGGCACAGTGCCCGAATCGCATATGTGCATAAGGAACTTCACATCCCATGCTAAGTTTATGTATGACTGGATAGTGATAGGCAGCTGCTCTGTAATAGTTTTCGAATAATTAAATTTCAAGGAATGCAATAGTGGAAAAGAACTTAAAAATAATTGTAATAATAGGCGTAGTAATAATTCTGGTCTTTGTGGGTTTAATTATTGACCTTATGCTGCAAAACAAAAAAAGCGACAGCCAGCAGGAAGGCCAGGAGACAGTGCAGCAAAGCGAATACAGCACAGATGATTACGTGATATCACAAAGCATTAATGTGTATTCCGACCCTGACGCGGTGCTGGGAGAGGGCAGCAGAGTGTTTGCCGTGCTGGAAAGCATAGACATTGAAAATGACGAAGTTGCCGCGCTTAACGTGCTGGACAGAAGAGGCAATTCGTATAAGCTTTCAATAAGCGATATGAGCCTGATAAGCTGCGTCTACAACGGAACCGATGAAGTGAATCTGGTATACAAAACAGGCGGCAGCGCAAGAGCCATAATAGGAAGCTATCTGTATATATATAAAACAGAGCAAGGCACATGGTCATTGGACGAAAGAGTGCAGTACGGCGGAACTATTGAGAAGGCGACAGGCACAATAACGGGCTTTGAGTTCGCTACAATGACACAGCAGCAGGGGCATTTATACTTAAGCTATGTAATATTGACAGACGCAAGCGGGCAGACTATGAAATTTCCGTTGATAACTATGAGTGTCCAGTCCATGCTGGCAAATGGAAACATGACGGTATATTTTGACGGAGAAAGCGGCGGCAGCCCTTTATATAAGGTAAGCGCAGGTGATGCGATTAA
Source organism: uncultured Christensenellaceae bacterium (assembly GCA_964509795.1). Lineage (GTDB taxonomy): Bacteria > Bacillota > Clostridia > Christensenellales > UMGS416 > JAFGUF01. The sequence continues at coordinate 954 of CAZDZB010000197.1, read as the reverse complement.
AATTGATGTTACCTTAACTGACGGCACAGTTATGACATTTGAAGTGGGCGGCCAGATGAATTTGCAGCGCAGCTCAAAAAAAGGATACTGGGAACTTGAGAAAACAGTAGACACAACAAGGCGCATGGCGACATTGAATGACGTGGTATTTTCACATGATGACAGCAATGTAACTGGAATTGATTATCTTGTCCTTTTGCTGGAAGACGGTACCCAGGAAAACATGACGGTGCTCTATACCCAGGCAGCTGCGGGGGCGCCATTCGGCAACTACAAAAGAATGTATACATATGACGGGACAAATCCTGTAATAAGCGACGTGGACCCGGCAGAGGATTGGCGGATGGAGCTTTACTACGAAAACGGCGCGGAAATTGAGCTGAAAATCGGCTACATTCTGTGGGTATATAAAAACAGCGACGGCGTTTATGTGCTGGATTATGAGTACACATACAGCTATCAGCAAAGCCAAAAAGAAAGCTGATAAATAAAACCCTTGATTTTACATCAGTAATTAGGATATAATATATTTCGGATTTGCGGTGCGCTTTTTAGGCATTGCAAGTGAAACAAAAAAGAGTATAACTGGGTGTGGCGCAGCTAAAGCATTTTGAAGAAATGCGGAAAGTATGCGGGAGCACAACAGGGCGAAAACAATTCCGAAGGGATTGTGAAAGCCAAGACTAAAAATTAACTGGGTGTGGCGCAGCTAAAGCATTTCAAAAGAAATGCGGAAAGTATGCGGGAGCACAACAGGGCGAAAACAATTCCGAAGGGA
>CAZDZB010000197.1:0-76 GCA_964509795.1 uncultured Christensenellaceae bacterium | reverse complement strand
TTGTGAAAGCCAAGACTAAAAATTAACTGGGTGTGGCGCAGCTTGGTAGCGTGCTTGAATGGGGTTCAAGAGGCCG
>CAZDZB010000196.1:0-3106 GCA_964509795.1 uncultured Christensenellaceae bacterium | reverse complement strand
TCCCTCTTACTCAAGAGTTACAGTAATGGGTTTTGGGTTCAGCATCATTTTAAAGTCAAAAGAATTGATTTGAAAATCAAAAGTTATCTCAGTGCATTTTTCTATACCATAAGTTTCAGTATAATTCTCAAAATTATTTATGTAGCCTATGTATACAGTATTGGGCAGAAGGTCACAGCCGTAATAGCACTCAATATCTATCCCGTTAATTTCAAGCGCCCATAAGTTAATCATTATTGTTTTATTAGTGTTGTTTTCAATGTACAAAGGTATGCGAGGGCCATTTTTAGCGCTGTAGTCAATTTCGGGTAATACTATTTTTATTCCGTTTTCATCATAAAGAGTAATACCTTCAAATTCCTCATATTCCACAGAATAGTCATAGCCGTTCCCGATGGTTATTAATTCCGTCAGATAGTTGCTCTCGTACTCAGCCTGGTTGTATATATAAAACTGCAGCTTAATCTGGCTAATTTCATCAATGCCTGCCATATCCATATCGTTTTCTTCAAATATTATGTTCTCAGCTGTTATCCTGCCTGCAGGCACATCGCATAAAAAATATGTAGTTATTACCCATCCGTTTATTGTAAAACCACTGAGCCGCACCGTAAGGTCGGTGTCGGTTTTGTTTTCAAAATCCAGGCTCAGTCCTATGCTGTATCTGTCCTCCGCAATGCCCCATGATGTGATTTTTATTTTTTCATCTTCCCACAGCACTCCGCCTTCCATGCTGAATACTTCATTTGCATATGTTTCGTCATGCGCCACAGTAACGCCGTATGATGAATATGAAGTGTATCCGGAATACAAAACAGACATAATAAGGAAAAACACTGCAAAAGCGGGGCTGTATAAACGTGCGGTTAGAAGCTTCATAATCATTTCTCTCCTGAATTCTATATTTTGTTAATTATAGCAGGAGAGAGATGTAAAATCAATTATTTGTAAGTTAAATGTTAATCAAAAATCAGGCTGCGGATATACTCCGTGCTCTGCAAAATGTATTCGCCGCTGTAGCCCATGTGGGGCGTATGCTCCAGCACAAAATAAACATCGTCTAAAGCAGCCAGATATTTAACAATGGGTACAAGGTCATGGTGGCCGTCGGCTTCGTCGTCTTTGTGCATGGGCTTCCAGTGGTAGTTTGCCTCTATATAGTCCACATTGTGCAGGTGCACCACGCGGATAAAATCAGTCCATTTTTTAATGTATTCAAACGCGCGCAAATCATCGCCTGCCGCCATCACGTAATCGCCCAGGTCAACGCAGACTTTAAGTGCGTATTTTTTCCACGTTTCAATGGGGAAATTGTTCAGATACTCTATGCCAAATGGCGATCGCATATCCCCCAGCTTAGGCTCGCACACTATCTCCACGCCGTATTTTTTTTGTATGCGGCTTAATGCCTGAAGGCCTTTTTCAATTATTTTTGCTGTGTCGCCTTCATTTTCCGTGCGAAAAAAAGGGAAATGCACCAGCAGGTATTTAGCGCCCAGGAATGCCGCCGTTTTTGCGTCCTTTTCCAGGTGGTGTATGGCAGTTTCAGGGGAAAAGTGTACGTGCTCTATTATGTCGTATTTGCTGTTGCCATGAAATAGCGGGGCATGGATGCCGAAGGTTTTAAGGGAATCTTCCAGCAGGTTTATAAACACCTTATAATCATGCCTGCTTTTAAACTCTCCTATTTCAATATGGGAAAGATTGTATTTGAAAAGCTCATTAAATTTATCAGGGTCAGACATTATAGTACTGCCCGAAACTCCTAACGTATTCATAAGACGCCTCTTTTATATTTAGTAAAATACATTATACCACAAAATTCCGCCCGTTAAAGCACTCGCTTATATTGTTTTCAAATAATTGATATAATATGATATAATTATCTGGTGATGAGCTCGGCATTAGGAGCGCGTAAACATAAATGTATGGGTCGCAGATACAGTATACAAGGAGAAATAGCATGAAGACAAAACACACAAATTATGATGTTGCAATAATCGGCGGAGGCATAAGCGGCATAATGGCCGCCCACAGGCTTAGCCATAAAAACAGCGCTTTAAATATAGTGATGCTGGAAAAGGGCGCCGACCTGCGCAAAAGGTCGTGCCCCATGATAACCAAGGGCCTGGATGCCTGCATAGGCTGCGAAAGCTGCTCCATAATGGAGGGCATGGCAGGCGCGGGTGCGTTCAGCGACGGCAAATACGTAATATCCACTGAATACGGCGGATGGCTGACGGACTTTTTGCCCAGCGATATAGTGATGAATTATATTGAGCAGGCGGACGCCATTATGGTGAGCCACGGCGCCACAGAGGAACGATACGCCCCTAATAATGAGCTGAAGCGCCGGTGCCTGATGCACGATCTGCACATGCAGCAGGCGGAGCTAAAGCACCTGGGCACAGACAGCAATTACGACACCATGCTTAACCTGATAGATGAAATAAACGAAAGAATTGAAATAGTAACCAAAACTGAAGTTACCGATGTGGATAAGGACAAACACACCCTTACATTAGATGACGGCAGCCGGATAAGCGCCGACATAATAATATTTGCAGTTGGCAGGGCAGGCAGCAGGGATTTTGCCAAATGGTGCAAAAAAACCGGCGTTACAATGACCAACACTCAGGTGGACATAGGCGTGCGCGTGGAGCTGCCCGCCATCATTTGGGACCACTTTTCCAAGAAGATATATGAGCCGAAAATATGGTACCGCTCAAAGCAGTACGGCGACACAACAAGGATGTTCTGCTTTAATGAGCGTGGCAATGTGGTGGTGGAAAACACCGACGGCGTGATGACCGTAAACGGGCATTCATACAAAGGCGCGGACAAAAAGACGGAAAATTCCAACTTTGCCTTACTTAGCACCATCCGCTTTACCAAGCCCTTTAAAAACCCCATTGAATACGCAAGGTATGTGGCGTCCCTCGCCAATTTGATAAGCGGAGGCGGAGTGCTGGTGCAGAGGCTGGGGGATTTGGAGGCAGGCAGAAGGACAGAGGACAAGAGGCTTCGCCAGAGCACCACTGTGCCTACGCTGAACGCAGTACCGGGGGATTTGAGCCTTTGCATGCCAAAGCGCCAGCTGGACAAC
>CAZDZB010000195.1:0-3125 GCA_964509795.1 uncultured Christensenellaceae bacterium | reverse complement strand
AACTTGAAGAATCAAACGGAGACGTTCTTGTGCACACGGATATCGGTGTGCCTCTTGCTGCGCTCATTTTAAAGATATCAGCTGTCCGCCTTAACCTTAGACCAGGAACTGAGGTTTATTTGCTGGTCAAGTCTGTCTCGCTGATCTATTAAACCCGGACGATGCCAATAATATCTCCTTCACGACTGCAAGGCCCCGAACATCATTGCAACTCTGCTTTTTAATGTGAAAAAAATTTTATCTTTTTAGCCCTTCAATCGTATTAATACTGTATTATTGCACTAAAAAAACTTGCCCGGGAGCAGTATAGGGAGTAAACTATGCCTGATATAAAAAACAATTTTAAAAGCGAGACAATGATCATGATCCCCAGGTCTGTATTATACAAAACCCTGAAAGATGCTTTTGCAGGCCGCGGCGAAGAAAGCATAGGAGAACTTGCTGATATTCTTTATATCAATATGCAATATCAGAGTTATTATGATAAAAGGCTTGAGGAAAACAGTTTAAAAATTGATAAACAGCATCAGGATATTGTATTTGCCATAAATTCCATGAAGGAAGGTTTCCAGCGGGCTGATGAACGTTTTGATGATTTGATTCATCAGATGGACAAACGCTTTGAGCAGGTGGACAAGCGCTTTGAGCAGGTGGACAAGCGCTTTGATGAATCAATTAATCAGATGGATAAACGATTCGAGCAGGTAGACAAGCGCTTTGCACAGGTAGATAAGCGTTTTACCTTTCAGACCTGGCTAATTGGTATTGGCTTTGTTTCTATCAATACACTGGTAGTTATATTGAAACTCTTTGGTTAAAGAGAGAATAATACCAACTTACAGCTTTCTACTACCACTACGTTATAAAAAAGTATTTAACGAACATATCATTACTATTTATAGCTTCTTAAAAACAGGGTGCAATAGTATTCTCCCAATGTCGAAGGCTGGCGGGCAGTTAAGTCTTTTTCTGAAAATAAGGAGAAGTAGCTACTATTTATTACAAATAAATCTAAAAATAGTTGACGCACATATCAACTGAAAATTATACGTTTATTATACTATACTTAACATATTTACTGTATATATTAAAACACCAGCCCGTTTCATGGCCTACAGTCATGTATTAACATTTCGAAAAGAGACAGAGGGCACACTACACTATCAAGGAATCAAATTTTAAGGAAAAACACAAATGGATATATATGAACAATTACGAAAAGCACTGAAAACACAAATAGAACAACACAATCTCTCCGGCCAGAACATAAGCATCCGGTGCAAGGCTCTTTCCGCTTCAGAAGCGATAGGCAACCCCGAACATGATGACTACCCCATAATAAAGGGGAGGGAAGTCATGGTTGAAGCTGATTTCAAAGGAATGAAAGGACAGGCCTTTACCGATGCTTTTGAACAAACAGACTATCTCGTTGATGAACTGGTGACCATGGATCTAAACACAAACAGAAAAAGGGCCAGTTTTATAGCCGGTCTCAATGCTCTTTACCGCTATCTTGATCTCTGCGATAAAACGATCCACTGCAAAGATAAAGAACCAAAAGACTGCGCAGCCTATGTGGCAGAGGCCATAGGCAATGTCAGTAATGTTCTTCTTGTGGGGCATCAACCGAGGTTTCTTGAAATGCTTTCATCACAATATAACGTCAGGGCCGTAGATATAGATCAGGACAATATCGGTTCAGAGTTCTCGGGAGTTATAATCGAACCACCTGAAAAAACGGCAGAGGCTGTGTCATGGTGCGACCTCATCTTTGCCACAGGATCAACTATTGTTAATGGAACTATTACGGAGTTTATTGCCAATGACAAACCATCAGTTTTTTACGGCGTTACTATCGCAGCAGCAGCAATAATTTTAAACCTGAACAGATTCTGCCAGTACGGCCACTAAAAAGGAGAAAAATATGGGAACAAAAAGCATTAGAAGAATTCGTGGAAACAATGAAACGTCCACTTATACAATTGATGAATATATGGAACTGATAAAGGATTTTCACGGGAGTACTGCACCGGGTCTGGTTATAGGCGGTTTTATGGTTGATCACGCCCTTAAAAATCTGCCTGAAGGCGATTTTTTTGACGCGCTATGCGAAACCTCTTCCTGCCTTCCTGACGCGATACAGCTCCTCACCCCCTGCACCACGGGCAACGGCTGGCTCAGGGTGATTGATTCCAGCCGTTTCGCCATAGCGCTTTACGATAAATACACCGGCAAAGGAGTCAGGGTCCATCTTGATGCCTCTAAACTCGAAAACTGGCCCGAAGTTAAAAGCTGGTTCTTTAAACTCAAGCCCAAGAAAGAACAGAACTTTCAACTTCTCATAAACCAGATCATTGAAGCCGGCGCCGGCCTGTTCGAAACAAACGCTGTGCAGGTCAAACCGGAACTGATGGAACCGAAAAAGCACGGGAGCAAAACAGAACTGTGCCAGTCCTGCGGTGAGGCTTTCAGGGCCACCGACAGCGCCTTGTGTCCAGCCTGCCTGGGCAAAGGCCCTTATGTTTAAAAAGAAGTGATGAGTGATCAGTGAGAAGTGAAGAGTACGTTACGATTGTATATGATTACTAAACGTGTATTGTCCATCGATAGTATTTTGCTTAAATATTCATACTTTATTTAACTTGCCGTCTTACTAATTTCGCATAACGTTTTCCTCTAATTAACATCGCATACTTATATGTTAAACTTAGCATGTTTATTATTGTGTTAATTTTAACATATAACAAAACGCATGCGATTAATGAAATTAATTTGACATAAATCACATTTTTTAAAGAATAACATTATAAGATGTCATTATAAAAATTGTCATCACAATCTGTCTTTGTATATTATTTTGCGGCTTTCGAGCGTGAAGCAAGCACCGTGAGATATAGAAGACAGAAATTTAATGGAGGTTATGATGAATTTAACACGACGTAAGTTCATTAAAGCTACAGGTCTTGGCGCCGCCACCATTGCCCTGAGCAATGTTGGCTTTGGCCTCGGCTGCGCCAGTGGCTATTCAAAAAAACTTAAAATCAAGGGCGCGAAAGAAGTTATATCAATATGCCCCTTCTGCTCTGTGAGCTGCCACTTTATCTGCCATGTCAAGGGCGGCGAAG
>CAZDZB010000194.1:1793-3134 GCA_964509795.1 uncultured Christensenellaceae bacterium | reverse complement strand
GACATGTTCCAGTTATCCTCAATGTAGCTTATGAACATGTTGTAGGCCATGGGGAAATCCTCCTTCATAAGCATAGCTTTGTGGTAGTCAACGTCTTTTACGTCGGGAAAGGCGCATGTAATTAATATCAGCTTTTCAAGTGTAGTGTATTTATCGGAGGCTATCGTCTTTTCCAGCTTCTTTTCTATGCCTTCAAATATAGCCTTAACCACAAGCATAATCAGGTTTTCCTTGCTGCCGTAATCTTGATATATTGTTTTTTTGCTTATCTTCATGGCTTTGGCCACGTCGTCCATTTTGAACTTTGGCCCCCGCTCGGTGAACAATTCCAAAACCACATTTACTATTTCTTTATCTCTGCTTTCCAATTTTTCCCCCTTGTATATCCTTTTTCTATTTAATGTTTTATTCAACTTCTCTTAACGCGTTTTCAAAGTCCAGTGCCAATTTTCTGCCCTCGAACTCTATTTTGATTACACCGCTTTTTCTGTCTGTCACTGAATATTTGGAATCAAACCTTCTGTAGTCTTTGTCCTGTGTGATTCCGTTGATTTTGAAATCCCCTTTGTATTTAAGAGAGTATTTTTTTCCATTTGTTGAATACTCGGCGATTTTTTCAGCTCTGTTGAAGGCAAGCTCATTGTGCGCCGTCCTTTTGCAGAAGCTTTCAAAGCTCTCTTCATCGGCGCTGCCAAGCTCAGTCACCCAGTATGTAAGGCTGCCCTTCTGGATAATTTCATCATTCAGCATCTCCATATCATTTGTGCTTCTTATGGAAATGAACGCCCCGTCCCGCCTTCCTGCGATGTGGTTTTTGGTCAGGATTATTTCGTTAAACAGGGTTTTCGGGAAATAGCAGTGGGACTTAAGCTCAGGCGTTTTTTCCATAAATCCATTTTTGCCCTCAATTGAGTAAATTGTGATGTTTATATTTTTATCCTGGGCTGAATGGGGGTTCCTGCCGTTGCCTACCCAGTAATTTGGCGAAGCGCTAAGCGCTCCGTCCTCAGTAAAGGGCGGCGCCGGGTGGGTGGTGAAAACGCACAGGTCAGAAGAGAGCACCGCCGTCCAAATGTGCTGCTGGTCGCCGAACTCGCCGGGGTGGTGTTTCTGGGCGGTCGCCAGCATGTAGCGCTTTGTTTTGTATGTGTATGTGTTTGCCCTTTGTATTGCAACTCCGTCCGAAAACGGGTGCAGCATTTTGCTGATTAAAGGCAGCAGGCCTGTGTATTTTAATATTGACAAATCAATAAGCTTAAAGTCATTTAAAAACTCGTTGGACAGCATCTTGTTTTTGTGGATGTATTTAATTGTGTCTGCTACCACCTCTTTGTTGCTGAA
>CAZDZB010000194.1:0-1693 GCA_964509795.1 uncultured Christensenellaceae bacterium | reverse complement strand
ACGTTTCTTAATGCGCTGTTTTCGCCGCTTTTTTTGCCCATTTCATACTGCCTGCCGCTGGTTGAGGTGAAGCTGCCGTTGTGGCTTTGCGCCGCTATGTCATAAAGCAAAAGGTCAAGTATCATTTTGCTTTTTTCAACTACCTTTTTGTCGTCGCAAAAGTCAATAAGGTTTGAAAGGGGCGCAATATCCTCTTCGTAATATGTGTTGCTGTACCATTCCGTAAAGCCGAAATAAAATCTTTGCTCAAGCCATATATTTATTCTTTTGAGGGCAATTTTTTTGTGCTGGGCTCCTGTTTTTTTATCGTTTGTGAATATTTCATTTTCGTAAAGCTGCCCCGTCAGGTACTCCGCCGCCGCAAAAAGCAAAAGGTGGTTTTCCGACCAGTAGCACATGCTGTCCTCCCCGGGCTGGTCCATGAAAAACTTTGACCCAAGAAGTGAGCGTTTCATCATTTCAATATATTTTGGGGGAAGCTTTTGGCTGTGGATAAACAAAATCCTAAGCATAGTCTGCATTCTGAAGTCCGCGCAGTCGAACCTGTAGTCTAAGTAGCTGCAGGCGCTTTCTATGCCCTCCAAATGCTCATCTGTTATTTCCAAGCCGTTTTCCAGACGGTATAAGATTTCATGAATATTTGAATTCATTATTTTGTCGAATCCCTCGTCCTTGCCCGTTGCCTCGGGCCTGGCGGGAATCTTTTTTATTTTTTTGTTTCTTGTGAACTCAAAAAAGGTAATAGCTGCCGCTAAAATCAGCAGGGATAAAATAATCACCAGTAAATACATGCCTGTGCCCTCCAAGTTTAATTGAACTGCATACAATATATCCTTTAACGTGTATATATATTATATACTGTAAACTCATTTTTGTAAACCGGTTTCCTGAAATGAGTTTATTTACCGCTTTTCATACAATACAGTGCCCTTTATTCAGCAATTGAAAATTCCCTTGCAGGCCGCTCTTTTACAAATTGGTAAAACATAGTATAATAAGTTTAAATAAAGCAATTACATTGAATAAAACAAATTAAATATATTAAGGAGAGTGCAATGAATCTTTTAGAATACGCAATAAAAATGGAAGCTGACGGAGCGCAATATTACGCAAAACAGGCCGAAACAAACAAAGGCAACAGCCTTTACACTGTGTGCACACTGCTTGCAAAAGAGGAGCTGCGCCATGAGCAGATACTCAAAAACAAAGCTGAAAGCCTGTCCTATTCCCTGGATGAAAGCACCATAAAAGATGAGGTCAAAACCCTTTTTGATGAAATGGATGATTTCAAAAATGAGCTTAAAAAGATTCCCAGCCAGCTGGATTTTTACAGGTTCGCCCTTGAAAACGAGCAGAAAAGCATCGACCTTTATACGGAATTTGCCCATAACGCCGCAAATGATGAGGAAAAAAAGCTGTTTGAATATTTAGTTGAGCAGGAAAAGGAGCACTACGCAATAGTGGACGAATTTGTAAAGATATTAACCCATGCCGAGCAATGGGTGGAGTCCGCGGAGTTTGGCGTGCGGGAGGATTATTAAGGGGTTTATGGGGTTGAGTTGAGTGTGGTTAGGGCTAAGAGGATAGATTGGAATTAATATTAAACCTCTCCGTCTGCTGGGCGAAAGCGATTCGTAAGAATTTTAAATAATTGAAACCTCTCCGTCTGCTGCGGCAGACACCTCTCCTTCAG
>CAZDZB010000193.1:0-3136 GCA_964509795.1 uncultured Christensenellaceae bacterium | reverse complement strand
AGTAGTCTACAGGATTGCCTCCGCACACGTCCTTGGACACCAGGCGCATCAAGTTTCGTGGAGACAACTCATCGTTCGCAAGAAGCTCTGTCATGACCTGGCGCGCGCGAAGCTCCCTGGGCGTGTCAGACCATATGGTGATCCAGCCGTCAGTATGATTGCTGTTGGTACGGTTGTTGAATCCCACGGTCTGGGTATAGTTATAATCAGAGGCAGTATGACCATCTTCATCCGTCACTGCACCGGTGTTTGCGTCAAACTTGCGGAACATCATGGGCCTGCCGTTGCCGTCCGTCCACATTTCATATATAGCTGCACCACCGTATGCGTCAATAACGCCGAAGATACCGGAGATATTCTTACCGCTCCAGATACTGGTAAAATTGTTTGCTATGGCTTCAAATTCAGCCAGTGTTGTGCACCTTTCCAGTGCCCGCTCCATGAGATTTGTGTTTACATTGTTGGCTTCCAAGAAGACGCTTTCATAGCAGGTGGTATTGGCTATGGCAAAGCCTGATTCATTGGCCCCGGCTGTACAGATGGCATAATTTTCCATATTATATGTGGTTTCACCCATCAAACGCAGACTTCCGCCAACACCTGAAAGCACTTGAGGGAAATAACGAACTTCATGACGGTAGCTTTGTGCATGGTCCCTGTTTTTCCATAAAAAGGGCCGCCCTGTTGCAGAAGCGTCCGCTGTGACCACTGCCACATTACACGCGTCTGACTGCTTTTGAGCGGCACCATGGATCATGAGAATGGAGATCCCGATCACTATAAATCTTTTTATATTTTTATTCATAGTAATCTCCTTTGAAAAATGGAACAATGCGTTGCTGATACGTGCTCACCATGTTTATTCTTATAATTATTAATACTCCTATAAAACATGCACGTGCAACCCTCTGTTTTTAGCAACTATATTTTTTCCTACAGCATACTGATCATCTGTCTAATAGTTGCCCTTTACTATTCTATCTGTCCTCCATGCGTCTCTTGTTAACTCTTCTTTCGGTTATTCCTTCAGTTATTCCTTGGATTTCTGGAGCTTTCTCCTGAATTGGAGTCGCTTTTCTTCTCTCTCCTTTCCTGCGTTCTATGCTGGCTTTTTCTTTCCTCTCAATATACCGCTTTGCGTCCTCGTTCTTTTTGAGGCCCAGGAGGCCAAGCTTTTTATTAAACAGGGCTTTTATTCCAAAGGAAAGAAACATCAACCCTGCCAGGGCCGGCAGCACGTTTATCTTGCCAAAGGCGGCAAAGAAAAGAAACGCATCGCCCCTGTACCTGAAGTCAAGCCCCGGAGGCATCATCTGCTTCACTTTTTCAGAGAGTCTCATCTCATAGTCATCAGGCTTTTGAGAACCGGGAAAAATACTCTTCAGGAAAAAGGGATAGTCTTTATGGACCAGTGACGCGCCCTTTTTCTCCAGATATGTATCATGAAGCTTTATCAGGTTCTGAGACGGTTCAAAGGTATTGTCTAAAAATTTATAAATAAAATGATACTTTTCAAGTGTATGAATAAGACGCGCATTGGGAGTCAGCCCCATGAATACCATTTTTTTAATGCCCTTCATTTTCCAGCACCTCAAAAAAAATAACCTGATGCTGACAGCAGAAAGAATACGGGCCATGCCTCTTCCACGGTATTCTTTCATGACCATGGTCTCGTCAAGATCAAAGACAAAATACTGGTCCATGGTCCAGTAGGAAGATATCTGAAAAGCAATGATTTTCCCCTTGTCCTCAACATAGGTCATAATATCGCGCAGCTTCATGTAATCAAAAAAATTCTCCTGGGCCTTCCAGCAGGACTTTTCAACAACCTCGCACTCGCGCGCGATCCTTTCGAGTTCCTTTTTAGGGGTATGTTTAATATCGATCGTATGATAACGCAAACCATTAAGAGTTAGCGTATGATATTTCTCAAGCGGGATCTCTGTGAGATCGATCTCCTCAACAAAAAACTTCTCTTTATAGGAATCTTTAAAGGCCGTTGATGATTGTTCCATAGATGACTCCTTCAGGTAAATCTTTATTTTTAAAAAAGAAACATGATGAAAAAAAATCAATTTATTCCGTCCAGACGGACTCTTTTTTTATTATACATACAAATGTACTTATTTTTTTTGACACAGTGTAATTAATAATTTAATAAAATTAAAAATTTTTTGAATTTTTCCTATTATAATCCAAATAATGACCCAAAAAAGCACTTTTGCAGCGTATATCGGGCAGTAGGACAAAAAATACATGTCAGGTTAAAAACAACGCGCTCTTCCTGTCTTTTTTTCCCATAGCGACAAGCAAGGAAAAGCCTTAATAGAGCGCTGAAAGCCAGTAACCTATAATGTCAAGAATAAAATGCAATTCTTTTTTTCTTCTTTCAAAAAATTCTTTTGTGGCTTCTCAAAAACGGGGGACATTTTGTTTCCCGCCAGTTTTTGAGAAGCCACATTCTTTTTCATGATTTAAGGTATAATTTCAGGAATAAATATTCTATATTTGTTCCCGAGCAGACGCTTTTAGGTATCAGGTACGCTTTTGTTAGATCATTTCTTCATTAATTTAACGCAAATAACAAATTAATTTTGACACTTTTTGATTAATCCATGTGTATTATATATATTGAATATTAAACAGACAAGACGGTATTCTTTTAAGCTGTAATGCATATCGCCCGGAAGGGGCTTTTTTAAAAAGAATTGTTATAACACAATTTTACGTACATAATAACTTTTTTGTTGCATACACAGGTCAGATCATGTATAGATGTTATCCCCTTTCAGGGATACACTCGATTGCCATTGAGGGAGCATCTCAGGCCAATGGCAAAAAGGATGCACTTCAAAGGCTGACTCTATGAGAAAACAGGTAGCGAAGATAAAAACCTTTATGAAAAAAACCATGCTATACAATGACGTTCTCATGTATATTTCTTTTATAAAATGCCCGGTCTTAGTACTGGGGGGCATATTACTGCATGTTACCGTATTGTCCGTCCCCATGCAGGCGGCCCTGCCCGTTTCATCCATGCATTCCATGCTGGCTTCTAAAATAAAACAAACAGACACGGGGAAAAAACTTACGAAAAAAACAAAATCCAGCGGTGATGATTTTGATGATTTTTCCG
>CAZDZB010000192.1:0-3156 GCA_964509795.1 uncultured Christensenellaceae bacterium | reverse complement strand
GGCAGGTATGTTGTAAGCAGGTACCTTAACTCAAAGAAGGGGTTTATATTAGTAAGCCATGACCAGAATGTGCTGGACAACTGCATTGACCATGTGCTTTCCATAAATAGGTCGGATATCACAGTAACAAAGGGGGATTTCACCACCTGGCAGGAAAACAAAATACGCCAGGATAATTTCGAAATTGCCCAGAATGAAAAACTGAAAAAAGAAATCAGGCGGCTGGAATCTTCCGCTTCGCAGATGGCAGGGTGGTCGGACAAAATTGAGGCATCAAAAATAGGCGAGCATGCAGGCGACAGGGGATATATCGGCATGCTGTCGGCCAAAATGATGCGCCATTCCATTGCTGTGCGCACCAGGAGGCAAAGGGCTATTGATGAAAAAGAAAAGCTTCTTAAAAACATCGACAAGGCAGATGATTTGAAAATCCACAGCCTCACTTACCATAGCCGGTATTTAATCAGGATAAATGATTTGTCAATCAGCTATGACGATAAGAAGATTTTCGATAACCTGTCCATGGACGTTGTATCAGGCGACAGAATAGCGCTGGTGGGCAAAAACGGCTGCGGAAAAACCAGCCTTATCAGATTGATATTGGGTGAGGATATTGCGTATACAGGGGAAATCAGCGTGGGCAGCGGCCTTATAATTTCGACGGTATCCCAGGATACATCGCACCTGAAAGGTGACTTGAAAAGTTATTCTGTGCAGAATAAAATCGACGAAAGCCTTTTTAAAACCATACTGCGCAAGTTTGGATACAGCCGCTCAATGTTCGACAAGGACATTTCATCATACAGCGAGGGGCAGAAAAAGCAGGTACTGCTTGCCAAAAGCCTTTCCCAACAGGCGCATATCTATATTTGGGATGAACCTCTTAATTACATTGATATTCTTTCCCGCAAACAGATAGAAAATCTGATTCTGGATTTTTGCCCTACTATGTTATTCGTGGAGCATGACACTTTTTTTGTGAATACTATAAGCAATAAAATCATTGAAATTGAATCACAAAAAAGTGACCGGAATTTATCCTAGCTGTGTAAATTAAGGGCTACACATGAAATATCTCTCGAAGAGAGATAGAAACATTTATTTAAGAATGACAGCTTTCTATGACACTTTGCGGAAGCCATTCGCAAGAATTGCGGAAGCAAAGTGTGCTCACATATATAAATTATGTGAAAGCGATGTGTGCCTTGAACTAAGCTTTTTTATAGAGAACACAATAGCTACTTAGGTTATAGAAATACAATGAGTATTTATAAAAAATAAGCCGCCTGCTTTTGCAGGCGGCTCGTGTATTGCTTGCAAATTATTATCAGCTTATTTAAGGTTTTCGCCGATTTTTATAATATCCTTTCTGCTAACATCATCGCTTGAGATTATTATAATCATGGCATCCATTATTTCCATATAAGCGCTGGGCGGGAATTCTATATCGCCTTGAAGATCCTCTTCCATGTATTTTTCCAGTATCATTGCGCTTTCAACGGGCTCAATTTCCTTGTAAAGGACGAGCTCATTAACGTAATTATATGTTTTCTCTTTGTCATTTATAAGCATAGCATCGCCAAAGCCTTCAATGCTTACATTTTCGGCTGTTGCCTCGGCTGATGCTCCGAACCCTGATGATACATTTTCAGAAAACCTAGTTGTCAGGTATGAATCAATCTCAATGTAATTGCCGTTGGTATTTGCATATCTCAAAGTATATCCCGAAATATTTTTTTCATATCCTTCCGGCAGGGCAAAAACCAGGCAGTTTACGCCGCCTATTATCTCCGTGCTTGCAGGCTCCGCCTGCAGAAGGGCAAGGTCATTCCAGAATGTTATACGGCACAAGTCCAGTGAATAATCTTTTGGAATATACGCAGGAAGTGGCAGGTATACATTTGCTTCTTTGATGTATTGCTCAAAAACGGCATAGTTGTCAAATTCCATAACAGGCGGCTGATAGGTGCCCCCGCCGCTGCAATCAGGATATGTATAGTAGGCTATGCGCAGCTCGCCGGGCTGAGCAGCGCGAGTGAATTCGCTGGTTATTTTGTCTTCCTCAGCGTTGCTTATTACGATATTATCCGGCAAAGGAGTAACTTCAGGCATAATGTTTTCTTCAGTGATGTCCGCCCCGGAATTGTCATAGGGGAAGTTAAAAACTTTAAAATCATCAAATATCGTTGTCGCACCCACTGTGCCAACAAGCAGCAGCGTCGCCAGAATTGCCGCAGCAATCAAGGCTTTTCGGTTGATATGGCGTACTTTGTTATGATTATTTATTTCATTCATTACATTTTCTTTAATGTTGTATTCGGGCGTTTTTATTTTTTCATACATTTGCTTTACTTCGTTATCATCTATATTTTTTTTCATTTTGTTTTCTCCTTTATAGCTTCGTTTTCCAAAGAGCAGTTTTGTGCGTAATCCGGGTAATCTTCTGCCAGAAGTACAGCTAGCTTTTTGCGTGCCCGTTCATATCTTTTTCTTAATGCTTGAGGCGTTTTTCCGTGTATTGCTGCCAGTTCATCATATGTGCGCTGCTCCATCACCCTGGCGTATACCAATGAACGGTCCATGTGGCTTAGTGACAGCAGTGCGGTTTTTATATTATCCGGTATAAAGTCATCTTTTTCTTGAGGTTCGCTTATTTTTACGCTCTGCCTAAGCGCCCTTTTTCTTATGATATCAACGCAGGTATTGTAGGCGATGCGGTAAAGCCACGCTGATATGGATTTACTGCTGTCAAATGACGCACGCTTTTGATATGCTTTAATAAATGCTATCTGTACAGCGTCCTGCGCCTCATGATAATCGCATAATATGCTGTGGCAGTATCTTAGCATCGGATAACCGTACTTTTCCACTAGTGCCTCAAATTCGGCATTTCCTCCGGATGCAAAGTCAATTTGTGAATTCTTCATTGTAAAGTTTCCTTTTCCGTGCTTTTTTAAGCAGCTGCTAAAATCGATTTCACTTATAATACGAATATAAGCCTTTCTTTGTGACATGGCAATTGAAAACATATAAAAAAGCAGACAATGCTGCCTGTAAGTGAGGGTTTGTAGATATGCGGGGCTCTGCCCCGCGCCCCGCTAAAGGGACTGGGCAGATTATAATATCAAGTGCAACAGTAAAATAAAATAGACTGCA
>CAZDZB010000191.1:0-3194 GCA_964509795.1 uncultured Christensenellaceae bacterium | reverse complement strand
GGAGCCCTCTCTCCCGTTCCGGGCGGAGTGGGCCCGGTTACCATCGCTTTCCTCATGCGTAACATATACAAGGCCTATTGTATACAAAAAGGTCTGCACCTTTCTGAATTCAGGTAAAGGCAAAAACTGGTCATTTGCTCAGAAGAACGCTGATTCGCTTGTATCGTGGAATATTGCTCAGGAAAATATTGATCGCAACAGTAAGGGGAACAGCCAGGATCATGCCGGGTACGCCCCAGATAAGGCCCCACAGGAACAGGGAGAGCAGGATTGCCACGATGTTGAGGTTGAGGCGGTCTCCCATGATTTTCGGTTCTATTATTGAGCCTGATGCGAACTGGATGGCTGCCATGAGTACTACAGTTGCTACCGCCCAGAGGGTGCTGTCAAACTGCAGAAAAGCAATTATTGCAGGGGGGATCGTTGCTGCGATGGGACCGATCGTAGGTATGTAGTTGAACAAAAAGCCGATGAATCCCCAGACCAGAAAAAAGTCAAGCCCCATGACAAAAGCGACCAGACCAAAGATCAAGCCGGTGCACAGACTGATGGCGGTCTTCAATACAAGATATGACTGCACCTGCTCTCCAATGGAATGGAGCAGCTGTTCCTTTGTATCAACGGTATTTTCTCCATAAAACAGGTAGTGGGCCTTTGAAACGAGCTCTTTCCTTATAATGAAAATAAACATGAGAAAAAGAATAACCAGCACCAATTTTGAGAGAAAGGTCATAAACGACCCCAGGCTTGCATTGATAGCTTTTAACATGGAAGAGGGTGACAGGTAGTTGAATATATCCTTGAGACTGAACTGTTCCATCTCTTTTGCTATGGTGATGTTAAAAACATCCTGTATATACTGTGAGATTAGTTCCACCTGTTTTTGATTCTTTTCAATATAAGAGGGCAGCTTGTCCTTAATGGACACAAAAGATCCATACATGAGCCAGCCCAGCATAAAAAGAACAACTATTATTGTAGCTGCAACAATCATGCTGCCGATAGCTGGGGGAATTTTTTTTCGTTCAAGATAATTTGATGCAGGCACAATGATAAAGGCCAGAAGAACGGCAATGGCAAAAGGTACCATAAAGGACTTGGTAATATGCAGGATATAGGCGCCAGCCATGACCATAAGAAAGGTCAGTGAAAAGGCCTGCAGTTTCAGGTAGGTTATATAGTTCCCGTTTTTCATATTAATTAATAGTTGTGTTAAAAACCTCTTGTGGTATTATTTTAACAACCATAGCTGAGTGTCTTTATAATATTATCACGTGATACTGATAACCTGATATTCCTGTTTGATATGGGAGTCAATGGTTTTTCTTTTTTTAATCACGGTGGTTCATGTTTAAACAGTTGTATTTTGTTCAATCTTATGAGAGGGCTCGTTATGGGGCAGGGGACGTTATCTTCATTCTTGAGCTTTTAGAGCCTAACTCTTCCATGGTTTGTAAAAGGTTTGTAACATTTGCGTTTATTATTGAATCTGTTATGTTAAGGAACTTTTATGCGGATCCTAATATTTTTAATGGGTATAAAAAATTGATTATTTTGGGAGGTAATTATGAGTTCAAGAGAAGCTTATATTGACAAGATGTCAAAAAAGCTAAAAGCCTGGGATTCAAAGATAGATGATCTTCAAACCAGAGCGGTGCATGCCGGTGATGAGGTTAAGACACAATATGAGACCAAAATCGTCAACCTCAAAAGCAAAACAGTAGAGATTCGTAACAAACTCAATGAATATGCAAACGCCAGCAGTGAAGCCCTGAAAGACATTAAGAACGGAATTAAGAAGGCCCAGTCTGAGTTTAAAAAAGAATTAAAGAGTTGATAAGCGTGTATGCAGGAATGGACAGCGCATACGTGATTAAACTGCTATCCATGAGCAATACGACAATATAGGTTTCTATTTTAGAAAAAAAACAAACTATCAGGAGGCTGATCATATGGCTACAATTGCTGAACTATACCAGACAGCGGACTGGAAAAAGGAAAAGCACGCACCGGTCATTGAAATTGAAAAAAATGACGGGAATTACCAGATAACGGTTTCCATAGGGAAAGAGATAGCTCATCCCAACACGTCCGAGCATTTTATAGCATGGATGGAGGTCTTTTTTCAACCGGAAGGAGGGAAATATCCTTATCAGGTTGCGCGGTTTGATTTTTCCGCACATGGAGCTTCCACAGAAGGACCAAATACCAGCACCGTATATACTGAACCCTATGGGGCCTGTATACTGAAGAGTGAAAAGGCGGGAACAATAATAGCGAATTCATACTGTAATATCCATGGTCTCTGGTCAAGTGAAATGGATTTGAAGTAGCAATAAAGATTTTGGGCTGTATTATCGAGGTGATTTTATTTTATTACTCACAATCATGTACGAGATAATACAGCCCCGCTGTCATTGCTTTTTCTGCATTCGATTTTGATACTTCAACCGCATTGAATTAGCCTGGAACTCACTTCTCGCTGGGTGCAGGGCAATGGTATTATCAGGTCCTAATCATCTAAGGTGCCTGAGTTTTTTGCGTCTGCCCCAAAAAAACTAATATCTTGACAGAAAAACCGTGATTATTAATACTATTTATCCTGCAATTGTATGTGCAGCATTTCATAAACAGGGGACTATAATATTATAGCGTCGCCTTTGGCGGCTGAAGAACAAGGTTCGATTCCTGTTTCGGGAAATTGCATTGTGTAAACTTTCAATAAAAATAAAATGTTTTACAGCATAAAAATAAAGTATTATGTATGTAATTGCGGAATAAGATGTAAACAGGGAGGCCCAATGTGAGAGCAGCAATTTTTATAGACGGGGGATATTTTCTGTCCCTTATGAAAAATAATGATATAGATCCAAAATACGAAGATCTGGATGAGTATCTTATGAAGCCCCTGAGAAAGTCTGTGCAACTGGACCTGCTGCGGTGCTATTTTTACTATTGCCCGCCGTGGATGTCGCCCGAACCAACGTCAAATGAAAAAAGAAGGATGGATGAATATAACCTTTTCATGAATGAAATAACAAAACTTGACCGCTGGGCAGTGCGTCTTGGGAAACTCCAGAAGCGCTGGGACGGCAACAAAGAATATTTTGAACAAAAGAGGGTGGACGTTCTGCTGTCAGTGGACATGGTGAGGCATTCGGCTGCCGGTCATATACAACATGTTATAATTGTTG
>CAZDZB010000190.1:0-3196 GCA_964509795.1 uncultured Christensenellaceae bacterium | reverse complement strand
AAAGAGGAAGCCGAAAGACGCAGGCTGAAAAAGATGAGGCGTATGCAGGTCCAGAGTTCAAGGACAAGAAAAACTTCTCGATCAGCTGGCAGGGAATAGGTTCCGTCAGTTTTTCACTAAAAAAAGGCTGCCCCGGGGGTAGTCTTTTTTTATCTTTATAATCCGGTATTTTTCGGGATTGACACAGCAAATTTTTTTAATAATCAGGGAGTCTCCCATGTTGGAAATTTAATCCGGTTCAGGCCCAGGGGACTGGAAAATTTTTATAGACGGAAGATCCATCCGGGATATGATGTTATAAAAAGGTATTTTATGACTGATAAAACACTGTCATTGTTCAGGGGAAAAGAGGAGGAGGTGACTCCCCTTGCCGAAAGATGCAGGCCCGCTACACTCGATGAGTATGTGGGGCAGGAGCATCTTACGGCAAAGGGGCGGATTATTTATTCGGCACTTAACGGAGGCAGGGCCTTTTCAATGATACTCTGGGGCGATCCTGGAACAGGCAAAACCACTCTTGCAAAAATTATTGCAGAAGGCTGCGGCATGGAGTATTATTGCCTGAGCGCGGTTTCTTCAGGTGTTGCAGACGTGCGCAAGGTTATTGCTGCGGGCGAAAAAAACAGGACTATGGGGAGGCAGACCCTTCTCTTCCTGGATGAAATTCACAGGTTCAATAAGGCGCAGCAGGATGCAGTCCTTGGTGCGGTAGAGACCGGGGACATTGTGCTTATAGGTGCAACAACAGAGAACCCTTCATTCAGTGTAATATCGCCCCTGATTTCGCGGACCCGCGTACTTAAGCTTAACCGGCTGTCTGACGCAAGCCTCGCGTCAATACTTGACAAAGCACTTGCTGCTGACCGTATACTTAAAAATGGGAATGTAAAATTTGATGAAGGGGTCAGAGCAAATCTCGTTGAGCTGGGAAACGGTGATGCCCGTCGTATGCTGAATGTGCTAGAAGTGGCCTTTATACTTTCCTCTGAAGGGTTTATCACAGCGAAGGAATTGAAAGAGGCCTTTGAGAACACAATGATCTATTATGATCGTAAAGGGGACAGGCATTATGATATCATTTCGGCATTTATTAAGTCGATCAGGGGCTCTGACCCTGATGCGGCACTTTATTACCTGTCAAAGATGATACTTTCTGGAGAGGATCCTGAATTCATTGCGCGAAGAATGGTTATCCTTGCTTCTGAAGATATAGGGAATGCAGCTCCTAATGCACTTGGCTTTGCAGTTTCAGCCATGACCGCAGTGCAGAGTATAGGTATGCCTGAATCTGAACTAATACTGGCTCAGTGTGCCATATTTTTAGCCTCATCTCCCAAAAGCAACGCATCATGTATGGCAATAAGTGCTGCGAAAAACGCGGCACTTTCCGGTGATTACGAGATTCCACTTCATATACGCAACGCACCAACTGGTTTTATGAAGCGAATGGGGTACGGCAAAGACTATAAGTACCCTCATAACTATAATGGGAATTTTATTAATGAAAAATATCTGCCGGAAGAACTTGATGGTTCAAAATTCTATAACCCCACTGAAAATGGCAGTGAAAAGGCAATCCGGGAGCGGTTGATGAAACTCTGGCCGGAAAGGTACAGGTGAATAGTGATTGGGGTCAGAGCATTTTTATAAAATTTTTCTCTTTTGAGCCTGTAGCCTGTTATGATAATTTCAGTAAAACAGTATTGAAGTAACATTACTAATGTAAGAAATTCAGTTTTATTCTGAAAATTATTTTTTTATGATTAAATTATGTATATGACGTATCTGTGTGAAATTAGTCGGGTATTTTTTTACAAATAATTATTGAAGGGGCAGGAGATACGGTTGATAAAATTACCAGTAAAATAATGCCAATCTTTTAAGGTACGCCTCTTCATACCAGAGGAACTTTTTTGCACATTTTTCAAATGTTTCGTCTAACTCGATAAAATATTTATGGCGAGTGATGTTAACCTTGCACTTGAAGTCTTTGTAGAGATAACAATTAATAAAACCAATATAATTTTTCCTGGGATCCGCTGATAATTTTTTTCTGACCGGATTGAATCCGATATACCATAAAAGGCTCAGCAGGTATGTCCTGGGGTTTTCTGAATGTTCAATTATAGTACAGCCGTACCTTTCGTTCCAGAATGGGCCAGTTTCACCAGTTCTGCGGTTAAATTTTTCGGCGATTCTTGCCTTAATGTATTGCATTATTCCGGAGATCGTCTCTTCGCTTTCTAATGTACGGATCACCAAGTGTATGTGATTCCCAACAGGTTCAACTGCGATCAGTTCGAATTTATATTTTTCATGACACATGTTAATTGCATCAACCAGAAATTTTTTAGTATAGCTTCTGTTGAAAAGATTTTTACATCCACGGCATCGTGTAAAACAGTGGTATGTTGTTTCCTGAAGAATAATTCTGGATGCTCTTGCCATTGTATTGCTCCTTAAATATTATCTGCATTATTACAGTTAATACGTTGCGAAGTGATTATTAATGAAAAAAAATTGGGGTCAGAGCATTTTTTTAGCTAAATAGGGATTTGTCTGTGGAAACAGGATTTTGGGGTCAGAGCCTTAATTCGAATTGGGATTTTGACATGAAAAAACCAAACAGGGTCAGAGCACACCTTTTTTCATTTTTCATGTCATTAAACCGTATACTGTCTGTATGACTCAATCTTTTTAATCAGTTTATCTGCCAGATTTTTGTCGGCATTTTTAAGTGCTTCGTAAATTTCAACAGCTTCGATACTGTAGCTGGAAATTTTTTCTTTTGTCCAGTACTGCGGAGGAGGTGCAAGGTTTACTATACGGTCTGCCATCTTCACCATCTGGATTTCAACGGGCTGTTCTTTTAGTCTGTTAAGGCTGTCTGCCATGCGTTTATCTTTTGGCAGGTTTTTGTTTTTTGTGAGAGCAAGTATCCCGGAAATAACCCGGTTACCAAACTTTTCCTGTAATAAACCTGCGGGTGTTTCTGTGTCCTCTACAATATCGTGGAGCAGCCCGCATGTGACACACAGATCGGTGTCTGTGTCCTTGCGAAGCAGCGCAGCGTGCAGTACTTCATTGCAAACATTAACGCAGTGAATAATGTATGGAAGTCCGGTGCCGGGAATCTTCTGTCCTGAATGTGCATGTGCCGCAAAGAGCAGGGCCCGCCTGTAAAGTTCTGTTGACC
>CAZDZB010000189.1:0-3254 GCA_964509795.1 uncultured Christensenellaceae bacterium | reverse complement strand
TATGTGAATGTTGATGCTTATGAGCATGAGCATGCTCATGGGTATGGATCAAGTCTCCATGTCTATGTTCGTGTTCATGTACATGTGAATGAATGTGATTATGTTCATTGTTACCTTGCATACCCGTATCCCCCTTTGACAAATGTATAGCCTTGAAATGTAACTTCTCATTTTCAGGGGACGAGAACGATTCCCGCCCGCCAAAGGCGGGCGGGAGACAACATGCCCCCCATTTTTGAGAAATAACCTTGAAATCCTCATACAAGCATAATACTAGCATATACATAAAGGTCAATTATCTATTTTATTTATACAAATACTACCTTTTAATATAATATGCGTAACCATTGTTATTGTTTTTATAAAGATGATATAGCTCAATACATAAAATATAATTAATCATATTGCTCTACTTCATGTGCTCTCGTGCAATCGCTATTTGATACATCCATCATTAACCGGGACTTTTGAAGGAATAAATAGCTCAAACTCACCATCTCTTAAATATGTATAAATCTCTTTCAAAAGTATCCTGTTATGAAAAACACCACCGCTTAATACAACCTTATTAATTCCATATTCCTTGCGAAGTTCCTGTACAACAGCCAGTGTTGTAAGTGAAAGGGAACGATGAAATGCGGCTGCGATATCATCTATGTCCATGCCTGATTGCAAAAGAGAAACAACATACCGTACAAGATCTTCGGTATCAATAATTAAAGTATCACTCCCTGACCATGGTATAAGATATGGTTCTGGTTCGGGTCTTCCCCTCTGGGCAGCTTCTTCAAGCAACATTGCTGCTTCAGCCTCACTGGTAACAGAGTTTGATATCCCTAAAATAGACGATATTCCATCAAAAAGCCTGCCAATACTGCATGTTTGCGGTGAATTAATTCCTTTTTTTATCATATCAATAATAATGCTGCTTGTTGCGTCCTTCTTAAATACCGGAAAGGAATCACCGTATGACTGAAAGAGTAATGACAACCCGATCTTCCATACGTCCTTAATAGCAGACTCCCCTCCTGGTAGAGTAAAATTTTTAAAATGACCCGCACGAATAAAGTCTTTTCTATTAACGATGAGGAACTCACTGCCCCAGAGTGTTCCATCCGTGCCATATCCTGTCCCGTCAAATGCAATACCGATAACATCTCCCTGTATGTCTTTTTCTTCAATCACAGAGGCTATATGTGCATGATGATGTTGCACTTTTATTCGTTCTATCTTATTCGATGCAAATTCATCAGCAAAAAGTGTTGTAATATATCCCGGGTGCAGGTCTGAAACAATGACATCAGGAAATGAATTAAAGATCCTGACGAAATGGTCCACGGTCTGCTTAAACGTCCTATGTGTCATTGCATCAGCCATATCCCCCAGATACTGGCTCATGATAACATATTCATTCCGGGCCACGGCAAAACTATTTTTAAGATCCCCTCCTACGGCTAATATGTTCCTGGTATTTTTCTTAGACGGAAATGGTATCGGGATATATCCCCTGGAGCGTCGTATTAAGAGAGGTTTACCCAGTTCCACAAAAAGAACGCTATCATCATTTGGTGCGATTATTTCACGGTTGTATGACACAAAAAAATCCGCAAAGGCTCTGAGCCTTAAAAAAGCCTCATCATCACGATAGACTATCGGCTCATCGGAAAGGTTACCGCTTGTCATGACAAGAATCATATTTGGTTCCAACGAGAATAACAGATGGTGAAATGGCGTATAGGGGAGCATGATGCCATGCCAGCTTATTCCCGGAGCCACTTCACGTGAGACCTTTCTGCTCTTTTCTTTAAGCAGAACAATGGGGCGTTCTTTCGATACGAGAAGGTCCTTTTCTGGCTCTGAGACCTCCAGAAATTCCTCTACAACTTCCAGGCTGCCTGCCATCAGCGCGAATGGTTTAAAGGGACGTTTTTTCCTTCTGCGAAGTTCTGTAACCGCATTACTGTTTAATGCATCAACCGCAAGGTGGTATCCTCCTACTCCCTTGAGAGCCCCTATTCGTCCCTGTTTCAGTAGTTCCACTGTTTTACCGGCTACTGTTTCTATATCTTCGCTTAACACCGTGCCGTCGGCGCTGTGAAGAAACATGTGAGGACCGCAATCATGGCAGGCATTCGGTTGAGTATGAAATCGCCTGTCCTGTGCATTTTGATACTCTTCATTACATTGTTCACACATGGGAAAGACATCCATTGCTGTAAAGGGCCTGTCATACGGTATGTCACGTACGATACTGAATCGCGGACCGCAGTTAATGCAGGTTATAAAAGGGTAATGGTACCTCCTGTCATGAGTATCAAAAAATTCATCAAGACACTGAGTGCAAACAGCAATATCAGGAGAATAAAAAACCATTCGTTCTCCTGCATCCCGGCTTTTATCAATGCTAAAACGGTGAAAACCTTTGCGCTCTCCTTCCTGCTTTTCCAAACTTGTAATATGCGAAAGAGGAGGAGCTTGTAACTCAATATCTCTTATAAAAGAATTGAGATTTTGCTCATCACCTTCTGCTTCAATAAAAACTCCGGCAGTATCATTAATAACACTGCCATTTATATCATGTTCATGGGCAAGCTGATATATAAATGGACGAAAGCCGACTCCCTGTACAATCCCTTTTACCCGTATCTGATAATATCTTCTCATGATATCTATCCTCTTGAGATTCGTCTCTCTGTTTCTTAACTGAATTACATTTCCCTGTATAGAACAAAATATTTTTAGCCATTATTATTAACTGCTTATGTGCTTTACTTATTGTTTTTGTCAACAGCATTACCACAACAAAATTTTACCACTTATAACTTCTCAAAACTGGCGGATTACATTATTGCCCTTTTTTTAAAAAGTTACACCACATATCAAAAACTTGCTCCTGTTGCACAGGAGAATAAAAAACGAATAATTTACAATATTACCATAAAAATATTGACACTTTAACACTCATTCATAAAAAGTAACACAGTGTTTAATGCACATTTATTACAATGATAAAACGATGAAAAAAAGAGTATACACAGTTTCACACTGTAACTTTTCATCATGTCATTAATAAGTTTTATATAATATGAAAATGCAGTGTGAAAATGTTTCTTGTTATACTTTGAACAAACTGGAGGGATTTATGGAAATACAAATTCTTAAAGACATCATGCAGTCAAATAAAGATGTCGCAAATGAAATCAGAGACTTGCTGAAAGAAAAAAAAATCTACATGATCGATATGATGAGTTCGC
>CAZDZB010000188.1:0-3310 GCA_964509795.1 uncultured Christensenellaceae bacterium | reverse complement strand
GTCAGGTATGAAATAAGCCCAAGCAGTGAATATGACTTTTGTATCAATCTAGTAAGCCCTGAGCTTTCAACTCCCAAATCCATTAAAAACATGTCCGCTGTTTCTTTGTCCATTGTCGATATTTCAAACTCAATTTCCGCAGACACCACAATTGTCTCTGCGCCTTCTTCGGCCGCTCTCGCCTTCACTTTTTCCACCATATCATTGCCTGTTGCCAAATCATCCTCGGCAACATTGGCTGCATAAATAGTTGGCTTTATGGTGAGCAGAAACATGTCTTCGCAAAGTTCTCTCTGCTCATCTGTCAAGTCAAGTGCCCTGGCGGGCTTTTCATGGGAAAGCCCTTCCAAAATTCCTTCAAGCTCTTTAAGCTCTGCTTTTACTTTAGCTTCGCCTGACTTTGCCTGCTTTTTAGTTTTGTCAATTCTTTTTTCGACTGTCTGCATGTCCGCCAGTATGAGTTCAATCATAATGGTCTCCATGTCTCTTACAGGGTCAATGCTTCCGTCAACATGCGTTACATTGTCATTTTCAAAGCACCTTACCACCTGAACAATAGCGTCAACGCTCCTTATATGGGACAAAAACTGATTGCCCAGGCCTTCTCCCTTTGATGCGCCTTTCACAAGCCCTGCAATGTCTAAAAACTCCACGACTGCGGGGGTCACTTTCTTTGGATTGTATATTTCCGCCAGCTTGTCAAGCCTTTCATCCGGAACCGGCACTATTCCCACATTGGGCTCAATAGTGCAGAACGGATAATTTGCGGCCTGCGCTCCGGCTTTGGTTATGGCGTTAAAAAGAGTGCTTTTGCCCACATTAGGAAGCCCTACAATACCCAGCTGCATGTTTACCTCCTATAATCAATAGTCCAATTTTGCGTCAAGATACGCTTTCAGTTCGCTTATCGGTACACGGTCCTGCTCCATTGTGTCCCTGTCGCGCACTGTTACGCAGTCATCGTCCACAGAGTCAAAATCATATGTTATGCAGTATGGTGTTCCTATCTCATCCTGCCTTCTGTATCTTTTGCCCAATGAGCCTGTTACATCGTAATCAACCATGTAATGATGCGAGAGGCTGTGATAAAGCTCCATTGCAGGCTCAGCCAGCTTTTTCTGCTGTGGCAGCACTGCAATTTTATAAGGAGCAAGCGCATGGTGCAGCTTCATTACAACGCGTATTTCGCCGTTTTCCAGTTCTTCTTCTTCGTAGGCATTAGCCAGGAAAGCAAGCGCTACGCGGTCAGCACCAAGGGATGGCTCAATGCAGTATGGTACATATTTTTCATTTGTTACCGGGTCTAAATATTCCATGTTTGCGTTCGCATGCTCTGCGTGGGCTTTAAGGTCAAAGTCCGTTCTGTCCGCTATGCCCCAAAGCTCTCCCCATCCGAAAGGGAAAAGAAATTCTATATCGCTTGTCGCATTTGAATAGTGGCTTAACTCTTCAGGCGAATGGTCACGGAAACGCAAGGCTTCCGCATCCAGGCCAAGGTTAAGAATCCAATTCATGCAAAACTCTTTCCAATACGCAAACCATTCCAGGTCAGTTCCTGGCCGACAGAAAAATTCAAGTTCCATCTGTTCAAACTCTCTTGTCCTAAACGTGAAATTCCCAGGTGTTATTTCGTTTCTGAAAGATTTTCCTATCTGGGCTATTCCGAAAGGCACCCTTTTTCTTGTGGTTCTCTGCACGTGTTTAAAATTGACAAAGATGCCCTGCGCAGTTTCAGGGCGCAGATATATCTGATTGGCGCTGTCTTCTGTGACACCCTGGAATGTTTTAAACATCATATTAAACTGCCTTATATTGGTGAAATTATGTTCTCCGCATTCCGGACATACAATATTATTATCGGCAATGTATTTTTCCATCTGTTCATTGCTCCAGCCGTCCGCGTTTACTTCTTCGCCTTTTTCCCGGCAGTAATCATCAATAAGATTGTCAGCTCTAAATCTGGCTTTGCAGTTTTTGCAATCCATCAGAGGGTCGTCAAAATTGCCTACGTGTCCGGAGGCTACCCATGTTTCAGGGTTCATCAATATAGCTGAATCTAATCCGACATTATACTGGCATTCCTGAATGAATTTTTTCCTCCAGGCTCTTTTAACATTGTTTTTGAACTCCACGCCCAAAGGGCCGTAATCCCACGTATTGGCTAGGCCTCCGTATATCTCAGACCCCGGAAATATAAATCCCCTGTTTTTGCACATAGCTACTAATTTGTCCATGCTTTTAACTGCCATCAAATCTTCCTCCATTAAATAAGTAAAAAATAAAAAAGCCTCAATCCCAACAAAGGGACGATAGCTTTCACTCTCGCGGTTCCACCCTTCTTGCAGCCAAAGGCTGCCACTTAACAAAACCATATACTCATGAGTGCCACAGTTACTTTAATTTGCTGCCCTTTCACCGCCGGCAGCTCGCTGAAAAAATCACCGTAACTTCATTCTCAATCAACGTATTATTCAATTCTTTAGTATAATACACAATTTTAACTTTTGTGTCAACTTGCTAAATAAAATAAGTATTTTTATTAGGCGCCTTCCTGCACTTTGAAGACCTGCTGCATTATTTTCTCGGTCGCTCCATTGGCAATCACTATTACATCGTCGCCCGCCTCAACCATCACATCATCTTCCGGAGACTTCATTAACTGCTTTCCATTTTCAGTAGTTTTATTAAGGCCGATAGATATAATATTATATTTATTTTTCAATTCAAGGAACATTTCACCATAATTTTTCTTTACATATGGATTTTCATTAGTAACTACATATTGCTGAATGTCATATTCCAATTCACTCACCGATGATGAAAGCAAGTCTTTTTCGTAGTCCGCAACAGCAGGCTCAAAAATATAGCTTGCAACGAGTTTTGATGCAATTTCGTTTTTTGACATTACATAAGTTACACCCGCGCTTACAAAAGTGTCCTTCAAATCCGGATTGTCCAATATTACTACGAATTTAGCATCATTATATTGCTTTTTAATATTTAATATTTCAACCAGCTTTTCGGAATCATCCCCGTAATTTAAAAACAAAACCTGGGCTTTATCAATGTTGAGCAAATCAAGGGACAAATACCTGTTGATTTCAGAAAAGCAGACAAATACGTCTTTCTTATCAAATTTTTGATATATTAAATCTATATTATCCTTATTTTCTGTCATTATTGCTATTTTTTTGCCTGCGCCCACCAATTGAGACGCTACATCCTCAGCAAAAGCATTCCAGCCCAAAATAATTATATGATTAGTAAATTTAGTTCCCATAAATCCTAACTTCCTTTTCTCAAATCTTTC
>CAZDZB010000187.1:2014-3343 GCA_964509795.1 uncultured Christensenellaceae bacterium | reverse complement strand
ACGCTTTTAATGTTTTCAGTATATTTTAACACTTCTTCAAAGAAAAGAGAAATATCAGGGTCCGAGGTGAGTATTTGGGAATCATATTCCGGAAGGCCGTATTCAGCCATATATCTTTGCATTTTTTTATCAGGCATTTCCGGCAGGGAATTTTTAAGCTGGTTTTTCCATGCATCAGCTACTAATATTGGCGTCAGGTCAGGGTCAGGAAAATATCTGTAGTCGTTGGCTTCTTCCTTGCTTCTCATGCGAAGGCTTTTTCCTTTGTTATCATCCCATCTTCTGGTTTCCTGGGTTATTTTTTTGCCTTGGGAAAGCTCTTCTGCCTGGCGTTTGGCCTCGGATTGAATTGCTCTGTATATGGCCTTCACCGAGTTTAAATTTTTCATTTCGGTTCTGGTTCCGAGAGTATCGCTTCCGACGGGTTTTATTGAAAGGTTAACGTCCGCACGCAGTGAACCCTCCTGCATTTTGCAGTCGGAAACCCCTGCAAAACGAAGCCTAGCACGAAGAGCTTCAAAAAAAGCGCAGGTCTGCTCAGCGGATGTCATGTCAGGGTAAGTTACAATTTCAATTAAGGGAACGCCGCAGCGGTTAAAATCAAGCAAAGATGATTTGCCCCAGGCATCGTGAATTGACTTACCTGCGTCTTCTTCAAGGTGTATTCTTTCTATTCTTACCTGGCTTTGAGTTTTTTTGCCGTCTTCATCAGTATAGGTGAACTTCAAAAATCCTTTAGAGCACAAAGGATGATACAGCTGGGATATCTGATACGCCTTTGGTGAGTCAGGATAGAAATAGTTTTTTCTATCCATATGGGCAATGTCGTTAATTGTGCAGTTTGTGGCAAAGCCTGCAAGCACGCATTTTTCAACTGCCTGCTTGTTTAAAACAGGCAGCATTCCCGGCATACCCAAACACACCGGGCAGGTATGGGCATTGGGTTCGCCGCCAAATTCGTTTTTACAGCTGCAGAAAACCTTGGTTTTGGTGTTTAATTCGCAGTGGACTTCCAGCCCGATTGTTATATCGTATCCTTTTATCATTGCTTTGCACCTCCCTTATCCGCCGGGCAGGCTTTGTGGAATTCTGTTTCGTTTTGGAATGCATTTACCGTAGAAAGCAGCAGGCTTTCTGTAAATTTGTTTCCTATCACTTGCAGTCCTATCGGCAGGTTATTTTGGTCAAATCCACCCGGGAATGAAACCGCCGGGAGTCCCGCTATATTAATAGATACAGTGCATAAATCCGCAAGATACATGTTCATGGCGTCATTTAATTTTTCTCCTGTCTTAAACGCAGTGGTTGGAGTGGTGGGCGAAAGCAAAA
>CAZDZB010000187.1:0-1914 GCA_964509795.1 uncultured Christensenellaceae bacterium | reverse complement strand
GAAAGATTTGATGAAGCTTCAGCCGATGATAAAATATAGTATGCAGGAAGCGCGAGATTTAAAACAGGAATTGAGATTTCGACCACTTTACAGCCAAGATTTTCAAATTTTGTTTTAGCAGCAAGCACTGCGTTTTTAATATCATTGGTTACGCCTGGACCCATATATTCAGAAAGTATACCGATTACTGGTTTTTTAAAATTGTCTATTTCATCATATGTGCTTTCGTATTCCCGGTCATATGACGTGGTATCTTTTGCGTCGTGGCCTTTTAGGGCATCAAACAATGCGGCGCAGCTTTTGGCATCTTTTGCTAATGGGCCTATTTGGTCCAATGATGAAGCAAAAGCAACCAGGCCATATCTGGATACTGTGCCATAGGTGGGCTTTAACCCTGTTACTCCGCAGAATGCTGCCGGCTGGCGGATAGAGCCGCCTGTGTCTGAACCCAATGCCAAAGGAACCTGCATGCAAGCTACTGCTGCCGCGCTTCCGCCTGATGAGCCGCCGGGTACACGATTTATATCCCAAGGATTTTTTGTCTGCTTAAACGCTGAATGTTCGGTGGATGAGCCCATGGCGAACTCATCCATATTTGTTTTGCCTAAAACAACCATGAGATTTTCATTTGTTTTTTTGACAGCTGTCGCATCATAAGGCGGAATAAAATTATAGAGCATTTTAGATGCGCACGTGGTTTTAATTCCGTTTGTGCAAATGTTGTCCTTAATTCCGATAGGAACTCCCGCAAGAGACGGCAGTTTTTTGCCTTGCTTAAGCAGGGCGTCTATTTTCTTTTGCACGTTTTGGGCGCTTTTCAATGCCTCATCATCATTCACATAAAGCCATGCGTTTATATCGTTATCGGTATTTTTTATTACGTTAAGATATGCCTTGGTTACTTCAACGGCCGAGAGCTCCTTCGCGGCTATTTTTTTTGCGATTTCCACTGCAGACAAGTTTAATATATACATTATTCCACCACCTTAGGAACCGAAAAACATGAATCTGACTTTTGAGGAGCGTTGGCCAGAAGCTTTGAGGTTTCAAAATTTACCGGCTCTCCGTCTTCGCGCAGGACATTTTCAATTCCCTGAATGTGTGCAGTAGGCTCAATTCCGTCTGTATCAATTTTATTTAATGAATCCGCAAATTCAATTATTTGCTCCATTTCCTTTGTAAAAGCATCCAAGTCTTTTTCATCTATTTTAAGCTTGGCAAGGGAGGCAATGTATTTGACTTGTTCTTTGATAACCGCCATATTTAATCCTTTCATAAAAACGAAAATTAACCTATATTAACTCTTTTGATTCAATATTTTATATTTAAATGGGAATTAGCACAAGTTATTTGGTATATTATAAACTAAACTTAATTTTAATTCAACAAACAAGTACGGCAAATTTATTATGCTGGTTATCTGCAGTAGCAAATATCCGAAATATTTCTAATTATTTATAAAAATAATAAAAACGCTGCTATAAATATATCCTAAGCAGCGTTATTGTTATGTCAATATTGAAAAAGTTTTTTTAAATATTAGGGTTGTTGATTTTTAGTAACTTCATCCTTTATTTGTGATACATTGTTTCCGATGTTCATAAGAACCATTGTGAGTTCGGTTGTAATTCTGATTATGATACCGCCCAGGATCAGTCCCAGACCAGTTAAGAAGTTTATGAACAGAACGATGAATCCGCCCAATAAGCACATTGTTGCCAGAGCGATGAACAAAACTTTGACAATTGAAATAAACCAATACTTATCAAAATTCAAAAAGTCGTAAAGGTATTTTGTAAAACCGTCGTATTTTCCGGCGTTCTTTTTCGGAAGGAAAGAAAATAATGCTATAATGCCCACTATTAAACCGATAAATAAAGTAACTGCCAAAACCACTGTGATTGCTCCGCTGTT
>CAZDZB010000186.1:0-3387 GCA_964509795.1 uncultured Christensenellaceae bacterium | reverse complement strand
CCTGTAGGTTTTTATAAATCACTGAGCACTATTCCCGTGACTTCTATAAAATATATCCCATTAAAAGGTTTTTCCAGTGATAAAGTCAATAATTTAATATCAAGGGGGATTGCCGGCCCAATGGTCCAGGGGGAAAATAACAGACGCTGTTAACTTCACGTCCGCTGTTTCGGGCAGGCGGTAAAAGTGGGGCAGCGCTGGCAGGTGCATGGGAATGAGTAAAGCGGGCCAAAAATATGTCTATGTTACGTGGAAAATGTGTTGCATAAATGGCAACGCATGGTTCAGGTGAAATAAAGTATTTACCGGAGAACAGATACGCTTCATGCTGAAATAATTACCCGCAGTATCAGGGGATAGAGATTTGAGTAGAATCGTGAATTCCCCTGTAACATCCCGGCCGGTTTTGTGTTGCTATATCATGAAACCGGATTGTGTTTTCACCCGGCGAATGGTGCGATAAGCGCAGGCTCTGTTTAGGCCTTTAAACAGAACAGCCTCTCTGCCGGTAATTTATACCGGGGGATCAATTGTGAACCTGAAAGAAACCGTTTATCTTATAACCGCATTGATTACATTTGAAAGCGCAATTTATGTTTTACGTCTTAACCTGCGTTCAGCAACAAATATTATCTACTTTTTTTTTACCGCTAATGTCGCGATTTTTACATTTATTCTGTTCATGATGTCAGGCGCTGATAACTGCGAGACGTGTCAGTGGTGGTATAATTTAAGTATTGTTTCCGCGTGCCTGGGGCCGCCACTGACACTTCATTTTTCATTATCCATAACACGGAAGAGGATAGCGCTGAGTCCGCCTGTTATCGCACTACTCTATGTCCCTGCAGTTATTTTTATGGTTGTGATATCCAGGTATGATTATTTCCTGTCATTTTTTTATATGACAGGCTGGGGATGGGAAACAGTGGTTACTGTTAACAGCAGTCACGCGATTATTTTTATGATATACGGCAACCTTATAACACTTGCCGGTTTGCTGATAATTTTTATATGGCGGTACAGGGCTGTTAACGAAATTGACAGAATACATTCAGGGTCAGTCCTGTTCCCTTACATAGTAGGCCAGGCAGGTCTTCTGTTAAGTCCCTATTTTATTCATATAGAAAACAATGAACCGCTTAATCTTCTCTGTGACCTGGCTGGCTCCTTTCTTTTTATTGTTTTTATTGTTGGTATCCGTTATTCAATAGCAAAATACAGCTTTATGAAGATCAGTTCGGCCAGTCCTGCCAGGGACATTATTAATGGCCTTAATGCCCCTGTTTTACTTGTAGAAGGCAGCGGGAAAATAATTCACTACAATAAAAAAGCGGGCGAACTGATAGCCGGAAAGTGCGATGAGACAGGACATTTTGCCGATATCTTCGAATCCCCGGTAATTGTTAAAATAATGCTGGAAAGAACAGCTTCCGGGCTTGAACCAAGGAGCAGCATAAAATGCGGCATATCACTTAATAAAAAGGACAGCGGGTCTTTCTGTATCAGCATGAAGTCAATCAGCAGCGCGGATAGGGGTGACACTGCGGGCGTGCTTGTTTTTATGAAAGAGGACAACTCCGTAAATCATTTCAGAGAAAAATACAGCATAACAGGCAGGCAGATTGATATACTCTTAATGGTCCTTTCCGGAATGACAAACAGGGAGATCGCCTTAAAAACAGGGCTTGCGGAAAAGACAGTTGAAAACCACATCTTTAATATCTATAATAAACTCGGAATTGACAATAAAATGGAACTTTACAATCTTTCACAGAAATACGGCCTGCTTCCGGATTAAACACCGTTCTTTGAACATGGCAATTATTTTACAGCCTGCATGTTCCGATATGTCAGTTCAGGTACAGGGAAGCCCGCCTTTGTAATCTATGACCGCGCAACAGTATCATTATGCTTCATATTGATGTGAAATAATGCCGTATTTAACCGCGGTATTGAACAGTTCAACCCTGTTATCAACTCCGGTTTTATTGTAAATGTTAAAAATATGATTTTCAACAGTTCTTTCAGATATTCCGAGTTTATGTGAAATTTCTTTATTCGAAGATCCGGACAATATATAGTTTATAATTTCCATTTGTCTGTGAGTGACTTTGTATTTTTCAATAAATGATGAAATACTGTTGCCCTCTTTTATTAACCAGAGTAGTCCGCCGGGCTTATCGTCATTTATGAAAATTTTTTTTACAGACACAATATGCTTTCTGTCGGTCTGATAATCCCTGATATTACTGTATATTGCCTCGTTTTCAGAATTATTTTCGTTCATAAATTCTATCAGGGAATTTCTTAGAGTCTCAGGTATAGCTTTAAAAGCCAGAATATTGCTGATAGAACCGTCAATCTTGTCGCTGATAAATGTAAACGCAGCTTTGTTACAGCATATTATTTTCCCCTGAATATCTGTAATCATTGCCGGATCTTTTATTCCGTTAATCAGGGTATCGATTCTGCTTTCAGGCTTGATTTTCATAAAACTGAATTTGTTTACGGCCCTGAGTGTGCCTGCCAGAAAAAGCAAAAATGCGATAACAGATGACATGTTTAACATAAAATTCAATGTCTCATGGCCTTCGATATACCAGAAATGGGGATTGAATATTATTGCCATCATGCCGGAAATATAGGCTGGAATAAGTGATGATGCCTGTTTAATCTGGTAATCGTTTTCAGCCCTGTTATGCCAGATCCATATATAATAAACACTCAGGGGGTTCGGTAACGAGTAAAGCATAACAAAGACCCAGTTATATCCTGAAAAGTAATCTATGTCGGAATCCCATCCCCATGCCGTGTGTTTGAAATCGGCATTAAAGTAACCGAAAAACAGCATCATGATAATAAAAAAAACGGGCAGTATGTATATGGCAAAAATTACCAGGGGGTTCTTTGCGGTTTTGTTCTTTCCTGCAAGGAACATGGAAAAATGAAGGGCCAGCCCTGGTAGAAAAATTCCAAAGGGGATGTTGACTTTATACCATAAAGCTGATATTTCATAGCTGGATGCCCCCGAGCTGTTGGCCAGGCAGAAGCAGCTTGCTGCGAAGCTCAGTGTAAAGAGTGAAAAGGTTATGTTTACAGGTGACTTCCGGTTAAGCATGCAGACTTTGATTGCACTTTTCACTGCAAGAAATGAAGCCAGCAGACATGTAATAGAAAAAATTTTCATTTTAAGAACCTGCCAGACCTGAATTAATACAATATAACAGCTGTTGCAATGCTATAATATAGAGGGGGAAATTTTCAATTATTTTTTGGCCGTATTTATTGCCGGGTTTAAATAAAAATCTGAATATTTACCGCCTGCAATGAGTATTTTCCCCTATAAAAACAGGTGTTTTTTCAACCTTTATGAGTATTTCCCCCCAT